>NZ_JBOZPS010000018.1:0-102840 GCF_050849305.1 Shewanella sp. MF05960 | reverse complement strand
ATGAACATTCTCATCATTGAGTTTAAATTTTTTGATTGCCTACATTCCGAAGAACAAGAAGACAATTTCGAATAACTCAATACCTGTGAATGTCCACACAGATTACTTGATAAATTGTTAAAGAGCGTTGACCGTTTCAGTAGGTCAGGGCTGCGTATTCTACGCATTCCCTTTATGGCGTCAAGTGTTTTTTCAAACTTCTTTTTGCCGTTATCTCTGCCACCTCAATGGCTTGATAACACTCACCGGCTTTTGCTTTCGCTGTCTGCCGTGTCAGTGGATGCGCATTATAGGCAGCTTAAGATTTAGTGCAAGCGCTTTTACGTAAAAAAACGATCTTTTTATGATCTTTTATCACTTTGGGTACTTAACTACATGTTACGCACTATTTACCCCCAAAGTTATCCACAATAGCCCGATTTTGTTGGGGTTTAGTCTTACCTAGAAATAAAAAAGGCAGCGTATATACGCTGCCTTTTAATTCGTGAAATGGATTATTAACTTAACTTTCCATGGCACTGTTTGTATTTTTGACCTGAGCCACATGGACAAGGATCATTGCGACCGACTTTTTCACCATCACGAATAACGGTACGCGGTGTTTCTGGAGCTTGTTCTTCTGATCCCGTTAATGATTCTGCTGCTGCGTGTTGATAAGCGTGTTGTATTTTTGCTTCTTCATCACGGCGACGCTGTTCCATTTCATCAACATCAGATTGGGCTTGCACCTGTACTTTAGACAGTACGCTGATAACATCATTCTTTAATGATTCGAGCATTTGCTGGAATAATTCAAATGATTCACGCTTATATTCCTGTTTAGGGTTCTTTTGCGCATAACCACGTAAGTGAATACCTTGGCGTAAATGATCCATTGCGGCTAGATGCTCTTTCCACAATCCATCTAACGTTTGCAGCATTACCGCTTTTTCAAATTGACGCAGCACTTGCGCACCGACCATTTGCTCTTTCGCTTGGTAAGCTTCAGTCCATGAACCTAATATACGCTCACGTAACGTTTCTTCGTGTAAGTCTTCTTCTTTATCTAACCATTCTTGAATAGTGAGCTTGAGATTAAATTCATTACTGAGACGTTGCTCTAAACCTTTAACATCCCATAACTCTTCAAGTGACTGTGGTGGGATATACTGGTCGACAATACCGGCAATAACATCTTGTTCGATGTTTTTAATGGTATCTTCAATACTCTCAGCGTCCATTAACTCATTACGTTGTGCGTAGACAACTTGGCGTTGGTCGTTGGCAACATCGTCATATTCAAGAAGTTGCTTACGAATATCAAAGTTACGCGCTTCTACTTTGCGTTGAGCATTTTCAATTGCACGCGATACCCAAGGATGCTCAATAGCTTCACCCTCTTCCATACCAAGCTTTTTCATCATGCCCGATACGCGGTCTGATGCGAAGATGCGCATTAAGCTGTCTTCCATCGATAAGTAGAAACGTGAAGAACCCGCATCACCTTGACGACCCGCACGACCACGTAGCTGGTTATCGATACGGCGTGACTCATGACGCTCGGTACCTAAAATGTGTAAACCACCTGCTGCAAGCACTTCGTCGTGACGTATTTGCCAATCTGCTTTAATTTTAGCTTTTTGTTCCGCAGTTGGATTATCTAGCGCTTCAATTTCCATGTTCCAGTTACCGCCTAATACGATATCTGTACCACGACCAGCCATGTTAGTTGCAATAGTCACTGCACCTAAACTACCGGCTTGGGCAACAATCTCAGCTTCTTTCTCATGGAATTTAGCATTTAGCACGCTATGTGGAATGTTAGCTTTTTTCAATAGTGAATTAAGCAATTCTGATTGTTCGATGGACACGGTACCGACTAATACTGGCTGACCACGTTCACGACAACCCTCGATATCTTTAATAATGGCGGCATATTTCTCTGGTGCAGTAAGATAGACTAAGTCGGCCATATCGTTACGAACCATAGGACGGTTAGTTGGCACCACAACGGTGTCTAATCCATAGATGTGTTGAAACTCGAATGCTTCAGTATCTGCGGTACCTGTCATACCAGCCAGTTTTTCATACTGACGGAAGTAGTTCTGGAACGTAATAGACGCTAACGTTTGGTTTTCATTTTGGATATTAACACCTTCTTTAGCTTCAACAGCTTGGTGTAATCCTTCTGACCAACGGCGACCTGGCATGGTACGACCGGTATGTTCATCAACAATAATAACTTCATCATCTTGAACAATATAGTCGACATCTTTTTCGAATAATGTATGCGCACGTAATGCAGCATTAACATGGTGTAATAAAGAGATGTTAGTGGCAGAGTAAAGTGAATCACCCTCAGCTAACATGCCTTTTTCGATAAGAAGTAGCTCAACTTTCTCTTGGCCTCGTTCAGTTAAATGAACTTGCTTGCCTTTTTCGTCGATGCTGTAGTCGCCTTCACCAATTTCATCTTCGGTGTCTTCTTTATCTTGGCGAATTAAACTTGGAATTAACAAGTTAATTTTAGCGTATAGCTCTGAGCTATCTTCTGCTGCACCTGAAATAATTAATGGCGTACGAGCTTCATCAATTAAGATTGAATCGACTTCGTCAATCAGTGCGTAATGCAGTGGGCGCTGTACACGTTCTTGTGGTGAAAACGCCATGTTGTCACGAAGGTAGTCGAAGCCAAATTCGTTGTTAGTACCATAGGTAATATCAGCGTTATAAGCTTCTTTCTTTTCATGTTGACCTAAACCGGCAACGTTAATGCCTACGGTTAAGCCTAAGAATTCAAATAATGGACGGTTGTTTTCAGCATCACGACGCGCTAAGTAATCGTTTACGGTAATAACGTGAACACCTTTACCTGATATTCCGTTAAGGTATGCAGGTAATGTTGCCGTTAATGTTTTACCTTCACCGGTTCTCATTTCAGCAATACGGTTACTGTCTAAAACCATACCGCCAAGTAGCTGTACGTCGAAGGGGCGCATATCGAAAACACGTTTTGACGCTTCACGCACTACCGCGAAGGCTTCAGCCATGATGCCGTCTAGGTTTTCGCCGCCGTCTAAGCGCTGACGAAACTCTTCTGTTTTGGCTCTTAACTCTTCATCAGATAGCTTTTCATAGTCAGCCTCTAATGCGTTAATTTGATTTACGATTTTGCCGAGATTTTTCAGAGTGCGATCGTTGCGACTTCCGAATACTTTTGTCAGTAGTTTGCCTAACATCTTAATCACTTATCTGTTGTAGGTTTGGCTCATTTGAGCGCATTAACCGTTAATATTATTAACTTGCTTTGCGGTAAACGTACTCTTGTGGATCTATTTGTTGCTTACCGCGCAACACTTCGTAATGCACATGGGGGCCGGTTGAACGGCCTGTGCTTCCCATACTGGCAATTTTATCGCCTTTGGCAACCACGTCACCTACGTTTACTGACAGAGATTTATTATGACCATATCGAGTGCGAAGACCATTACCATGATCTATTTCGACTAACTCGCCATACCCAAGCATGCTTCCTGACCATGTTACAACGCCTGCTGCAGTTGCTGTAACATCCGCCCCTTCTTTACCGGCAAAATCAATGCCTTTATGCATTGTTCGACGGCCGCTAAAAGGGTCATTTCGTAAACCATAGGGCGAAGATAACCAACCTTTATCGATTGGCCGCCCTGATATATAACGCTCTTCATCTATATGGAGATTAGATGCTACTGTTTCAAGTAGGGATAACTGAACATTATTATTATCAATTCTGGATGCCAGCTTACTCATTTCATCGATAAGCTGACTTAATTCGACGCCATTACCTATTTCGCTTAAACCACCGAGTCCAACTTCTGTAGAGAAATCAAATTGATCATCAAGGAGGTTATTTTGCGCAACTTGTTGGCCAAGGGCTTCAAGTCGGGTAATTTTGGCTTGCATTTTCGCCACATGAGCAACAAGTGCTGCTAATTGGGTTTCAGTTGCGGTTTTGAGTTCAATCACTTGTTGCGTTTGCTGTTGACGTAATTGTTTGTTTTCGTCAACTTTAGCTTGTTGGCTAGCAAAGCGGTCAGTGTTGTATTGATATATTCCAGTGCCTGTGGCCATAAGAATAATAGGTAAGAGTAACCACCGTTTGCTGGGTTGCCAACGTGTTACGCCATTTCGACCTTGAATAAAAACTGTTACACTCATAGCCTAATTCAGCCATCTTATTATCATATGAAAAAGCCCCCTCAAGATCTCAGTAATTTAGTCCATTTGTCTGGGAGACTGCCTGAACTTGCCGAGAAAGCAGAACTATTAAATAATCTGAATCAATATGTAAAACAGACATTAAATGGTCCTGTAGCAGAGCAGCTTAAAGTTGCTAATCTCCGCCAGGGTGTTCTTGTTATTGAAACTACATCTGCAGCATGGGCTGCAAGAATAAACTTTCAAAAGCAGAAGCTATTACAACAGCTTCAAATTGACACGCTTCCGATGCTTACCGCTATTGAGGTTAAAGTCAATCCTGGGCTTGCATTAGTTAAGCCACAAGTTAGCACCAATCAAAACGTTATTAGTACCACTGCAGCACAACATATTGAAGCATTGGCGGAACATGTCGATGGTACGCTAGGTGAAAAACTAAAACGGCTGGCTGCATTAGCCAGCCGTAATAGGCAATCTTAACGATTAAGCGTGCGCGAGCGCACCCGGAACCATGAAGCTGACGGGAACATCAGCCTCTTTGTCAAAGCTGACTAACTCCCATGCATCTTGCTGAGCAAGTAATGCACGCACGAGTTGGTTGTTTAACGCATGTCCGGTTTTATAAGCAACAAATTCGCCAACGATGGCATGACCTGCAACATACAAATCACCAAATGCATCGAGAATTTTGTGCTTAACGAATTCGTCTTCATAACGCAGACCATCAGGGTTTAATACACGATATTCGTCAAGTACAACGGCATTTTCCATGCTGCCACCAAGTGCAAGATTATTTGCACGTAGGTATTCAATATCACGCATAAAACCAAATGTTCTGGCACGACTAATGTCTTTAACAAACGCTGAAGTTGAAAAATCCATAATCATGTGTTGTTGACTACGGGCAATTTCTGGATGAGCAAAGTCAATTTTAAAATCAACTCTAAACCCTTTAAAAGGTTTTAGCTCAGCCCATTTATCACCATCTTCAACACGCACGGGTTTGGTAATTTTCAGGTATTTTTTCGGCGCCGCTTGTTCTTTGATGCCTGCACTTTGCAGTAAGAACACAAACGGGCTTGCACTACCATCCATAATCGGGATTTCTGGTGCATCGACTTCGATAATTGCATTATCGATGCCTAAGCCGGCAAGTGCCGCAAACAGATGCTCAATCGTTGATATTCTAATACCAGCATCGTTTACTAAGGCTGTACACATAGTGGTTTCACGCACCATATCGGCCTTGGCTGGAATAGACACAGCTGGGCTTAAATCGGTACGCTTAAGTACAATCCCTGTATTTACTGGTGCGGGCATAATGCATAGAGTCACTTTATTGCCAGAATGCAATCCGACTCCAGTGCTCTTCACCATTTTTTGAACAGTTCTTTGAAAAATCATTCATTAACCCGTAAATATCAATATTAAACAAATAGTTGCAAAAATAGCCTAAGACTATCATGCAGAGCTGGTATGACATGCTACCATAAGTTTGGATTTTCACAAAAAAATCACTGACCCAGTAGCAAATCCGTAAACCGGCTTGCAACATAACCTTTATTACAACAGCGTACTCATTAATCACGCGAAAACATCACGTTTTATCCGAGTTTTAGTCAGCCTGCTTACGTAAGAATGCTGGAATATCAAGATAATCAGCATCAGGACGTTGAGAAGGTTGTTGCTGTGGAACCGCGTTGCCTTTTGGCGCCGCATAGCTAGTTTGAGGAATCACTTCTTCAACAGGCTCTGGACGAGGCTCAATGGCAACTGGCTCTGGACGTGCAACAGGTTTTGACACCAATTGAATGTCTGGTTTTTTCTCAGCGCCAATACCGGTAGCAACAACAGTCACACGTAACTCGTCGCTCATTTCAGGATCAATGACAGCACCAACAACAACAGTCGCATTGTCTGATGCGTAAGCTTTAACGTGGTTACCCACAGTTTCAAGCTCTTCGATTGTAATGTCCATACCTGCGGTAATGTTAACCAATACGCCGCGCGCACCCGCTAGATCAATATCTTCAAGTAATGGGCTGGCCACAGCAGCTTCTGCAGCTTCTTCAGCGCGATCATCTCCACGTGCGACACCGGTGCCCATCATGGCATTACCCATTTCAGACATTACCGTTTTCACATCGGCGAAATCGACGTTGATTAAACCTGGACGAGTAATTAGCTCTGCAATACCTTGAACGGCACCAAGTAGTACGTTGTTGGCTGCAGCGAATGCATCAAGCAATGAAGTACCACGGCCAAGCACTTTAAGCAGCTTTTCATTTGGGATCGTAATTAACGAATCCACGTGTTTAGCTAACTCGGCAATGCCCAGTTCTGCATAGGCCATACGCTTTTTCCCTTCAAAAGGAAAAGGCTTGGTCACTACAGCAACAGTTAAAATACCTTCTTCGCGCGCAATTTCTGCTACGACAGGTGCGGCACCAGTACCCGTACCACCGCCCATACCTGCTGCGATAAAGATCATATCTGACCCTTTAATGGCAGCACGAATATTTTCGCGATCTTCTTCAGCGGCTTGACGACCCACATCTGGGTTTGCACCAGCACCAAGGCCTTTAGTCACATCACGTCCAAGCTGGATTGTAGAACCCGCGCTTGATTTACGTAATGCTTGCGCATCTGTATTTGTGACGATAAATTCAACACCTTCGATGCTGTGTTTTACCATATGTTCGACAGCGTTTCCGCCGCCACCACCGACGCCGATGACCTTAATCACCGCTTCGTCTGAATGAGTGTCCATGATCTCAAACATTGTCTGATCTCCGTATGTCTGCGTTATTAAAATTCACCTTTAAACCAACTTTTGACCCGATTCAAAAAGCTGGTAACCCCTTGACGCTCTGGTCGCTCGAACTGACGTTCGATGACTCGCCTAGCGCCATAATGAAGCAAGCCTATTCCTGTTGAGTAAATAGGTTGATCCACATATTCGTATAACCCTTTTACAGGCAACGGTGATGCCACACGAACTGGCATACCAAATGTTGCCTCGGCAATGTCAACTGCACCTGATATTGAGGACGTGCCTCCGGTGAGTACAATACCTGCTGCAATTTGGTCTTCTAACCCACTGTCTTGCAGCTGCTTAAGCACGAGCTCAAACAATTCTTGATATCTTGGCTCAACAACTTCAGCCAATGTATGCCTGGACATACTGCGCGAAGGACGGCCGCCTACTGACGGAACTTCAATGCTGTCTTCGCGACTTACCGTTGAACTTCTTGCGCTGGCAAATTGCACTTTAATCTGCTCGGCATGAGTTAACGGTGTTCTAAAAATTTTAGCGATATCACTGGTCACTTGATTACCCGCGACTGGGATAACCGCACAATGACGTAATGCGCCGTTGGTATATACAGCAATATCGGTCGTTCCACCACCAATATCGACGATACATACGCCTAAATCTTTCTCGTCGTTAGTCAGTACAGAGTCTGCTGACGCAATCCCTGAAAACACTAAGTCGTCGACTTTTAACCCACAACGTTCAACACTTTTGGTTATGTTTTTGGCCATATCATTGGCGCATGTCACGATGTGTGCTTTGGCTTCCATACGCATACCAGACATACCAATAGGGCTTTTAATGCCATCTTGAACGTCGATTGAATACTCTTGCGGCAACACATGCAAAATACGGCGCTCTGTCGGTATTTTTACTGAGCGAGCGGTATGAATAACATTATCAACGTCTTCTTGAGTCACTTCTTCGTCGTTAATTGACACCATGCCGTTTTCATTTTGACAAGCAATGTGCTTACCCGAAATGCTTAAATACACTGACGACACTTGGCAATCAGCCATTAACTCAGCTTGATCTAATGCACGTTGCACACTGCGTACTATAGAGTCGAGATCGTTAACACCGCCCTTGTCCATACCGCGTGAAGGATGGTTACCTAAACCAATGACACTAATCTCACCATCAGGTAATACTTCACCAATGATCACTGCGACCTTGGATGTCCCTATATCTAGCCCCACGATGAGGTTTCTTTCCTGATTTTTGGTCATTTATTGTCGACTCTCTGTTTTGAATCACCCCAGCCTACTGCAAACCCGGTATCGTAACGTAAATCAACGGTTGCAACTGGTTTATCACTTTGCTTCAACGTCGGATACACATTAATAAAGCGTTGTATCCGTGACATTTTATCTTCTCGCCCGAGCTCAATTTCAATCCCGTTGGCTAATACTGCATGCCAAGCATGACGAGGACTTAAACGTAAATTGACTAAGGTGAAGCCATTTATTGTTAGTAAATCATTTAACTGTTGAAAACTGGTTAACACCTCTTGCTCAGTTCCTTCTGGTCCTGATAAGAGTGGTAAACTGGTGTGTTCTGCATGCGCAAGCGCTTCAAAAACCTCACCATTTACATTCAACCACGCGGTGTTATTCCAATGTGCCACTGCTTGTTGCTCTTGCAGAGTCACTTTAAATTTTGCCGGCCATTCTCGTCTTACTGAGGCATGATATACCCACGGTAAGGCTTCTAATGCTTTTTGCACGTCAAGTACATCTGCGCTAAAAAAACTATTTTGCATTAACGATTGCAGCGCATTTTTAATCTCGTCATCGGTGGTGTAAAGCCTCTCACCTTTAACGGCTACCGCCTCAATGGGCAGAGCATCTGCATCATTAAGCAGATTATGAAGCTGTATTCCACCCCAAACAACTGTGCCGAGCACACATAGTAAAAACAGTACGCCAGTGCAAAAATACCAATTTACACGTGCTAGATTCTGTTTTAATTGGCGCCCTTTATCGCTCCACGACACCTTAAATCCGCCTCTGACGTTGTTCCGGGGTTAGCCCCAAAAGATCGGCCATTATATCGACCAATCCTTTAGGATTAAAGCTCGATTTTTCAACACAATAATTGATGAAAAATCAATCATTTCCTTGTTCTTCTTGCTGAGCTTTAAAGCCTAATTCGCTAAGGGCTAATTCTTTCGATAATGCCCCGATATTGCCTGCACCTTGAGTAAAAAATAAATCACCATCCTGTAATACATCTGGCAAGACAGCGGCTAACTGATCTGGGCTGGCAACAAAAATAGGATCAATTTGCCCACGCAAACGAATTGAACGACACAACGCTCGTCCATCTGCGCCAGGAATAGGTGCTTCACCTGCGGCATAAACATCAAGTAGCAGTAAACAATCGACTTGCGACAACACATCAACAAAGTCTTCATATAAATCACGTGTACGACTATAACGATGCGGTTGATACGCCATAACGAGGCGTTTATCTGGCCAACCTGCACGCGCAGCTTTAATCGTTGCCAACACTTCACTTGGATGGTGACCATAATCGTCGACCAACATGACATTACCGTTAGGAGTCGCAAATTCACCTAGGTGCTGGAATCGACGGCCAATGCCTTCAAACTCTGCTAACGCTTGTACAATCGAGTTATCATCTATGTCGTCTTCACTTGCTACCGCTATCGCAGCTAAAGCATTCAATACGTTATGCTGCCCAGGTAGATTTAAGACAATGTCTAAATCATCCTTATTATGGCGTTTCACAGTGAAGCTAGATTGATGGCCATTTTGCGCAAAATTAATCGCTTGCACATCGGCATCTTCACTAAAGCCATAAGTCACTACCTGGCGACCAATACGCGGCATAATTTCACGGATGACATCGTCGTCAATACACATAACGGCAACACCATAAAACGGCAAGTTATGTAAAAAATCGACAAAGGTGGTTTTTAACTTTTCAAAGTCGCCACCATAAGTATCCATGTGATCCGCTTCGATATTGGTGATCACACTGACCATTGGCTGCAAATGCAAAAAGCTTGCATCGCTTTCATCCGCTTCAGCAATCAGATAACGGCTTTTGCCTAAACGTGCATTAGTGCCTGCGCTGTTTAACAGTCCACCAATCACAAATGTTGGATCACGCTCTGCCTGACCATACACACTGGCAATTAAACTGGTGGTTGTTGTTTTACCGTGAGTGCCAGCAATAGCTACACCATGACGATAACGCATCAGCTCTGCCAGCATTTCAGCACGGCGAACAATCGGAATACGTAATTCTTTTGCAGCAATAATCTCAGGGTTTTGCGGGTTAATTGCGGTAGACACCACCACCACATCAACTTGCTCAACACTTTGGGCCTGATGGCCAATAATGATTTTTGCACCCAAGCTTTGTAGGCGTTCTGTTACGCTATTAACCGCAATGTCAGAACCACTGATTTGATAGCCTTCATTGACTAACACTTCGGCAATACCACCCATGCCAGCACCACCGATGCCAACAAAATGAATGCGCTTGATCCGTCTCATTTCAGGGATCATGCTACGAAGTTGTGCGTATCTTTCTGTCTTTGTCATTTCAACCCTTTGTTGCAACTGAGGCACAAATATCTGCTACTCGTTGAGTGGCATCTAACACTGCAACGCCTCGTGCTTTTCGGCCCATTTGGGCGAGTTCTTCTCTATGTTCAGCAAACAACTGCAATTTTTCAGCAAGATTGTCTGCATTTAAAATCGTTTGCGGTAATAAAAAGCCTGCACCGGCATCAACCAACACTGACGCATTTACGGTTTGATGATCGTCTACTGCATGTGGATAAGGCACCAAAATACTTGGAAGCCCTACTGCGGCGAGTTCAGATACGGTTAACGCACCTGAGCGACAAACAACCACATCTGTCCAACGATAAGCGGCTTCCATATCATCAATAAATTCGGCCACATTAACCGTGTCTAGCTGGCCTAATTGCTGATAACTGGCTTTAACTGCAGTGTGGTTATTTTTACCCACTTGGTGCCATACCGTAATCGAGTGATGTTTGCTTAAATGAGCTACCACTGCAGGCATCACATCATTGAGCACTTTGGCACCTAAACTGCCACCGACCACTAAAATGCGTAACGCATCGACTTGCGGCTTTTTGGTTTGTTCGCCTAATGCGATAAGCTCTTGGCGAATAGGGTTACCAACAACTTCCACATTCGCAACGTTATTGCCAAAGGTATTGGGAAACGCGCACAATACTTTTTTAGCAATTTTAGACAGCAATTTATTGGTCATTCCGGGTATTGCATTTTGCTCATGCAAAACGACTGGTACACCCGATAACTTACCCGCTACACCGCCAGGTCCGCTGGCAAATCCACCCATGCCTAAAATGACATTCGGTTTAAAATCATCTATCACGGCTTTAGCTTGAATAATCGAACGCACTATTTTAAATGGTGCGGCTAATTTTCTAATAAGGCCATTGCCGCGAACACCTTTAATATCAATAAACTCAATATCAAAGCCGTGCTGAGGCACTAAACGCGCCTCCATTCGGTCAGCCGTGCCTAACCAACGCACTTGCCAGCCTTTTTCAGCCAAATATTTCGCTACTGCCAGAGCAGGAAAGACATGCCCGCCAGTACCGCCTGCCATCACCAAAATACGTGGAGAACGACTCACATTGCTATTCATTAACTTGTTCTCCCTTGTACGGCTTGCACCAAACTCAGTCGGCGCTCGTAATCAATTCTGACCAGTAACATCACCGCCGCGGTCATGACCCATAAACTACTGCCACCATAACTAATAAAGGGCAGTGTTAACCCTTTAGTTGGCAGCATACCAATACTGGCGCCCACGTTAACGACTGTTTGGAAACACACCCAAATCCCGACGCCGTATGCCACGTAGCTTTCAAATGGACGTTGCATCTTTAAACACAAGTTGCCTAATCTAATCGCACGGATAGCCACAAAAAATAACGCCAGCAACACCATAATGATGCCAACAAAACCGAGCTCTTCACCTATCACGGCAAAAATAAAGTCGGTATGCGCCTCAGGCAAATAAGCTAACTTCTGAATACTGTTACCTAAACCTTGGCCAAACCAATCACCACGGCCATACGCCATTAATGATTGTGTTAACTGATAGCCACTACCAAATGGGTCTTCCCATGGGTCCATAAACGAGGTCACTCGTCGCATACGGTATGGCTCAAACAATATCAGCAGCACAAATGTGATGACCCCTAACAAAATCAACGCCATAAAGTCGATGATTCTGGCGCCGGCTAAAAACAATAAACTTACCGTACACACGAACAATACCACCACGGTACCCAGGTCAGGCTGCAATAGAATTAACAATGCAAATAAACCATATACACCAATAGGTTTAATAAAGCCTTTGCGGTTTTCGCGTAACTCACCATGACGCCTAACTAAATAGCCTGCCATGTAAACAATAAACACAAACTTGGCCATTTCAGCGACTTGAATACGTATTGGCCCGATAGACAACCAGCGCCTTGCGCCGTTTACCGAGGTACCAATAAACAATACAGCAATGAGCAATACCAGTACGCCTAGCATCAACATGCCACTGTTTTTTTCCCAGTAGCTAACCTCAAACTTCAACACAAAAAACGCAATCACCACACAGCCAATTAAATACAACACATGGCGGTACATAAAATAAAATGGATCGCCAGTTAGCTTTGTGGCTTCAGGCATAGAAGCCGACATCACCATGACAAAACCAAAACACATCAAGCCAATAATCGCCACTAAAAAACTACGATCATACAGCGGCATTCCCGGCGCACTGTTGTCAGACAACAATGACGGTAAAGCCCAATTCAAGCCTTGTTTAAACAAGCTGAGTTGTTGCTCGTTACTCGCCATCGGGTAACGACTCCACACATTGCTTAAAGTCATCGCCACGAGCCATAAAGCTCTTATACATATCTAAACTGGCACAGGCAGGCGACAGTAAAACGATATCGCCAGACGATGCTAATTCTGCCGCTTTGGCTACCGCTTCTGCCATGCTATTCACGGCTATTGAGTCTGCTTTTAACTTGGCAATTTTAGGTCCATCACGACCTAACGTAATCAGCTGAGTAATGTTAGCCAGCGGTTCAGTAAGCGGACTGAAATCACTGCCTTTACCGTCACCGCCCGCAATTAAATATAAATCACCCAGGTGCGAATTTAACCCTTCTAATGCAGCAACGGTTGCACCTACGTTTGTGGCTTTTGAGTCGTTAATATACGACACACCTTGTTTGACACCGATTAATTCACAGCGATGACTTAAGCCAACAAAATGCTTCGCGACATCAACCATCGACTCTTTATCGACACCACAGGCATACGCGAGTGACATTGCCGCAAGTAAATTGGCGTGGTTGTGGCTACCAATCAATGACACTTCATTTAAGTTAACAATCTCACTGTCGCCATGGAAAATCTTGCCATCACTTAATCCCCAAGCATCGCCTTCTGGTACGCCAAGGCAAAAATGATTTTGGTTCATTGGCTCTAATGGATACGTGAGCTCATCATCGAGGTTATACATCACAAATCGACTTTGTGGGTATAAACGTAATTTGGCTTCGCGATACGAGTTCAAGTCACTGTAGCGATCCATATGATCTTCGCTAATGTTTAAACAGGTCGCAGCAATACAATTTAACGAATGCGTGGTTTCCAACTGAAAACTCGACAGTTCAAGCACATAAAACTCAGCATCTTCGCTGAGTAAATCCAATGCCGGCGTGCCGATATTGCCGCCAATGGCGACAGACATACCGGCTTTTTGCAGCATTTCGTAAACCAATGTGGTCACGGTAGATTTACCGTTTGAGCCGGTAATACCAACAACACAAGGTTTACGATCGGCAATTTCACGAGCAAATAACTCTACGTCGCCAATGACTTCAATACCCATGTCCAGTGCAGCACGCACTTCAGGGGTATCAATAGGTACACCAGGGCTGATAATGATCTGACTCGACTGCACTAAGTAGCGACAATCAAACCCACCCTTTATTAATTCAATATCTGCAAATTCTTGTGCCAGTGTCTCGGCCCCTGGAGGATTACGACGACTGTCCATCACTAAGGGTTTAATGCCCTTGGTTGCTAAAAAACGCACGACTGAAAGCCCTGTAGCTCCCAAGCCTAAAACAATGTGCGTGTACTTAGATTGCATAATATCTACCTTAATGATTGCTTAGCGTAGTTTTAGAGTCGCAAGACCCAATAACACTAAAAACAATGAGATAATCCAAAAGCGCACAATAACCCGTGGCTCCGGCCATCCTTTTAACTCATAGTGATGATGAATAGGCGCCATACGGAAAATACGCTGACCGCGCAACTTGTACGAACCTACCTGTAAGATCACCGATACGGTTTCCATTACAAATACACCGCCCATAATCACTAACAAAATCTCTTGGCGAACCAAAATCGCGATAACACCTAATGCAGCACCTAATGCCAATGAACCAACATCGCCCATAAATACTTGTGCTGGGTAAGTGTTAAACCACAAAAAGCCTAAGCCAGCACCGACCATTGCGGTACACACAATCACGAGTTCACCGGCTAGAGGTAAATGCGGTAAATGCAAATAACTGGCAAATTGTGCATGACCAGACAAGTAAGCAATTAACGCAAATGCTGCCGCAACCATGACCGTTGGCATAATCGCCAAGCCATCTAAACCATCGGTTAAGTTCACGGCATTACTCGCGCCCACAATGGTGAAGTAAGCCAGTACAATAAACATCAACCCAAGTTGTGGCATCACGTCTTTAAAAAACGGCACCACTAATTGTGTTTCGCCATTCATGGTCGAAGAGCTGTATAAAAACACGGCCACGATGATTGCTGCAATTGATTGCAGTGCATATTTCCAACGGGCAATAAGGCCTTTAGAGTCCTTTTTAACCACTTTGCGGTAATCGTCAATAAAGCCAATCGCGCCAAAACTGCCTAACACAAACAGCGTAACTAATACGTAGCGATTCGATAAATCACCCCATAGCAACACACTGATAAAAATACCTGCAAGGATCAGAATCCCACCCATTGTCGGGGTGCCACGCTTGCTGAAATGCGATTCTGGACCGTCATCACGTACAACCTGACCAATTTGCAGCGTTTGCAGGTGCTTAATTAAAATCGGTCCCCACCACAAACTAAACACCAATGCAGTCAACAAGCCTAAAATAGCCCGGAACGTTACATATGAAAAAACGTTAAACCCGCTATAAAATTGGGTTAAATACTCGGCTAGATAAACCAGCATCTACACTAACTCCCCACGCCCATAGGCATTCAATAAACTGTCGACAACCCGCTCCATAGCAGCGCTGCGAGAACCTTTAACTAAAATAGTCACATTGCCTTCAACATCTTTGAGGTGTTGTTGTAATGCGACAATCAATTTGTCTTGTGCGGAAAAATGCTCGCTACCAAAAGCCTCACTGGTATGGCCCGAAAGTTGACCGCAACAGAATAACCTCTCTATTGCTGCATTTTTCGCCTGCAATCCAACGCTGGCGTGCAAAGGGGCAGCATTGTCGCCTAATTCGCCCAAATCTCCCAGCACTAAACAACGATAACCATCACGTTGTTGCAACCAATTGATTGCAGCACTGACTGAAGTGGGATTTGCGTTATAACTGTCATCAATTAACAGCATGCGCCCGAGCTTATGCGGCTGCATACGCCCTTTAACCGGTTGTAATAATACAAACCCTTGTGCGATAACCGATAACGGAATACTAAGCGCTAGGCACATAGACGCGGCAGCGAGTGCATTACTCACTTGGTGTAATCCCGCCAGAGGTAATTGCACCGCGACTTGCTGACCATTGAAGGTCAACATGAACTGGCAACAGCCATTTTCGTCAGCTTCAATATCGATAGCTTTAACGTCTGCATCAACGTCTGCCTGACACGAAAAACGTAACTGCTTGTGGCCTTGCGAGCGTTGCATCATATAAGGGGCATATTTATCATCAGCATTAATAATCGCAGTGCCGTTGTTAGCCAGATGATTAAAAATTTCTGATTTGGCTTCGGCCACACCCTCAAGCGAACCAAAGCCTTCTAGGTGTGCACTGCCAATATTATTCACTAATGCCACTTGCGGTTGCACTAATGAAGAGGTGTAATCGATTTCACCACGGTGATTGGCACCTAACTCAAACACGCCATATTCATCGCCTTGAGTTAAACGCAGCAGTGTTAACGGTACGCCGATTTCATTATTGAAATTACCCGCGGTAAATAACACCTGGTGTTGTTGCGATAAAATAGTGGCAACCATTTCTTTCACGCTGGTTTTACCGTTAGAACCCGTCAGCGCAATGCTGATTGGGTTAACGTGTTGACGCACAAGCGCGCCAATATTGCCCATGGCTTTTTGAGTATCGGCAACCACAATTTGCGCAACATCAAACGGCAGAACATGATCAACCAACAATGCCGCAGCGCCATTATCGATGGCCGTTTTGGCAAAATCATGACCATCGAAACGCTCACCTTTTAACGCAACAAATAAACACTTTGTGTCTATCTTACGGCTATCGGTACTCACCGCTGAGATAGCTTGATCTTTACCGTGCAATTGACCTTGTAAGTGCTCAGCGAGTTGAGCAAGCGATAAACTAATCATAATGCGTCCTTAGACAAAGCTAGTGCTAAAGCGCGTTCATCATAATCGATGCGTTGACCTGCAACTTCTTGATAGGTTTCATGCCCTTTACCTGCAAGCAATACAATGTCATCAGCTTGTGCTAATGCTGCAACACGAGTAATAGCCTCAATACGATCAACATGTGTTAGCACATTATTGGGTTGGCTGATGCCTTGTAAAATATCGTTGATAATGGTTTGTGGATCTTCGCTGCGCGCATTGTCGCTAGTGATCATCACTTTGTCTGCATATTGCTCAGCCGCCTGCGCCATTAATGGTCGTTTACCTTTGTCGCGATCACCGCCGCAACCAAACACACACCACAAGGTACCTTGGCAGTGCACGCGCAATGCTTTTAGTGCTTGCTCAATGGCATCTGGCGTATGCGCATAATCAACCACTAGAGTGGCTTTATTAGCAGCGGAAAAACGCTCCATTCTACCGGAAACAGGGACTAAATTTGGCATCACCGCGAGCATGGCGGTCATCGACATGCCTTGCAAATACAACGCTGCAATGGCTGCGACTAAATTTGATAAATTAAACGCGCCAAGTAAGGGTGATTCAACGCTGGCCGATAAACTGCTTTGGCCATTTAATGCTGGATAATGCAACACCGCGCTAACACCTGCATCATGATATTGCACCTCGGTACAATAAAAGTCGGCACTGGCATCGCCTTGAGTACTGAACGACTTAATCTGACGATTAGCGAGCTCAGCAAACCACTTGGTACCTGTGGCGTCATCAATGTTAATCACACCGTGTTTTAAGCTAGGGAAATGAAATAAGCGTTTCTTAGCAGCGGCATAAGCATCCATATCACCATGATAATCAAGGTGATCACGGCTTAAATTAGTAAAAATAGCCGTTTCGAAGGGGGCGGCCTCTACACGGCCTTGCACTAAACCATGGCTAGACACTTCCATGGCGCACACTTTCACCCCTTGAGCATTAAACTCAGCTAATTGCTTCATTACGGTAATGGCATCAGCCGTTGTATTACCGCTGTCGACTAATTGTCCCCAAATGCCATTGCCTAACGTACCCATAACGGCCGCTGGGTGTCCGAGTAAATTCACGATTTGTGCAATGATTTGGCTAACAGAGGTTTTGCCGTTAGTGCCAGTTACGCCAATTAATGCTAATGAATGGGTATGAGTTGCATAGAATTGGGCAGCAACGGCAGACAACTGTCGCGACAGTTGAAAAAAATACACCAACGGAACTTGGTATTGCTGTAAATCGACTAAGCCGTGCTGATCAGGATTATCAGTATGAATCAATATTGCAGCAGCGCCGGCATCGATAGCTTGTGAAATATACTCGCGACCATCGACTTTATAACCAGGTAGAGCAACAAATAATCCACCTTGGCTGACACTGCGGCTGTCTAGTGTTAAGCCATTAATCGACTCTGAGCCAGCATAATGAAACCACGGTGCTAATAAATCATTTAATAACATCATGCTGCGCTCCTTGCGCAGTGGCTAAATGGATAGCCTCTCGCTCTGAAATTGGCTCAACATTCAGCATTTGCAATGCCCCGGACATAATTTTGGCAAAAGCAGGCCCTGCGACATCACCGCCATAATATTTGTCACCTTTCGGTTCATTAATCACCACTGAAATCGCTAATCGAGGTTTGTGAACAGGCGCAACACCGGCAAATAAGCCAACATAATCATCACCATAACCTCCTGCAACGGCTTTACGGCTGGTACCGGTTTTACCCGCCACCGGATAACCGTCAATATGAGCCTGTCTCGCGGTGCCGCCCAGTTCGGTCACGCCCACAAGCATTTGCATGACATCTTTAGCCACTTGAGTAGAAATAACTTGCTCGCCTTTAGGGGCTTGCTTGAGTTTTAAAATCGAAACGGGATACAACACACCGCCGCTGCCTAACGTGGCGTACATACGCGCAATTTGCAGAGGCGTCGCGGTAAAGCCATAACCAAATGATAAGGTGGCGCGTTCAAAGTCAGACCAGCGGTTACGGTCATGAATAAGCCCAGCACTTTCGCCAGTTAAATTGATGCCAGAATAATTACCCAGCCCCATTGACTGATAAGTGCCCAATAACTGTTGCACCGGCATAGACAATGCCAACTTACTGATGCCAACGTTACTTGATTTAACAAGGATTTTTGCCAGCGACATTTCGCCGTAGTTGTTAGAGTCGCGCACTTGACGACCACCAATACGCATCCAACCTGGCGAGGTTTGGATAAGCTCATTTGCCTTAACGGTGCCAGCTTCTAATGCCGCTGCAACCACAAACGGTTTGACGGTAGATCCAGGCTCAAAGGTGTCGGTTAATGCGCGATTACGCATACGGTGAGTCTGTAAGTTATCGCGAGAATTAGGATTATAAGAGGGAGTATTTGCCATTGCTAACACTTCACCGGTGAGCACGTCTATCACCACAACGGAGCCCGATGTTGCTTGGTACATCTCAGTGGCACGCTTGAGTTCACGATAAGCCAATTGCTGAATACGTTGGTCAATACTTAATACAAGGTCGTTCGAGCTTTCACCCTCCTGCACCATATCTAAACGTTCAACCACACTACCGTCGCGCGACTTACGCACTTTTTGCTTTGAGGGTGTACCAGTAAGCCAGGTATTGTAGGTATTTTCGATACCTTCAATACCCACGTCATCGATATTAGTAATACCGATTAACTGGGCTGCTATTTCACCACTTGGATAATAACGACGCGATTCTGACTTAAGATAAATCCCGCCAATTTTGAGCTGTTGAATGTAATCAGCTACGGCAGGAGTCACTTGGCGTTTTAAGTAAACGAAACGTTTTTTCGGGTTGCCTTTTACTTTACGAACCAATTCATCGACAGGCTCTTGCAATACATCCGCTAGCGCTTGCCAACGACGCATGTCTTTAAATGCATTTTGATCGTGAGCATGCTTAGGATCAGCCCACACCGCACGTACTGGAACACTGACAGCGAGCATATCGCCGTTACGATCGGTAATTAATCCACGTTGAACTTGATTACTGGTGGTACGCAAGGTGCGCATATCACTTTCGTGCCGCAGTTTGTCAGGCTCAATAATTTGAATATAAGCTGCACGTGCAATCAGGCTGCAAAATAATAGCAAAACAAACCCCACCACAACGTATAAACGCCATGGAATCAGTTCGTGATTTAATTTTCGTTTTGCTTGTCTTGCCATAATCCCTATGCTCACTGAACTCGAATGATGATTTCTTCTTTTGGAAGCGGCCGCGCCATATTGAGTTCTTTTGTTGCCATTCGCGTCACACGGCTGTGTTCAGACTGCGACTGCTCTTCTAATAATAAGTTGCGCCATTCAATATCTAATCTATCTTGCTCTTGCAGCAAATGATCCCACTGCGATATCAATTGTCGCGTCACATGGCTGGTATACACCACCACAATGCCATTAGAGACGACTAACATCCCCAACAACACAATCCACTTGTGACGCCAAAGATCTTGCAACACAATTCGAGGTAAACTTAATGTCGATTGGCTCACATTAACCTCAAAGACTAATAATCTAAGCGCTCTGCAACTCGTAAAACCGAGCTGCGGGCACGAGGATTTTGCTCTAATTCTGCATCAGAAGGCTTTAAAGCCTTACTAACCGCCTTTAATTTACGCGATTTATTAAGCTCTGCTTCCATAATAGGCAATCCATATGGCACGCTTTCAGCTTGGCTATGGCGGCGAATAAAACGCTTTACCATACGGTCTTCTAACGAGTGGAAACTGATCACCGACAAACGCCCCTGTGGCGCCAATACCGTTAATGCACCTTCAAGAGCTTGATCAATCTGCTCTAGCTCGCTATTGATATAAATACGAATTGCCTGAAAAACTCGCGTTGCAGGGTGCTTATTGCGTTCTTTATTTTTAGTAATACGTGCGATTAAATCGGCTAAATCTTTAGTACGTAAAAACGGTGTTTTTTCACGGTCTGCTGCAATACAGCGAGCAATATGACGAGAGTTTTTCTCTTCGCCATAGGTTTTAAATACCCATGCCATGTCTTCAATTTCAGCGCGAGCAATCCATTGAGCTGCCGTTTGCCCCTGACTGTTGTCCATACGCATGTCTAATGGTCCGTCTCGTAAAAAACTAAAACCACGTTCGGCATCATCTAACTGCGGTGACGACACGCCTAAATCCAATAACACGCCATTAATTTTACCGGTCAGTCCTAACTCTTCGACATATTGTGCTAATTGACCAAAACCGCCATGTACGATTTGAAACCGCGGATCATCAGCAAATTGCTTTGCCGCTTCAATGGCTTGAGGATCGCGATCGATTGCAATTAAGCGACCGTTTTCACCCAAATGGCTCAGCACATGACGAGAATGTCCACCACGACCAAACGTGCCATCAATATAGATGCCATCACGTTGGATATTGAGACCATCAACGGTCTCATTCAGTAATACAGATAAATGGGCAAACTCTTGGCTCATTGGGTTCTTCTAACCTTTTGGTCTCTACAGTGAAAAGTGTGCCAAGCGTTCATTGCTGGCTAAATCTTGGCTGTGGATGAGTGTATTACCGTCATCCATCTGTTGTTGCCAAGCTGACTCTTCCCATAGTTCAAATTTATTCAGTAAGCCCACCAGCATGGTTTTCTTTTCTAAGCTGGCAAAACTTCGTAAAGCCGGCGGAATCACAATGCGTCCGTGGCTGTCTAGTTCACAATCTTGGGCATGACCTAGTAATTTTCGTTTAAAGGAACGTTCAAGTGGAACGGTATCTGAAAGCAATTTAAGCTTTGCTTCAATCTGCTCCCATTCATGTAATGGGTAAATCAACAAACAGGCGGATTCAATATCAACAGTGATAATCACAGTACCGGCATGCTCTACACGTAACGCGTCACGGTATCTCGCAGGAATTGCGATCCGTCCTTTAGCGTCCATATTGATAGCACTGGCACCCCGAAACACGTTATGAGACCTCTTTTGTTAGCATTTGATCCACAATGATCCACTTTTTCCCACAAATGCTAAGTTTAGGGACTCTATGCAAGTGTTGTCAAGCAATGGACAGATATATTAAATCCAGACCCCAAGCGGGTTAGCAGCAAATTAATCTCAAACGGGATGAATGACAAAGCCAGTTGTTAAAAACAGCTTAAAATCAGGGTAAATGAGTTAAACCAGACACATAACGGTCATTTTATCGGCTAAAAATCGGTGGTGATCTTTTTATTAACATCTCTTAATAGCGCTAATAATCCACCTTTTGGTTGAATTAGCACCGCAATCGATGCGAATTAATCAGAATAAAAACTCACAAATTGTCGATCTTGATCATTAATTAGTGTTAAAAAAGCACTCCCATCTTTATTTGCACGGCAACTATTATGCTAAATGGCCATACTTTACGCCGCTTTCATCGCTGGTTTGCACTTTTTGCCGGGTTACAAATGGCCTTATGGATATTGTCAGGGGCCTACATGGTGTTAATGGACATCGATTTCATTCACGGTGATACACTAACATCAGCGCCCAAAAACGTTGCTCTCACCACAGTGACTTATCCAATAACGGCGCTACTGCAACATTATCCAGACGCGAGCCAAATACGTTTAGCTCAGCGACAAGGACAAGCATTTTATCAATTCACCTCGCAATCACAGTTAATTATTCTTAATGCCAACACGGGGTTACCGCTTGCTCCTCTGACTGAACAACAAGCCAAACATATTGCGCTTAGCGCTTATACTGGAGCGGGCGTTATTAGCAGTGCGCAGTTATTTGTACAAACCGCCCCCAGTGAGTTAAACCCTAAATGGCTACCAGTGTGGCAAATTAATTTTGCCGATATTAAACAAAGTAGTTTGTATGTCTCTGCAGACACAGGAGAAATCGTGACTAAGCGTCATGTGTACTGGCGTTTATTTGATGTTATGTGGATGCTGCATATTATGGACTACGATACACGCGACAATATCCATAACAATCTACTGACGTTAATGGCCAGTTTGAGTTTGCTCACGGCACTGTTTGGCACAATGTTGTTATGGTTTCGCTTCAGTCACAATAAAAAGGTGGCTCGATGATCCGCTGGCAACAATTGCATAAATGGTTAGGGTTATTGATTGGCTTGCAACTACTGCTGTGGATAGTTACTGGCTTATTGCTAAACATGATTCCGTCAGCCTGGTTTTCTGCCAGCATGCATCAACAACAATCGGTAGTAGCACAAACAACACCAATAAGCCTGCAGATAACGGTGTCGATTAATGATGTGGTGAGGTTATCTCACATGCCGCTTAGCGACATAGAGTTAATCGCCATTCTAGCTCGTCCGGCTTATCAACTGACTCAAGTGAATGGTCAGCAAGTGTTTGTATGGGCCGACACCCTGCAAACCACGACAAAGCATCAGCAGGTATTAAGTAGAGTGAGCCTAACTGATCTTCAAATACAACAGATCTCCCGTGCCAGTTATCGAGGAGATGCCAAGCTTGCGCCAGCAAAAGCACTTAAACACGACACCACAATGCCTGTTGGCACATTGATGATAACCGCTAACGATGAGGTAGATACTCGTATTTATGTTAATCGCCACTCAGGTAGCGTGATTGCGCATCAAAATAATCGCTCTGATTATCAACAATGGTTGTTGATGCTGCATTTTATGGATTACAACTCGGAAAATGGCGTAAGTTTCAATCACTTCTGGACTCAAATAATTGCCGTGCTGAGCCTCATATTTGCTATCAGTGGCGTTCGTTTATTGCTGTATCAATTACAGCAGGGATTTTTCTGGTCAGCGAGAAAACGGCCAGTAACGGTAACACTCTATGATTCACAGAAATTAATCGCTCAAATCAGCGCTAAGTCGGGGTTAATGCTCGACAATATCAACAAGCATGCAAGTACTTTGCACACTAAAGGATTTATTACCGAATGTGGCGGTGGAGGTCAATGCGGCCAATGTGTGGTGCAGTATTTATCGACGCCGCCTTCCGCCTGCGAGTATGACATAGCCAAATTAAGTAAACGCAAGCTAGCTCAAGGTTATCGCCTCAGTTGCCAACACATCATCAGCAATGCCAACCTTGCGTTAAGCCCGCAGCAAGTCAGCCAATGGTATGAAAAAACATCGGATGTGAATCAATAATGAAAGATGATTAAATTTTAGCCTGACGATGCCGATAACAGGTATAGTTAACAACATAACGATTGTATTTATTGGCTCAGGAGGACGCGACATGAGTATCGACAGCATTTATGCCATGTTAGCGAGACCTGTGCGCGCGGTGAGCGAGCGAAGAAGGATTGTTGAACAAGTGCGAGGCTCTAGCGCTATTAGCGCCGACAGCCATGAAGCGCCGCAGTCACAATTACCCCCTCACATAACTCATAAAACCGTTGTTGCTAAAAAAGTCCTTCTCCGCAAAGAGCGCCGCTCAACATTACGCAGCATAGATGACAAAAAGAATGATGGCAGTCGATTAAGAAGAATGAACACTGACGAGCGCTTTTCCACTCGTGGAGAAACCGCCAGCCAGCTTATTGATATAGAGATATAATACCATTCCACTAATTATCTGGTCATTCAGCGGGATTTCTGTGCCTTCTAGGCAAATAATAGGATTGAAGATATAGTTGCTCTCGGCAACTGCTCCTGCGTTGCTCTACCTTCTGCATCCATGCAGTCGTACGTCAAAATGCTATTAAGCAGCATAGAAGGCACAGAAACCCGCCTTGCAGGAGACACTCAGACCGTTCATTTCTTTGTTGCATTGTCTTAGAAGGGAATAACCATTATTTCAACAATGCGCCTCAAACTGAACAATCTGAGTGACTCTGATTGGTCACATAATTAATGGAATTGGTATAAGCCTTATTTTTTAATCTCGACCGAATTATTGCGGAGGACTATTAGGGCTCACTTGCGACACCGCTTTTTTCCAGCCAGCGTAAATTTCAGCTCTGTGGTCATGATCCATCGTAGAAATAAATTCGCGCTCAGTAGATAACATGGCTTTTAGTTGATCAGTAGACTCCCACACACCAACCGCTAAACCTGCTAAAAATGCCGCGCCCATTGCCGTTGTTTCGGTCACTAATGGTCGAATCACTTTCGCCCCTGTAATATCGGCTTGAAATTGCATTAAAAAGTCATTAGCCACCGCACCGCCATCGACGCGGATTTCGGTTAGTGGCACATCCGAATCTTTACTCATTGCATCCAACACATCACGCGATTGATATGCAATGGCTTCTAACGCTGCACGTATAATATGGTTACGATTCGCACCACGAGTAAGCCCAATAATGGCACCACGGGCATCTGCATCCCAGTATGGCGCGCCTAATCCAACAAAAGCAGGGACTAAATACACACCATTGGTGTCATCCACTTTTTCTGCAAAATATTGGGTATCGCAAGCGTCTGCAATTAAGCCTAGCTCATCGCGCAGCCATTGAATTACCGCCCCGCCCATAAAGACAGACCCCTCTAGCGCATAGTTGACTTTAGCGTCGGCACCAATGGCTACTGTGGTTAGCAATCCATGTGTCGACTCAACCGCTTTCTCGCCAGTATTCATCAATAAAAAGCACCCAGTTCCGTAGGTATTTTTAGCCATACCCGGTTCGATACAAAGCTGGCCAAATAGCGCAGATTGTTGGTCGCCTGCCATACCCGCAACCGGAACATGGTTACCTGCCAGTTCGGTGTAACCGTAGATGGCGCACGACGGTTTGATGCTTGGCAGCATGGCACGTGGAATATCAAATAACTCAAGTAAATCTTGATCCCATTCTTGGGTGTGAATATTAAAGAGCATGGTGCGTGATGCATTAGTCGGCTCGGTAACATGCACTTCACCTTGGGTAAGTTTCCACACTAACCATGTGTCAACCGTACCAAACAATAAATCACCGGCCTCGGCTTGTTCGCGAGCACCTTCAACATTGTCTAAAATCCATTTGATTTTTGAAGCAGAAAAATACGGGTCTAATACCAGTCCAGTTTTTTGGCGCACCATCTCTTCGGCGCCTTGCGCTTTAAGCTGTTGGCAAATACCCTGGCTACGACGACATTGCCATACAACCGCATTACAAATAGGTTTGCCAGTGTGCTTATTCCATACAATGGTGGTTTCACGCTGATTAGTAATACCAATGGCAGCCACATCATGACGGCTTATGCCTGCACGCGTTAACACTTCAACCAATACTGAGCTTTGCGATGACCAAATCTCCATTGGGTCATGCTCAACCCACCCTGCTTGAGGATAATGCTGAGTAAACTCTCGATGCGCAACGGCGACAATATTCGCTTGGTGATCAAACACAATCGCACGAGAACTGGTGGTACCTTGGTCTAACGCGACGATGTATTTCTTAGCAACCATCTGATTTCCTATATCATTTTGACATGATTATTTTTATATGATTTATCTGCTTAATAAGCCAATAGCACATCCTACATCGACATATAAATTTAATGCAAGTATTAGTCTGTGTTTCACAGTAATAGCAAATGGCTTATATTTCTTATGATGATACTTCCTACCAATAACCTTTCTTTAATAAAAAGCTATCCTGGCAGCATCAACGTTATCATCATAGTATAAAAAAGCCCCGCAAATGCGAGGCCCAGCGAGCTAGATTACAAAGACTTTTACATCTTATAGCTTAGTTGTACACCGGTTAACCATACATCACCAGTGGCTTCACCATTGAAGTCGATAGTTGCCAGACCAAGCAAGTCTTGAGATTCGCTAATCGGTGCATCACCGTGCATACGAATATAAGTGACACCAAGATCGACACTCAAGTTTTCAGACACTTGGTAGCCAGTCCCCATACTAAACCAGAAACGATCTGTGTCTGGAATAGTAGTAGTACGGTGTTCATCATCGACTGCCGTTTTATCAAGTGCAAAACCTGCGCGTAACGTCCACTGATCGTTTACGGTGTAGGTTGTACCAATGGCATAGCGCCAGCTGTCTTTAAAGTTTTCTTCTTTCACAATATCTGACTCAATATCGCCCGTCGGTTTAACCTCTCCAGGGAAGTATGCCACTAGTCGCTCAAATGTACTCCACTCAGTCCAATTGATGCTGGCATGCATCGCCCAGTTCTCTGTTAGTTGGTGATAAGAAGCCAGTTCAGCAAAAGCAGGCAATTCGATAGGCAGATAGCCATCAATCTTAATATCTTGTCCGCCGTCATACACCACACCAGAGACTGTACCGTCTAAATCTAGGTCGACACCACTGTGATAAGCTAATCCGATGCGGTTGCTGGTATTGATTTGCCAGCTCGCTCCTGCTTTCCAACCATAGCCAATGTCATCACCTTCCATTGATTTAAGTTCTGTACCTGCTGATGGTAAACGTGCTGATATGCTTGCTGGCACATTAGGGTTGGCACTAATGGCACCAATCCAAGCTGGCGTTGTTGCGCTAACTTCACCTTCGCCATACACCATACGAAGGCCGGCACCCACAGTAAACTCATCATCAATGCGATACGCGATGTTAGGATTAAATTCAACCGTGGTGATGGCTGTGTGGCTACCAAAAATAGCTGCCGCACTTGTTTTGTCGGTTTCGGTGGCTAGGCCATAGTTAGCATTAACCGCCAGACCCCAAGTCCAATGATCATTCAATTGGTTAGAGTAATAAAAATTAGGTACGAGTGCATTATCTGCAACATCGATTTCATCAGCATTCATCACAACTGCATCTGAGCCTAACAAAGGAGAGGTGACACTCACGTCGCCTAACACATCGACATCAGGCATCACGTAAATACCGCCTGTAGAAAGCTGACGGCCTTCAAGATACGCTAGCATTGCTGGGTTACGCGCTTGAGTTGAGGCATTGTCTGCGATTGCAGCTTCACCCGCATACGCTCGGCCCAAACCGGTAGCTGAAGATTCTGCAAGCTGAAAACCTGCTGCGTTGACTTGAGTTGTTGCCCCAAAGACAATGGCGCTGATCGCCAATGTTAACACTGTTTTTTTCATTTTCATTCTCTGTGTTTAAGATTCATACTGCTTAAATCGACCTAAATAGAGCAAAAGCTCGATTCAAATGAGGGCATCAGTGTACGGATCCCAAACCGCTTTGCAACTGGCGTCAGCTTGCACAATGGAGACAATGGTAAGAATTGAAACTGTGATCTAGCGCAAGGTTTTAATTTGTATGAGTGGGTAAAAAAGTAAAAATATAAATAACTGTACGCTCAAATATAATCATCGACAGAAAATAAAAAAATTATCTTTAAAAAACAAAATCATAGATAACACAAAATAGCACGCGAGTTAGCTTTAATGGTCAGTTTTAGTCGCTTATGTTCACATGCCACAGAATGATTTAACCTCTTGCAAACATAAATTAATTTACAAATAAAAATAAAAAAACCTCTCTTTGCGAGCAAAAAGAGGTTTTCAACACAGAACTATCACTCATGGTTCACTTATCTAGCCAATTATCTAGCCAATTAATTAGTCAATTAACTCGCTAATCAGCAGTGTCATAAGCACTCACTGCGGGAGCCTAAGCCGTATAAATGACATTTAAATCGCTTACGCATACCATGGTGGAATTTGGGTTTCATAGTCACTGATGTGCTGTTCAAATGACAAGGTTAAACCTATCGCATCAAGGCCATTAAGCAGTTTATGCCTAGCGGATTCAACCAAACTAAAGTTAAATACAGCACCAGAAGGTGAAGTTACCTTTAAGGCTTGTAAATCGACGGTAATTTGTGCGCCTTCTTCGGCTGCAACTTCATCGATTAATTGCTGTACTTGCTCTGCAGGTAACTTAACTGGCAATAGGCCGTTATTGATTGAGTTGCCGTAAAAAATATCCGCAAATGTCGGGGCAATAATCACTCTTAGCCCAAAATCAGCTAAGGCCCACGGCGCATGCTCGCGCGACGAGCCACAACCAAAGTTTTCTTGGGCTAATAAAATTGATGCGCCTTTATAACGTGGCTGATTAAGTACAAAATCAGGATTGGGTTTATCGCCTGCATCATCCAAATAACGCCAATCATGGAATAAATGTACGCCAAAACCATCACGAGTCACTTTAGATAAAAATTGCTTCGGAATAATCTGATCGGTGTCGATATTTGCACTGTCGATGGTTACCGCTAAACCGGTATGGGCAGTAAATGCTTGCATGTTTATCTCCTATCTCGGTTTAGTAAGGTTGACGAATATCGACAAAGTGACCCGCTATCGCCGCTGCTGCAGCCATTGCTGGGCTAACTAAATGCGTTCGACTACCACGACCTTGTCGACCTTCAAAGTTACGGTTACTGGTTGATGCACAACGGTCGCCCGCTTCTAAGCGGTCATCATTCATCGCCAAGCACATAGAGCAGCCCGGTAAACGCCATTCAAAACCAGCTTCAATAAAGATTTTATCTAAGCCTTCTGCCTCTGCTTGCAGTTTTACCTGGCCAGAACCGGGTACCACAATCGCCACAACGCCCTCTGCCACCTTACGGTTTTTGGCATGCACAGCTGCTGAGCGTAAATCTTCAATACGTGAATTAGTACAAGAGCCAATAAACACCTTATTAATGCTGATGTCGGTCATTTTAGTACCCGGCGTTAAGCCAATGTACTCTAATGCTTTAATCATACTGGTGCGGTTGGTCATGTTCGGCTCATCTTGCGGATTAGGCACCACGGCATCAATGGCCACAACTTGCCCAGGGTTAGTACCCCAGGTTAATTGTGGTGCGATGTCGTTAGCATCTAAAACCACTTCAACATCAAACACGGCATCTGCATCAGTTTTAAGCTCAGACCATGCTGCAACAGCTTGCTCCCACATCGCATCTTTTGGTGAAAACTCACGGCCTTTTAAATAATTAAAGGTGGTTTGGTCTGGCGCCACCATACCGGCTTTAGCTCCCATTTCGATAGCCATGTTACACAAGGTCATACGACCTTCCATGGTTAATGCTTCAATAGCTTCACCACAAAATTCAACCACGTAACCGGTACCGCCATCCATACCTAACTTGCCGATAATAGCTAATACGATATCTTTGGCAGTGACGCCATCGGTCACCTTGCCGCGTACTTCTACTTTCATTGTTTTGGCTTTTAACTGGCGCAGTGTTTGGGTGGCAAGCACGTGCTCGACCTCTGAGGTACCAATACCAAATGCCAATGCGCCAAATGCACCATGGGTTGCGGTGTGCGAGTCGCCACATACAATCACCGTACCGGGTAAGGTAATACCCAGTTCTGGCCCCATTACATGAACAATCCCTTGATTAGGATGGTGAATGTCGTATAAACGCACACCAAACTCTTTACAGTTTTGCGCTAAAGTTTCAACTTGCGTACGTGCCATTGGGCTTAACGCATCTAAACTTGCACTGCGTGTTGAGGTGTTATGATCCATGGTGGCAAAGGTTTTTTCTGGGGCACGTAATTTACGGCCTGCCACTTTTAAACCACTAAAGGCTTGAGGAGAGGTCACTTCATGCACTAAATGGCGATCAACATACACTATTGGCGCTTCGCCTTCTGGGCTCGCCACAATATGCGCATCCCATACTTTTTCGTATAAGGTTTTACCTGTTACTTGAGCCATTACACACCTTCCTGAATTGCTTGAGCGATATAATCACCCATTTGTGCTGTCGACTTAGCTTCGCTGCGCTTATCTGCCGTTAACAGTTCACCGGTTAAGTAACCATTGGATAATGCTTTGGTGACTGCACGCTCAATGGCGTTTGCTGCATCTTCTTGTTTTAAGCTGTGACGTAACATTAATGCCGCAGATAAAATTTGTGCAACGGGGTTGGCAATGCCTTGACCTGCAATATCTGGCGCACTGCCGCCTGCGGGTTCAAATAAACCAAAACCTGTGCTGTTCATACTAGCTGATGATAATAAGCCCATCGAGCCGGTTAACATGGCAATTTCATCTGACAAAATATCGCCAAATAAGTTTGAACATAACATCACGTCAAATTCGTCAGGACGACGCAACAGCTGCATAGTCGCGTTATCAATATAGATGTGCTCTAAGGTCACATCCGGAAAGCCTTTAGCAACCTCTTCAACAACCTGACGCCATAAGACTGAACACGCTAACACGTTAGCTTTGTCTACCGAAGTCACTTTGTTTTTACGGCCACGGGCGGCTTCGAATGCAATGCGGGCAATACGGCTGATCTCGCGGCGACTATAGCGCATGGTATCAAACGCTTCTTCATCATCACCCTCACCTTGACGACCTTTTGGTTTGCCAAAGTAAATGCCTCCGGTTAACTCGCGCACGCACAATACATCAAAACCACGGGCTGATATGTCACTGCGCAGTGGTGACATATGCTCTAAACCATCGTGTAATTTTGCTGGGCGTAAATTACAAAATAGCTCAAAATGGCCCCGTAATGGTAATAATGCGCCACGTTCTGGCTGATCATTCGGCGGTAAGTGCTCCCATTTAGGGCCGCCAACACTGCCAAATAAAATCGCATCAGCGGCTTCACAACCTTTTAAGGTAGCGTCAGGCAAAGGACAACCATGATTATCAATGGCGATGCCGCCAACATCATATTCGGTGTAGTTAATATCCAATCCAAAACGTGTTTCTACGGCACTTAACACTTTACGTGCTTCAGCCATTACCTCTGGACCAATACCATCACCCGACAAAACTGCTATTTGATAACTCATACGCCACCTAACTCCCTTTCTTTATGGATCTGCTGTTTAAAATCAGCCACTTTATCTGCGCGATATACTAAATTCATCACATGCACTAACGCTTGTGCTGAAGCTTCAACGACGTCTGTTGCTAAACCCACACCGTGGAACATTTGTTCGTTATATTTAGCGGTAATATCAACTTGTCCTAGTGCGTTTTGACCTTCGCCTTTTGCACTTAACTTGTAATTAGTAATATTGATTTTACGTTCTGTCGCTCTGGCAATGGCATTATAGGCCGCATCGACAGGACCATTGCCTGTGGCAGCCTCAGTAATATCTTTACCATCAACAGCAATACGTACCGTGGCTGTCGCTACACCTTCTGTAGAATCTGAATGCACCATCATGTGCTGAAGCTGATACTTATCGTCGTCTTGCGCTTGCGACTCCATAAACACCAAGGCTTCTAAATCGTAATCGAATACTTGACCTTTTTTATCCGCTAGGGTTAAAAACTGCTCGTAAAGGCTGTCCATATCATAATCGCTTGGCTGATAACCCATTTCTTCCATGCGATGTTTAATCACATGACGGCCTGAGCGCGAGGTCATGTTTAAGTTGTTACGATTAAGACCGATACTTTCTGGCGTCATAATTTCGTAGGTATTTTTGGCTTTTAGCATGCCGTCTTGATGAATACCTGACGAGTGCGAAAATGCATTAGTACCGACAATCGCTTTGTTTGCTTGAATAGGCATATTGCAAAGCTGACTCACTAACGACGATGTACGGTGGATCTCTTTAGCATTAATACCGCAATCCAAATCAAGTAAACCTTTTCGGGTTGCCAGGATCATCGCGATTTCTTCTAGTGAGCAGTTACCTGCACGCTCACCAATACCATTAATGGTACATTCAATTTGGCGCGCGCCCATTTCAACCGCGGCAATCGAGTTAGCCACCGACAAACCTAAATCATCATGACAATGCACTGAAATCACAGCCTGGTCGATATTGGGCACGCGATTAAAAAGCGTTTTAATAATGCCACCAAACTCACTTGGCACGGTATAACCAACGGTATCAGGAATATTAATGGTACGCGCCCCAGCTTTAATCGCTTCCTCAACCATACGGCACAAATTATCTATTGGCGTACGGCCAGCATCTTCACATGAGAACTCAACATCATCGGTAAAACGTCTGGCGTATTTAACCGCATTAACGGCCATTTCTAATACATCATCAAAAGAACGTTTTAATTTACTTTCGACATGAATTGTCGAGGTAGAAATAAAAGTATGAATACGGAACTGATCAGCCACTGACAAGGCTTGTGCGGCGGCATCAATGTCTTTTTCAAGCGCACGAGATAACGCACACACACGACTGTTTTTAATGGTTTTAGCAATAGTTTGCACTGAGTGAAAATCGCCAGGAGACGACACAGGAAACCCCACTTCCATCACATCAACGCCCAAACGCTCAAGAGCCAACGCAATTTGCAGCTTTTCTTTAACGGTTAAGCTCGCGGCAAGTGCTTGCTCACCATCACGTAACGTAGTATCAAAAATTATGACTCTATCGGACATCGAATTTCTCCATCGACCATCTTGTATGTATTTCACCTAACTGCAAACATCACAACTGGCTCGTTTCAAAAGGGCTATAAACAAAAAACCCCGCGGCTATTAGCGCGGGGTTTGTGTATGCTGAATAATTTATCTCGCATGTAACACAAAGGACTCCGCGCAGTCTATGCGAGAGAGGAGAAGGAGTCCGAGTAAAATCGATTGTGTGTTCATGGTTTTAGTATTCACTTAAAATAATTTTATATTCACATTACGTAATATTGAGTAAATAAATATTCTGTATACATTTCTCTATAGCTAATATTTAACGCGAGCTGGCTCCGCTGTCAACCCTAAATTACTCAACTTGAGAAAGATTACGACGTACTAGTACCTCATTACGCTCAGCACATGCAATCTCGCCAGCGCTCAGAGGGCATATTTTTATCATAAGTACCTAACAGTGCTAGATCAAAATTTGTGAACTTAAGTGGCTGCATCGTTTATATATTTATGTATCCACGATTAAAAAATCGTATACTTCAAGCAACCCAATTTGAGTAGATGTAACCGATGACCCGTTCGAAAGAAGCCAATAAATATAAATTTAATCGCATTATGAGCTTTATGTTTAGTTTATTGCTTTTTACCATCGCGGCACCGGCATTATCTCTACCTTCGCAAGAGCTATTACTCAGTGACGACATCGTCCAGAAAACTCAGTCACTCAATGTTAGTGAACAATTGGATGTGATTAGTAATATCAATTCGCAAAAATCAGAAGACGCAAGAACACTCTTAACCGCGCTTGAACGCCAACAAAGCACTCAATCTTTTAGCAACATAGAAACCCTACGATTAAGCTTACTGCGTTGCTTTAATTTACTCGAGTTTGGTGAATTCAGTCAGGCAATCACGCTTGCCAAGCAAGGTGAAACCAATGCACGACAATTAAAATACGATGTTGCTAGGCCTTATTTTATTCAGTGCGAAGCTTCTGCAAATCAAAGCCTTGGTAATGTATTGCAAGAGCAACGTCTGACAGAAGAAGCATTGAGACTAGCAAGGCGATATTCTGAAAAACAAGCTATTGTTAATGGCCTGTATTTACGCAGTAGACAAAATACAAGCTTAGAAAATTACAACCAATCGATTGAAGATTTACGCTTAGCATTAGATATTTTTGATGAAGCACAAGAACAATTTCAACAATGGTATTTACTGCCTAAGTCTTATTTAAAAGCAGAGATATCTAACGTATTTTTTTCTATGGGTGACATTGCAGAAGCTTTACATTTTGCTGAGCAAGTAGAGCAAGATAACTCCTCCTTCGGTAAACTTAATTTTGCATTTGCTATCAACCTTGCTCGAATACACATCACACTAAATAATAAAGAGAAAGTGCTTAATTACCTGCATACCGCTGAGTTAGAAAATCATAAAAATACAGCGGAGAAAGACTTAGCTATAAGTAATGCAATACTTTCTGGGATTCACTTATATGTCGGTAATACCGATATTGCAGAACAACAAGCGAAATCAAGCATTAGCGTTCTTACCAAATTTCAAGAGCCGATCTATGTCATGCGCATAAAACGGACATTAGCCAAGATTTATCTCGCGCAGAAAAAAGATACTCAAGCAATATCATTGCTCAATGAGATTATCGAGCAAGCTAACGAACTTAAACAATTTTCCGATCTGGAAGAGTTTACTCAGATCATTAGTGAATATTATGCAGCAAACAATCAGTTTGAATTAGCTTATCAATTTCAGGTGCAACGCTTTGATGCAACCAAACAAGCCACCGCTAAACTCAATAACGCTCACTTTATCCAGTATCAAGCCCGCTTAGCAGAGCAAAATAACCCCCAACCTATCGATGAAGAACCAACATCTAATATGAATCAAAATCTTGCGATTACCGCGTTGATTATCTTATTGTTATCGATTGGTTTAGTGCTCTTTCTGACTAAAAAACCACAAGCGGTATTAGTCGACAAAAAAGAAGAAACTCAACAACAACAACGGATTGACAACGCACTGCTCAATGCCAAACAAGGTCATTATCAAATGAGTATGCTACTGGTTAATATCAATCGTATCCGTCAGGTGGATATTCCCTATGTTGAACAGCAGTTTCAATTGGCATTAAGAGAGCAAGATCTGCTATTTCGCCATAGCCTCGATGAGTTAATTATTCTGTTGCCTCACACATCATCTGCCGGGGCAACTAGAGTCATGCATCAAATAGAACAGATACTCAGCAATTGGAAAAGCGATGTTAAAACCAGTATCGGTCTGGCGAGTTTACAACAGTTAGACACATTTGAAGTCTTGATGAAGCGAGCGATATTAAATCAATTGAGTAAAATGAAACCACAAGACACCAAAGTCACTTAACTGACATTTGGCCATTACACACGGCGTATTTAAAACATAAAGGCTAAGCGTTAGCCTTTTGTTAAATAGTCACTGATCTCATCTAAAAACTCACAGCCAAAACGGTCAAGTTTTATTTGGCCAACACCGTTTACTGCAAGCATTTCACCTGGGCTGGTAGGCAGCATGGCTGACATCTCAGCCAGCGTAGCATCGTTAAAGACCAAATACGGTGGAATATCATGTTGCTCAGCGAGCTCTCGGCGCAAGAGTTTTAATCGTGCAAATAATTTACGATCGTACTGCTGTACCGCGCGGGTATTCGGTTTACGCTTAACATCGAGTAGCTGGATCCGCGGCTCAGCCAACATTAAGGTCATTTCAGCTTTTAAAATTGTTCTTGCTGCTGGATTTAAGCGAATACTTGAACCTCGAGTAATATCCTGACTCGCCAACCCTAAGTGAATTAACTGCCTCAACACACTGACCCAATGCTCTGTCGATTTATCGGCACCGATCCCCCAAGTGGTTAACTTATCATGGCCTCTATCAACCACATTTGCGGCTTTAGAACCTCTGAGTACATCAATTACATGGTGAATACCAAAGCGTTGTTGTAAGCGATAAATACACGACAATACTTTTTGCGCATCTTCGGTGCCATCGTAACGTTTAGGCGGGTCCAAACAAATATCGCAGTTACCACAAGGCTCAGATGCCACCTCATCAAAATAATTCAATAATACCTGACGGCGACAGGTTTGCGCCTCAGCAAAAGCAGCCATAGTGTGTAACTTATGAAACTCAACTTGTTGCTGCGGACCGGGTTCTGATTGCTCAATTAAATGCCTCACCCGACCAATATCGGCAGGGTCAAACAACATGTACGCTTCAGCTTCTAAACCATCTCGTCCCGCTCGGCCGGTTTCTTGATAATAAGCTTCAATGCTTTTAGGGATATCGTAATGCACCACAAAGCGCACATTTGATTTGTTAATTCCCATACCAAAAGCCACCGTGGCAACCACAATATCAATCTGATCTTTTAAAAATTTGTCTTGTGCATCAGCACGCTCATCTTGGCTCATCCCCGCATGATATGCTTGAGCATTAAATCCTTGTAAACGCAGGCGCTCTGCCACTTCATCCACTCGGCGGCGACTACTGCAATATACAATACCGCTGGCACCATTTTGTATAGTGACAAACTGACGCAACTGGTTGGCTGCATTTAATTTTTCAGCCACGGTATAACGAATGTTTGGACGGTCAAAACTTGATAATAAGGTATACGGAGCAATATTTAAGCGTTCACAAATACTGAGTCGTGTCGCTTGATCTGCGGTGGCAGTTAATGCCATTAACGGAATATACGGAAAATACGCTTTTAACTGCCCAAGGGCTGCATATTCAGGCCTAAAATCATGGCCCCACTGGCTGATACAATGTGCTTCATCTACCGCAAACATCGAAAGTTCAACAGATTGCAAACGCTCTATAAAGTCTGGACGCAATAAGCGTTCAGGCGATACATACAAGAGTTTTATCTCGCCTGCATGCAGTCTACGAAGCACTTCTGCACTTTGCTCACGCGGTAAAGATGAATTGAGATACGCTGCAGCAACACCGCTTTGCAACAAACTGTCTACTTGGTCTTTCATTAATGAAATCAGAGGCGATACAACGACTGTCACACCCGGCAAGACTAAAGCGGGTAACTGGTAGCACATACTCTTACCGCCACCAGTAGGCATTATCACTAAGGTGTCTTGGCCTTGTAAACTGCGCTCAATCACGTCTCGCTGCCCTTCACGAAAGGCACGATAACCAAATACCTGCTGTAAACTGGCCGATAACACATCCTGCTCTGCAGCAGTATCAAGAGTTGGGCTTGGCGTTGAAGTCAGATTATCCATTCACACTATGATGTCATTTAAAGGATGGTCATTTTAAAGCACTCAGCCACAGATGTCTTGAAGCAAAGTGCAATTGGTTTATTTAACATGCCGATGATGATTGAGTATTGAACACTTTAGCGTTAGATTAAATACTCTATGCGCATTGAAAATACATACAAAAATAATAAATCAACCTGAGCCCGGGATAAGGGATGAACTTATACCTTTTAAAATCAACAATTTACCCACCATCACTTTCAAGCTTGTCATTTGTTCTGCTAACAAGGCGAATTGACGCGTCAATAGCTAGCCTATTGTAAGTCGATTCAACGCAGTTAGCAGGGCAAAGGACTGTTTGAAAGGCGTTTATTATCCCGAGCTCAGGTTAAATACGACAAGGATTGCCCATGACTTCATCTATTCAAGATAAAGCCTTACAACAAGTTGCAGAGATTTTTGATAAACACGTACCATTCCATAATTTACTCGGATTAGACATTAAGCATTACGACATTAATGGGGTTGAGGTCGTGATTAAAATGAAACCCGAACTGATTGGTAACATCCATCAAAACATTCTTCATGGTGGCGTTACCGCAACGTTACTTGATGTAGTGGGTGGTCTAACCGCCTTTGCAGGGCTAGTTGCCAGCCGTGATGACTGGACAATGGAAGAATTACAACAACGCTTAACCACCTTAGGCACCATTGATATGCGGGTTGATTTTTTGCGCCCTGGTCGCGGAGAAATATTTACCGGTACCGGCACAGTGATTAGGGCGGGCAACCGAGTATCTGTTTGCCGAATGGAATTACATAATGAGTTAGGCACTCATATTGCTTTTGGTACAGGCACTTATATGGTGGGTTAATTTAGCATCGGCAATGTATCAACGTCATTGCCACGTTAAACTGACAGTTAACCAATAAAAACAAATCGCTTAATCACTTGTGTCATCAATAGGGGCAACCTACAATCGCCCCTCTTTTCGTTGTTGCCATTGTTGACTCACTATGCCTGATTTAGAATATCGTAAAGGGGTTTTCCTCGCGATTTGCGCTTACACCATTTGGGGTATCGCCCCTTTATATTTCAAACTATTACATCAAGTTCCAGCCACTGACATTTTAATGCACCGTGTTGTATGGTCATTTCTGTTTATGATCATTTTGATGCAATTTATAGGTGGATTCAGTCGCTTACGCCTCATTCTTAAACAGCCCAAGCAACTACTCATTTTGCTCACAACTTCGATATTAATCGCAGCAAACTGGCTTATTTTTATCTGGGCAGTCAATAACGACCACATGCTTGATGCAAGCTTAGGTTATTTTATTAATCCATTGTTTAACGTATTGCTAGGCATGGTGTTTCTTGGCGAACGCTTACGTAAATTACAATGGGTTGCTGTTACATTAGCGAGTGTGGGTGTCCTGGTGCAGTTAATCTCGTTTGGTTCAATTCCGTTGGTATCTTTGGCTCTTGCAGCAAGCTTTGGTTTTTATGGTTTACTGCGCAAAAAAGTCAATATTGATGCAAAATCTGGCTTACTGGTTGAAACTGCTATTTTATTACCGGTTGCACTCGGTTACTTATTGGTCACGTTAGACAGCTCACCTGTTAGCATGTTAACCAATAGCCTTAACCTCAACTTACTGTTAGTGGCTGCGGGTATTGTTACCACCATCCCACTTTTATGTTTTGCCGGTTCGGCGGTCAGAATTCCATTTTCTATTTTGGGTTTCTTCCAATACATTGGCCCAAGCATCATGTTCATTCTTGCAGTAAAACTGTTTAATGAGCCTTTTGACATTGAAAAAGGCATCACTTTTTGTTTTATCTGGGGAGCACTGGTGATATTTGTTGGCGACATGGTACTGCAACGCCAGCGTCGTCATGTGGCCACTAAAAAAGCGGCCGCAGTGAAGATTTAATCAATAGGTTGTTTGGACTGTGCGCTAGCATGCAACTTTGCTAGCGCTTCATCTGCATCGATTACGCTAAACAAAATCACTCGATCATGACTGATTGGCAAGAGGATCACGCCTTCAGATTCAGTAACCGACAGCAAGGCTTTAACGCCATTATTCAATGAAAACCAACCCAGAGAATACCCTGGCAAACCTAAACCATTTGTGCGCCATTTAGCGGCGTATTCAGGCTCTTTAATCAGGTTAACTACACGCGCTTGTGCAAAATCAACGAGGTCAGTATCTATCTCATTCGAATACAGCGGAATATTTACCCGCAACAGTTTGTTATCCCAAGAAATATTACTGCTAAATGATTGATATAAAATAAAGACAAATAAAGCCATTAGCGGCAACATGATGCCTAAAGTAAGATATTTAGCATTACTCGGAATGGGTTTCACAAAAATAAAGACGGTTAACGCGAGCAAACCTAATAATACTGCAATAACGCTGTTTATCGCCCCTGAATCAAGTGGCGTTAACGCGATAACATCCATAAGTCCTCCTCAGTAAAACTCATATTATACCGCTCACTTTCGTTTATTTTACCCATAAAAAATGCCGGAATAACCGACATTTTATGGTGTGTATCAATTATAAATCGAGCGCTAGAATTTTTGAACGACGCTGATAGTTGTACAATTGTTTTTTCTTGTTTGGTAACTCTTCAACATCAACAATATTAAAACCATGCTCTAAAAACCAATGGATACTGCGAGTCGTTAATGCAAACAAACGTGAATAACCACGCACTCGCGCTTGACCAATAATGTTATTCAATAAGATGCTGCCTCGGTCGGCATCACGATAATCAGGATGCACCACTAAACACGCAAACTCACCGGCATTATCTTCTTCAAATGGGTATAGCGCAGCGCAACCAATAACTAAGTTATCGCGCTCAACTAACATAAACTGCTCAATTTCCATTTCAAGCTGCTCACGAGAACGGCGCACTAAAATACCTTGCTCTTCTAATGGACGAATTAAGTTTAAAATACCACCTATATCGCTGATCGTGGCACGGCGTAAACGCTCTGCACTTTGTGTCACAATCTGAGTACCAATACCTTCGCGAGAAAACAGCTCTTGCAGTAATGCACCATCGTCTAAATAGCTCACTAAATGACAACGTGGCACTCCACGACGACACGCTTCTACACTGGCCTTTAAAAACGCCATAGTGCCTACCGTTGTATGATCATCTACAGACATGGTTTTTAGCATTTCTTCGATGTCATCAGGCATTAACTCAGCAATCACTTCGCCATGTTTGCCGATGAGGCCGTTAGTATCACTAAAACCAATAATTTTGTCTGCTTTAAGCTTAATGGCGACTTGAGTCGCCACTTCTTCAGCTGTGAGGTTAAAACTTTCACCCGTAACAGAAGCCGCTATCGGCCCCATCAACACAATGCCGTTATTGTCGAGTTGGCGGCGTAAGCCCTGCGCATCAATACGACGCACCTTACCACTCAAACAAAAATCAACACCGTCATCGACACCTAGAGGCTGTGCAATAACAAAATTACCACTCACTACGTTAATTTGTGCATTTTGCATTGGCGTATTGCCTAAGCTCATCGACAATCTTGCAGTAATATCAAACTGAGTCGCACCGGCTACCTGCTTAATAATTTTTAAAGTATCTTCATCCGTAATGCGGATGCCATTATGGTATGCCGGCTCGATACCCGCAGCTTTGAGCCCTGCATCAATTTGCGGCCTAGCACCATAAACTAATACCACTTCAATCCCGAGTGAATGCAACAAGGCAACATCATTTAAAATGCCGCGAAATTGCGGATGCGCTAATGCTTCGCCACCTAACATGACGACAAAAGTTTTACCTCTATGGGCATTAACATAAGGAGCAGAATGACGAAATCCATCAACCAGTTCAGTGGTTCTCACAGGCAAATTCACCTCGGTAATTAGTTTGGTGTTAGTCATACTTGCAACCTGAGTGCAGTTACAAGCCAGAATGTAGTATAGAATAATGATGGTATTGCATTTTAATTCACTTTTAAAGCATTTTATTTCACATTAAACAAAAAATAGTTTGTCCGTTAAGTGTGAAAAAATCATTACAGCCATAACGTTAGTTTAACTGAATGCACTATCTTGCTTTACGCACTTTTGCTCTCTCAAACAGCATAAACTTTATCATACCAATCATTATTAGAATATGATCTATTTTAGACTGCGCCACTAGGGCCGGTATAATGAAAATGACTGTAGGTGTATTAACCTACATCAAAGGCATTTGAAGCAGTAATGGGTCTAGTAACACTGCCCCGAAGGGCGAATGTATCAGCATTGCCTTCTTTGTTAACGTACAACTGCATGGATAATTTTCGCTAAAAGAGCACATTCTAATGTGGATTGGTGTCAGTATAGCTTACTTTTCTTTAGGCATAAAAAAAGCCCCAATGAAGGGGCTTTTTTAAGAATCAAAAATCAATTACTTGATTTTAGCTTCTTTATACATAACGTGCTGACGAATAACTGGATCAAATTTCTTGATTTCCATTTTCTCAGGCATGTTACGCTTGTTCTTTTCAGTAGTGTAGAAGTGACCGGTTTTAGCACTAGATACTAATTTGATCTTCTCACGATTACCTTTAGATTTAGCCATTTTCTATTATACCTTCTCGCCACGGGCACGAAGTTCAGCAACAACAACTTCAATACCTTTCTTATCGATAATACGGATACCTTTAGTAGATACACGTAGTTGTACGAAGCGTTTTTCTTCTTCTAACCAAAAACGGTGGTTTTGTAGGTTAGGTAAAAAACGACGACGAGTCGAATTTTTAGCGTGCGAACGGTTGTTACCAACCATTGGCTTCTTGCCAGTTACTTGGCATACTCTTGACATGTCAATCTTCTCCAAAACAAATTTTTAACGCTCGAGCATTAATGTGCCTCGTATGGCCGTCGCCCGAGGCACAAAGAGGGCGCATTTTATACACGATTGACCATATAAGATCAAGCAGTGTTTATACAATCCATCCTCGCTCGGCAAAGGAGACTATCTCCTGATCACCTACAACCATATGATCTAACAAAGAAACATCTATGGTTGCCAATGCATTTTTTATTCGCTCAGTTATTCGCCGATCAGCCTGGCTTGGCTCTGCAATGCCAGACGGGTGATTGTGACACACTATCACCGCTGCTGCTTTTTTCTCCAACACAAGGCTAATAACCTCGCGAGGATAAACAGAAGCGGAATCGATGGTGCCACGAAATAATTCTACAAATTGAATGACTCTATGTTGGGTATCCAACAATAGTAAGGCGAACACTTCATAGGATCGGTCTGCTAATTGTCTCATTAAATAGTCCCGAGTTAAATCAGGATTTGTCAAAATTTGCCCTCTTTGTAGATTTTCATGCGCAATTCGCTTAGAAATCTCGGCTGCAGCCTGTAATTGAGCATATTTTACCGGCCCAACACCGGCTAATTTGCACACTTGGCTCTTCGATGCACTTAACAAGCTTCGTAAACCACCAAACTGATTTATCATTTCGCGGGCTAAATCCACTGCATTTTGACCCGCTAGACCATTTCGTAAAATCACCGCTAATAATTCAGCATCAGACAAATGCCCTGCACCATTTAGTAATAACTTTTCTCGCGGCCCCTCACCTTGAGGCCAATCTTTTATACCCATGTATGCTCCTTGTTATCTTAAAGACGCCATACCCTCGACGAATTCAACCAAGTTGCATAAATTCGTTACTACTACGCCAATACTGAATTGATGTGCCTTTAAAAACCCACGTTGAAATCATGACATCTTCTTAATGGGTAACACGCTCTCAATTATTTACACCCTCTTATAATCAGTTACACAGTATGGTCGATATTTTTGAGATTGGATCCACGCAAATTGTCACAGGTTTGTGATATTGTTAGCCGCAATTAGGATAGAGTCGGATAATGCACAACATGCTGACAAATAAAAAAGTACTACTCGGAATTGGTGGCGGCATTGCTGCGTATAAAAGTGCCGATCTTATTCGTCGCTTAAAAGAACGCGGCGCAGATGTACGAGTCATCATGACCCAAAGCGCCATGGAATTTATTACACCATTAACGATTCAAGCGCTTTCGGGCCATCCTGTTGCCTCTGATTTGCTCGATCCTGCTGCAGAAGCCGCAATGGGCCATATCGAACTGGCACGCTGGGCAGACGTAGTGTTACTCGCTCCTGCTACAGCAAATTTAATGGCACGTATTAATGCCGGCATGGCAGACGAACTACTCACCACCACATGTTTAGCCACGAGTGCACCAATCATTGTGTGCCCGGCTATGAATCAACAGATGTATCAAAACATCGCTACCCAAGAGAACATGGCCAATCTAGCCCGCAAAGGCTTAATCATTTGGCAGCCAGCCTCAGGCAACCAGGCCTGTGGTGAAGTCGGTCCAGGTCGTATGCAAGAGCCCGTCGCCATAGCCGAACAACTGGTGCAGTTTTTTGGGCCAAAGTCTTTACAAGGTCATAAATTGTTACTCACCGCTGGGCCAACCCGCGAAGCCATTGACCCGGTGCGTTATATATCCAACCACAGCTCTGGCAAAATGGGCTTTGCTCTGGCACAAGCCGCTGCAGAAATGGGCGCAGAGGTGACACTCGTCTCAGGGCCGGTCAATCTTGCCACACCAGTAGGTGTTAAGCGTATTGATGTGGGTTCTGCACAACAAATGCTCGATGCCGTAATGCAACAAGTTGAACAACATGATATTTTTATCGGCTGCGCCGCAGTAGCAGACTATCGAATTGCCGATGTCGCCGATCAAAAAATTAAAAAATCGGCAGAAGAAATGCAGCTTGCACTGGTGCGTAATCCTGATATCTTAGCCACGGTAGCTCAGCACACAACACGACCTTTCACAGTCGGCTTTGCCGCTGAAACGAACGACGTAGAGCAATACGCTCGCGGTAAACTACAGCGTAAAAAACTGGATATGATTGCCGCTAACGATGTCTCTATTCAAGGCTTAGGCTTTAATGCCGATAGCAATGCACTACAAGTATTTTGGCAAGACGGCAGCCAACAACTGCCCGCAACAGACAAACTCACACTGGCGCGCCAATTACTCACATTGATAGAACAACAACTAAAAAAATCATGAAAACACCCATTGAACTAAAAATTCTCGACTCGCGTATTGGCAGTGAATTTCCGCTGCCAGCTTATGCTACTCCCGGTAGTGCAGGCATGGACTTACGCGCAATGACTGACACGGCAATGGTCATAGAGCCAGGACAAACCGTATTAATTCCAACAGGTATCGCCATTCATGTGGCCGACCCAAGCCTGGCTGCAGTGATTTTACCGCGCTCAGGTATGGGCCATAAAAATGGCATTGTGCTGGGTAATTTGGTCGGCTTAATTGACTCCGATTACCAGGGGCAACTTATGGTGTCATGTTGGAACAGAAGTGATAAACCATTCACACTCAACATTGGCGATCGTTTAGCCCAATTAATGTTTGTCCCTGTTGTACAAGCCCAATTTACCCTTGTGGATGAGTTTAATAGCTCAGATCGTGGAGAAGGCGGATTTGGTCACTCTGGTACCAAATAACCTTTTCAAGTAGTCACTGAGCCAAGGAACACATAATGGCCGAAAGCCCAAAAATAAACCGTCGTGAGCATATTTTACAATGCTTAGCGCAAATGCTTGAAACTAGCCCAGGTCAACGCATCACCACCGCCAAACTCGCCGCTGAAGTGGGCGTGTCTGAGGCCGCACTGTACCGTCACTTTCCTAGCAAAGCGCGTATGTTTGAAGGCTTAATCGAATTTATTGAAGACGCAATTCTCTCGCGATTGAATATCATCATGGACGAAGAAAAAGACACCATGACCCGCTGCCAATTAGTATTACAGCTATTGTTGGTGTTTTCTGAACGAAACCCAGGGATTTCTCGCGTGTTAAATGGCGATGCACTGCTAGGTGAAAACGAGCGTTTACGCAGTCGAATCGACGTGTTATTTGCCAAGATAGAAACCCAAATAAAACAAATTCTACGCGAAAAAACCTTACGTGAAGGCGTAGGCTTTAACATCGACGAAGCCATACTGGCCAATCTATTGTTAGCGTTTGCCGAAGGCAGAATTTCACAGTTTGTCCGCAGTGAATTCAAACAAAAACCCACACTGCATTTTGATGAACAATGGACCTTTATTCAGCAACAATTGTTGAGAAGCTAATTGAATCATCCATTTCGTTTCTTTAATGCTGAAACCGTGAAAAATATTATGACATAACGCTTAAATGTTTAATCAACAAAAGCCGATACTTGAATAGAAGGATCGGCTTTTTTATTGGCTGCGGTATTAATTTACAGTGAATCGCGCTATTCTCCTTTTCCCCTATGGGGCAGCCAAGTGGGTGTTAATCTACACTCATACAAACAGTGATATCGAGTCGTTGGAGGATATATGGCATTCAGTGAAGCCGCAATTAAAGTACAAGCAGCGCTAAAAGACCGTGGGTTAGAAACCCCGATGCTGCCAAAAACTTCCACGCCTGAAGAACGTAAAGTTAAAATTGAACACCATATGCGTGAGATTTTGACCTTAATGTCACTCGACTTAACTGATGACAGTTTGGCAGACACGCCACGTCGCATCGCCAAAATGTATGTTGATGAAATCTTCTCGGGGCTCGATTACGAAAACTTCCCAAAAATCACCGTCATTGAAAATAAGATGGGCGTTGATGAAATGGTGCGAGTGCAAGATATTAGCCTCACCAGTACCTGCGAACATCACCTGGTAACCATTGATGGATTCGCGACTGTGGCTTATTTACCGCGAACTAAAATTATTGGCTTGTCTAAAATTAACCGAATCGTGCGCTTCTTTTCCCAACGTCCGCAAGTACAAGAGCGGTTAACCCAACAAGTGTTAGTGGCGCTGCAAACCTTGCTTGAAACCAAAGACGTAGCGGTAAAAATGGATGCGGTACATTACTGCGTTAAATCTCGTGGGGTAATGGACTCAACCAGTTCAACCACCACCACGGCACTTGGCGGTATTTTTAAGTCTAACCCTGCTACCCGTGCTGAGTTTTTACACCAAGTGAAATAGCGTACACGGATTACGGAAAAAAGTGCAATAAAAAGCTGCATCAATATGACTATTGTGCAGCTTTTTTAATTTTTCAGCCTCAGCGAATCAGTTTGTCTACACTAAATTCCGTATTGCTCGCGATATGAGCTAACAGAGGCTAATTCAGCTTCCATTCCCGGCTTTTCAGACAAGTAATTAATTAAATCAGCTAACTTAATAATCGACACAATCTCACAGCCAAAATCGCGTTCAACTTCTTGAATCGCCGACAGCTCGCCCTTGCCTTTTTCTTGGCGATCAAGTGCAATCAACACTCCAGCAAGATGGGCATTGTGGGCATTAATTATTTCCATCGACTCGCGGATAGCAGTGCCCGCAGTGATCACATCGTCCACCAGCATCACCTTACCTTTGAGCTCACTGCCGACTAAACTGCCGCCTTCGCCGTGGGTTTTAGCTTCTTTGCGGTTAAAGCAGTATGGAATGTCAACATCGTGATGATCGCACAGAGCAACGGCTGTAGTTGTGGCAATCGGAATACCTTTGTATGCAGGGCCAAATAACAAATCGAACTCAATGCCCGAGTCCATTAACGCCGCAGCATAAAAGCGGCCTAAACGCGCTAAGTCTTTACCCGTATTGAACAATCCAGCATTAAAAAAGTACGGACTCGTACGACCAGATTTAAGGGTAAACTCACCAAAACGTAACACTTGGCGGGCTAAAGCAAACTCAATAAATTCGCGTTGATAGGCTTTCACGGTTATTCCTCTATAATCAAATTTTGGATTAAAAAAAAGGACCGTTATCGGTCCTCATTTTTCAACAGCATATTAACTTAATGCGGCTTTTTGCACATCGACAATTTCGCGAATACTGTTTTTAGCTAACACTAACAACTCGAGCAACTCTTCATGGCTAAATGGTTCGCCTTCTGCAGTGCCTTGAATTTCGATAATCTTACCGGTTTCAGTCATCACAACGTTCATGTCAGTTTCAGCAGCGCTGTCTTCAATGTATTCTAAATCGCTGATCGCTTCGCCTTTGTAAATACCCACACTCACAGCTGCAATTAAAAACTTAAGTGGGTTGGCTTTAATAATGCCTTTACCGCGAGCCCAGTTAAGCGCGTCAACTAACGCCACACAAGCACCCGTAATAGCAGCAGTACGTGTACCACCATCAGCTTGAATCACGTCACAATCGATAACTATAGTGTTTTCACCTAACAACTTCATATCAACGGCTGCACGTAATGCACGGCCAATTAAACGTTGAATTTCTTGAGTACGGCCAGACTGCTTACCACGAGCCGCTTCACGGTCCATACGGCTGTGCGTTGAACGCGGTAACATGCCATATTCAGCAGTAACCCAACCTTGACCCTGGCCTTTAAGAAAACGTGGAACGCCTTCAGTGAAACTGGCTGTACATAATACTTTTGTGTCGCCAAACTCAACTAAAACAGAGCCTTCAGCATGTGCAGTAAAAGAACGCGTAATAGTAATAGGGCGAGTTTGAGCTGGTGTACGGTTACTTGGGCGCATGAAAAGTCCTGTAGTCGAATTCATATCAGATTTGAGCGCATATTATAGAGGTTCGCGACGCCAGATGCCACGACAAACCCACGCTAATCGCTATCGGTAACATGATCGTCCACTAGCGTTATCGCGGATGTTGTTGATATCGGCCAAGATAAGCCACAATTATCGCCACTAATCCTTTAATCCAACGACCTAAAACGGCTATAATCAACCCACATTTGCGTAATAACATAACAGGACACTTCATGATCCAAAGCATGACAGCCTACGCTCGTATCGAGCACAAAGCAGAATGGGGCACAGCCTCATGGGAAATTCGTTCAGTCAACCAGCGCTACCTAGAAACCTACCTGCGCCTACCTGAGCAGTTTCGTAGCTTTGAACCTGTCTTACGCGATCGCCTACGTAAACGCTTAAACCGCGGTAAAGTAGAAGTGAATCTACGTTATGAGTTAGCCGACAACAGCAGCAACGAATTGCAACTCAACCAAGCGCTAGCAAAACAGTTATTAAGTGCTGCTAATTGGTTAAAGCAAGAAGCCGGTCAAGGCGAACTAAGCTTAACAGACGTATTACGCTGGCCTGGCGTGCTTGCCTCAGCCGAGCAAGACATGGACAGCATTGGTGCAGAACTGATGACAGCCTTTGATAATGCAATCGATCAGTTTATCGAAGCGCGCGGCCGTGAAGGTGAAGCGATTAAAGACATGTTACTGACTCGCTTAGACGGCGTAATGGAACAAGTGAACGTTGTGCGTGAGCATATGCCAACGGTAATGAAATATCAGCGTGAAAAACTCACTAACCGCTTAGCCGATATTGCTGGTGAACTAGACCCTGCCCGTATCGAACAAGAAATGGTACTCCTAGCACAAAAGCAAGATGTTGCCGAAGAAATGGACCGTCTTGAAGCACACGTAGCAGAAGCTCGCCGCATCCTTAAAAAAGGTGGCAGCGAAGGTCGTCGTTTAGACTTTATGATGCAAGAGTTTAACCGCGAATCAAATACTTTAGCCTCAAAATCAATCAGTGCAGAAATCACTTCGGCCGCTGTTGAATTAAAAGTATTGATTGAGCAAATGCGCGAGCAGATCCAAAACGTTGAATAACGTCCATTTAGGTCCGCAAATGTAACACAACCATTGTTTTAAAAGGATTTATTCTTAATCTCAATCCATAGAGGTCCAAACGTACCCACCACTTTCTCGAACTAACTGGTGGGTAATATGGTGAGTATGCTAGTATCTAGCCAATGTGTAGTGGTGGGTAAAATACCCACCCTTATAATTGGCTGGAGAACTAGAGCTAATGGGAAAATTAACCGCAAAGGAAGTAGCAGCAAAATCCAAGGGAGAGCCTGGTCGATTCGCCGATGGTGAAGGCCTGTATTTTGTTGTACCCAAATCCGGCAAAGCGTTTTGGATGCTCCGCTACACGGCCAACAATAAACGCAAAGAAATGACACTAGCCAAATACAGTGATCTTTCTCTTGCTGATGCTCGTGCCGACGCTGCAATTAAAATGAAGCAGTTTCGAGATGGCTTAGATCCTCTTGTCGCTAAGAAACGCGCTGAACAAGCCGAAATTAAAACCGTCGATGACCTCTTCGCCGATTGGCATATCGGTAACGTTAAAAGACTCAAACACCACGAAATCCCCGAACGCATCTACCGTAAAGACATTGCGCCACATATAGGCACCTTTAACGTCAATAGCGTCAACGCTAGGGACATAAGAGAAGTATTGAAGGCCATTGCCGCTACTGGCCGTCCTGCGATCGCTAACGACGCTCTGATGTACTGTAAACAACTTTTCAATCACGGCATAAAACTGGATCTGCTTGGCGCAAATCCAGCGAGTGCATTTTCGGTTTCTGATGCTGGTGGCGTGGAAAAAAGCAAAGACAGGGCTTTAACAATAGAAGAAGTTACTCAGTTCTTTCATATTGCACGAAGCAACAGCGATAGTTTCAGCCGTGACAATTATCTAGCCTGTGCATTACTGGTGACATTGGGTATTAGGAAGTCTGAATTGGCAGAAGCGCCATGGAAGGAATTTGATCTAGAGAAGCAGGTTTGGAACTTGTCTAAAGAGCGCAGTAAATCAGGCGTTGGCATTGCTATTCCATTACCTGAAGTTGTCATGAACTGGTTACAAGAGCTAAAGGTAAGAGCTTGTGGTTCTGAATATGTGTTTCCAAGCCGTAGAACCAGCAAAAATCCGCACATGGGCTCAGATACATTAAACAGAGCGATCACTAAGCTTTTTGGTCATGAAGCCGGTAAGAAAAAACAACCGCTTAACTTAATGGGTGATATGGCCCACTTTACCGTCCACGACTTACGCCGCACTTGCCGCACCCTACTAGCCAAGCAAGGTACTCTTGGGCATGTGGCAGAGCGTTGCTTGAATCATAAGCTTAAGGGTGTAGAAGGAATCTATAACCAGCATGATTATTTTGAAGAGCGGAAAGAAGCACTAGCTAAATTATCAAACACACTGCTGCAAATAATTAATTGATGTGGTTCCCCCTGGTTGAACCATAAGCACATCAACGTACTGCAACATAATAGCTATTGAAATAAAACAGGGAAGACCACTGAGTTTTTTTAATATATGGGCAATTCACAATCTCTTCCGAATCTGAATATTGGTTATTCTATTATTGTGATTTACAACAATTGCTTATGTGATTTATTGTTCTAAATTGATGGTTTCAATCGCCTGTTTAGTTCCGCTTTGATTGTAGTGAGGTCAATTGGTGATTCAAATAGTAAATAGAGATTTTTAACCACTTTTCGCATTTGGAGCTAGTTATTATAGGTATTGCATCAGCTTTAACTGGGCACTTATTACTTTAAAAACTAGATGTTTACTGTTTGTTGATATAGCTCTTAGTTCAGATCTGTTATATAAAGCTAGTATCGAGAACTTAGTAGTGAACAAGGATGATTGCAATGACAGACATAAAAGTACAAAAGTTAATTTATCATATTACTAGCACTGATAATTTGACTGGAATTTTAGAACATGGATTGTTACCTCGAAAAGATTTGAACGATTTCGACGATGTAGCTGATCATGCCATTCTAAAGGGCAGAGAAGCTCATAGATTAGAGACATATGTACCGTTTCACTTTTTTGCTGCGAACCCTTTCGATGGGCGTGTACACGAAGAATATCCTGATAGTGATTTTGTGTTAATTAGTGTTAGACGAGCGGTTGCTGAAGCTCGTAATTGGCAAATTATTCCACGCCACCCTCTTGCACGTGAGGGAATTAGGATTTTAAGTTATGCCGAAGGAATGGAAACTATTGATTGGGAGGCTATGAATCTTCGTGATTATCATGATGATAACTCGAAAAGCGTTTGTATGGCAGAATGCCTATCTCCAAAAATTGTACCAGTCGCCGATTTTTTTAAGCTATTCGTTTCTAATGATAGAGTTAAACAAAATGTTGAAATGCTTCTAAGGGATAGAAGATTACAAATCGACGTAGTCGTTAACCGTGGAATGTTTAGACGGTAGTAAACGATAGGTGCTTCTTTTAATGATAGAAGCACCTACAAGTATTTATTTAGATCGGAGCTGTCTTATTGAGCCACTGTCCATCATAAAGCCTTTGCAGTGCAACCTGGATGTGGGCTGGCTTCATTAAAGCTTTACGTTCGCTCCAAGAATGCACCTTACTAACTAAGTCTTCAAGTTCAATGCACTCGGCAGAACATTCCTGAGTAGCGACCCAATGAACTGTTGATAATAATTCCATCCCATATGGAGATTCGAAACCATCTACGAGCCTTTTAACATCATCAAAATGCTTTTTCGTACTAGGATGCTCGGCTAAAAAGGCCTGAGCTTCAACAGCAGCTTTTTCTTGGAGTTTAATAGGTATGTCTGGTTTATTAGCTCCATCAGCATATCCAGAAATAAAATGTCCTTCCATCTTTTCAAGTACATGCCTTAAAACATCAGCGTATGGGCCATAATGATGTTTTTGAAACTGTACCTTATTTAGTTTTTCTCCCGCCGTAGTGAGAAAGTAAACTAGTTTCTGAACTTCCAGCAAAGACAACTTGTAATGTAAGCCCGTCGTTAGATATTCATTAATCAAACCTATTACAGCGGCTCTGCCTTTTGTCATTCTTGGGCGTGCAGTACGATTGACCATCTGCTCAGCTTTTGGTGCATTTTGAGGAGGATAGATTTTCCACTCCACTTCTGGCATATCAGATAATGATCTTTTTATCTCTTCTTCAACTAAATTCCAAGGCAACCCACCTAAACCGCTACCTAATGCTGGAATAGCTACAGAGGTGAGCTCTAGACGCTTAACTTCTGATTTCAAATCGTTTAAGCCTTCATGGATATATTCAAGCTTAGACTTACCTTTCCAATGAGCTTTAGTAGGAAAGTTTATGATGTAATATGGCGGATTTAGGGAGTTGGTAGAGGTCGTTAGCATCTTCCCTGTTGTCATTTCTTTGTTGTCGCATGCAACTTTGTAAATTGCATAATTTTCATCAAATGCTTTTTTAAACTGGAGTGCAAGACCTTTCCCCATAACACCGACAGTATTTACAGTATTGATAATGGCATCCGCTTGATCGTGCAGAATGTTTCCTTTCACATATGAAATCATTTTGAGTCACTCACTTAATAATACCATTCTGGCTTGATTAGAATTTCTGGCTTGTGGCTTGATGTAGAGAGTAGCTGTTCTACCTCTAATGCTAATTCTGGCGTTTTTACTGCAATCTGTCGAATACAATTCCAAGAAACTGCTTGATAAGCTAAAAACTCTGCTTGCTTTTCCTCTTTGAATTCTTGCCAGTATTTAGCATGAATTTTATTAAAGTTGAGCTCGTTTATACGGTTAAAGTCATCAATTTGTTCGGCAAAAGCTAAATCCGCGTGAATATCGGTAAAAAAGCAGTCTTGGTTTGTGGCTCTTACTGTATCAGTGTCCGAAATTAAATGGACTATTTTCTCTTGTCCACCATCATAATTTTCGTGGCCCTGATAAATTACGTAAAGCATAACTGACCGTGGGCAGAAATTGAATGGTACATATTGGCCTATTGTTCCACCAGCTGCTACAGAAACCAGGTGAGTTAGACGCCTTTGCTTTATGTGGCTATAACCAATATTCTGATTCATTAGCCCAAGTTCAATACGCTTCGCATCCGACCACAGGCAATCCTGCTCTAAGATGCTCCCCAAGTTATCAACATGAGTAATGTGTGATACTTTGACTGTCATTTTTAATCCATAGCCTGTACAGAGTTAGCCAAACGCTTTTCATGCCCAAACTCAGTGGTATAGAAACGCTGCTCAATACCGTAGAGTAAGTACTTCAGTTCATCATCCGTGGTGATTTCAAACTTGCTGTTATCCTTATCAAATTTAAGTTTTTTCTCACAGTAGCTATGAATATACGAGTACATTTGGTCGCGGTCTGCTGCTGGCATTGCTGCTAATGTGTCCATTGCTAAAGCAATACGTTTTCGATTTGGCTTAGAGACCTTATTCATACCGTAACCATTCGATAATTCAATAAAATCTTCTTCTAAAAAAGCCTCAACCTCATCATTGGTTGCTTCCTTGTAAAGAGTATCAATCCCTTTAAAAATGCTAGATATGGTCGCTAAGTTACGGAAAATAAGCGTATCATCATCTTTAAAATATACTGCATCGGGTAGAGTATTAATAACCAATCGAGTACTGTTATCTTCAACTTCTGCCGCTTCACCGAAAGCGATCATTTTTTTATTTATAAATAATGAAGGTGTTACTTTTTGAAAGTAAAAATCATTGTCCTGTACAGCAAAAACAAAACCAATTTTGCCAAACTGACCTTTGGTTAAATCATCATACTCAACAGAGTTAAAATCTGTTTTTAATAACTGTAGACAATATGGTTGTGCTTTAAAATCCTCTATTTTAAACCAGGCATCTTCATCAAGATTATGATCGGGGGTGTAAGGCACGCAAGCACCTAAATCAATCGCCACAGGGTCATACAGCGTGTAATTAGAAATCATTTTTAAATAAGGCTTTTTTCGTAATCCCTTAACTTTGACTAGTACATGATCCATGTAGCATTAACCTCTCTCTATAAATGTATAATTATTGATTCTGTAGGCCTCATCGATGACAATTTCATCAGGCGTTTTATATTTATGTCGGCTTATCAAAAATATAGCTGCACCGTTTTTAGTTTTGATATTGTAGAACTCAAATCCAAACAACAAAAACAGTGGGTTAAAGTAGAGTGCTTGCGATAGGAAGGTAAACACGAATAGCACGCCATATACAAAGCCCAAGGTTTCCCAGTTATTGATACTTAGTGCAACAAAAAAGTATCCCAGGTAGCTAGGAAGAAAGCTGTTGTTAGCATGTTCAATCTCAACCACCTGACCAGTTGTAAATTCATCTTTACCAAGAAACCGACTTAGTAAAATACTTAGTCCACTTAACGCTATTGGCACTAACAGATAAAGAATGTATGAAATTGCATTCGGCAGCCCCGCCAAGTAAGTACACTTTTCAAAAAAGTGACCTAGTGTGAAGCCTTTCTGCACCACAAAAATTATCAGCAACAATGATGTTGCAGTAATGGTAAGTAATAGCCGATACGCAATATTTGTCATTTAATAGTAACTTGACCATTCATTAGCATAGGAAGCAGCCAATCTCGCAAAGACTCTAACTCAGCGTTTTCTTTTAGTAACGTTTGTTTCTTGCTCTGCAAAGGACTAACAAAATCATAGAATTTTTTTGCAAGATTTTCCGGAGGCATCGCAACATGATATTTAGTGACAAATGCATCAAACAGAAGGTTTTTAATTCCGCTCGTTTTACCTTCCCAACCAAATAGAATTTCATGATCGTAAATCCACTGCCACATGTAGCTAAAGTTATAAAAATATGAACTATTTTTTAGTGAGATAGCCTTACAGAAGTTAGAACAAATAACGGGGTGTTCAAAACGTTCGAGTACTTCTTCCGTAATTACAGATATTCGACCTGTAGACTGCGCTGGACTGCCACCAGATATTTCAATTACAAAATCAAAAGGTAAAAGCAATTTATGTGTATTTTTCTCAAGGATAAATCGATTTGGAGCGGCAACTTTACCTGTTCCATTTAATCCGTTTATATCAGCACCTCGAATGCAATCAACTTGAAGAGTGTAATTTCCTTGCAGTGCTTCCTTACCCCAATCTCCCGTTTTATCTGCTTTTATCCAGTCAGATAAATAGTTACCGTCCCACCCCAAAGGTATTTCAGATTTTAATATTTCGTTATAAACCATCTCTCCGCCAGATGTTTTATACGGCTTCCCATCTTCATTTGGAAAATCGAACTGTACAAACCAATAGGCATACAATGTTTTAACCATAGCGTCTAAATCTGTATTAATACGAGTGTTGAGTTCAACTTTTTGGTCAATAGCTTTTAAGACCGCAGAAAGACGACTTTGCTCAATGACAGCCTCAGGAAGTCGAATGGGGAAGCCTTTTATATCACCTGAATTAAGGTTCTTTCGTACACCTGAAGATAGGTTGCGTAATTCATTGTATTGATTTTTTAAGAAGTAATATACGTATTCAATATCTGCTTTATCTGGATCAATTTCAACATTACAACAAGCCTGATTAGTTGTCATTGCCTTCTTTAATATAGAAACATTACCTCTAGTTTTACCTTCTCCATACATAGCTATTGATAACGTATTTTTCGGGGAAAGCTTAATACTTGTTTTTTCAAGCGCTTCTTCCGTAATATGCTCACATGTTGCATAGATGTACTTCTCACCTAGTTGCGCAGTTTTTAGCCAGGGTACATTACCACCAGCCCAAAATAGTGGGTTACTCCGAAGAGGCGTGAGTCCACTAGAAATTCTTAATGAAAGTTCAGCAAGCGTCTTAGTTTTCATACTTCAGTCCTGCCAGCTGATTTTTAATAACACTTTCTAGCTCTCGGGACTTTTCAAACATACTTTCCAAGTTCGAGCTATAGTTTCCCATATTTTCTTTAAACTGCTCAGGCGTTATATCGGTATACTCAACTTTTACTTCAAAGTACTGGCCTGCACTCAATGAATAATTCTTTGCCACGATATCGCCATAACCCACTACAACAGACAAATCATCTAAAGCTTCTTTCTGATTGAAAACATCAATGATCTGCTGTTCTTCCGTTGCGCTTAATACCGTTTTTTGGTTTTTACCTTCTTTAACTTTTGTCCCTAAGTTTGATGCATCAACTAGTACTACATCACCTTTGTTGCTGGCATCAAGAAACAGAATTGAGACGTTTGTACCTGTTGTAGCAAAAATATTAGATGGCATGGAAACCACTCCTGCCAACATTTTATTATCCACTAAATGCTGACGGATTTTTTTATCAATTCCAGATTGAGCAGTAATGAACCCTGTAGGTACCACAACAGCAGCTTTACCATCGGCTTTTAGTGAATGAATAATGTGCTGTAAAAATAGTAGGTAAATTGCCATTTTATCTTTAGCTTGGGCTGGTACTTTAGGAACTCCAGCAAAGAAACGTTTTTGATGCTCTTTTCCTTCCAGCTCTTCGTGAATCTCACTGAAATCAAGCTTAAATGGCGGATTTGATACGATGTAATCAAATTGCTTCAGGGTTGCCCCATCCTTGTGATGCGGGTAGCGCATGGTGTCACCCTCAATCACATTTGGTATTGAATGCACTAGATTATTCAATATTAAATTGAGTCTAAGTAAGTTCGATGACTTCTTGGAAATGTCCTGAGTGAAGATAGAGCAGCGGCTTTCACCAATTGCATGAGCCACGTTCATTAATAAGGTGCCAGAACCCGCTGATGGGTCGTAACAACTCACATTGCTAATTTTACCCTGCAGATCCTTCGGTACTAGAATACTTGCCATAATGCGCGCAACTGCGTGCGGGGTGTAGTACTCGGCGTATTTACCACCAGAGTTGCTGTTGTAATCTTTAATTAGGTACTCAAAAATTACAGCATAGAAGTCATATTTTTGAGTAAAGATACGTTCAAAGCTAAATTCAGCAATGCTGTTAATGATTGCTCGGCAAAAGTTGTCACGCTTACTTACCGTGACATATTCACTAATAGGTTCAAATAGTGCGACTTTTTCACCTGAGTCTGTCATAACAGAGAAGGTATCACTATTCAACATGGCGATATCACGCAGTGTATCATCAAACAATTTAGCGAAATCTGCTTCATTCTGTTGAGCAAACAAGGTGGAAATAAAATGCTCTTGCTTTAATTGTGCTGCATCAGCAGGTAATTGCATTGCCAGCATTTCTCGTTCATCATCACTTAATGCGACAAACGCTTGCTCCCAGTTGTCGCTACTCGCCAACTTTGGTTCAATTTGCTTGGTTTCATAAGTGAACTTATCGTTCAGCAACTTGTATAAAAACACCTGGGTAATGATTTTAAATTCACTGGCGTCATTACCTAAACCGTTACGTGCACACGTTGACTTTAAGTCATCGATAAGTTGCTTTGTTTTACTTTGAAAATCTTGCTCTACCACGGGCTTCTACCATTAAATTCGTTTAAGTATTCCCGCACAACCAATGTATTAATATGCTTGGCCGCGACAGGACTTAGATTGATATTTTGCTCTACCTTAAACTGCCTAATCGTATTAGGCATAACTGTACGTTCAAAGTAGCTCTCGTTGTTTAGTAATTGCTGATTGTTCAGTACCTGGTCATCAGTTAATTGTTTTATCGCAGCTAACGCTTCAAAGATACGACGTTCCACTAAGTTTTCAGTACTTGTGAACAACTTGCTTTGTTTTCCTTCACCACGCATTTCTTCAAGCAGACGTTTATGTGTTCTGGCGTACTTTTCGTCGCCTAAGTATTTTGACTTAAAGCGGCTATTTTCAAGGTTTAGTTCTTTGACACGCTCGTGAATTTTTCTTAGCGCACCGATATTTTTATTCATTTCTTCTTGGCTTACTTCGCTCAGGTTCTTGGTTTTAAATAGGCGCTCTAACTCTTCTTTTAAGAAGATAAACTTGGGATCAACTTGGTCTATGTTACCTGCCAATGCTTCACGGGTTTTACGTAAAGCATTTTTCAATTCATCAGCTAGTTTAAGTTCACTTTCACCAATTTTTGTAAACATGAATACTACGTCTTCAAGAGCCGCATTTAGTAAGTTGGTTGTATCTGCATGGTTCTCTATTTGCTCTTTTAGGTTCAAGCTTCCAAGGTGATCATTGGTATATCTATACAGGACGTTGAGCTTAGCGAAATCGAGTTGTTGCAGCTGTTCTACATCACCCTGAAGACGAATGAGATTATACAAGTCTTTAGCACCCTCAAGAGCTTTTTTTAAGACTAATACCTGTTTTCGGTCTGATATTTGGCTAATTTGTTGTTGGAATAGTTCGGCATTTTCAATATCAAATTGAAATAAAACATCTTTTATATATTCTATCTCTTGTCTTATCTCTTCGTGACTTTTAAATAGATTTGAATAACTCTCCATCTCATCGCCAAGCTCACCTTTAAGCTCTTCGAAGTAGGCTTTGTTCGTTGCGTCAAACTCGGTACTGATATCGGCAAAGTCAACAACATAACCATAACGAAAGTCTTTGTATGTGCGGTTGACTCGGGTTAATGCTTGCAGCAAGTTGTGCTTTTTAATAACACGGCCTAGGTAGAGTTTTTTTAAGCGCTTTGCATCAAAGCCAGTGAGGAGCATGTTATAAACAAATACAAAATCTATCTCACCCGCTTTAAACTTTTCGACCCAATCCTTGCGTTCATCTTTGCTACCGACATCATGTAAAATCAGTGCTGCGGAATGAACTTGATTATCTCGTTTTATCTGCCCAAGATACTTAGGGCTCACTTCATTGACTTCATTTTCGTTTACCTGTACGGCCTCAGTTTTTGAAGTCGCTGGTAAAATAGGCTTAGTCGCATAAGTATCATTGAACTGCTTAAAAAGCTCCTTAGCTTGCTCTGAACTATCACAAATCACCATCCCACCAATGGTGTTATCGCTCCATGTTGTTCTGCTATTTTCGAAGTCTTGAATTATGTACTTAAGCATCGGCTTTACAAATTTTGCGTGTGCATAAACGTCTTTCTTGTCTATGCTGCCTTGTTGTAGCTTTATTTCCTCTAACGCTTGGCGCATCTCTAACACATAGTTACTTGCAATTTCTTCTCGGATTAATCGCAGGGTATAACCATCAGCAATTGAAGCATTGTAATAATACTTGTGGATGTAGTTACCAAAGATTTGCTTTGAACTAAATGCCTTTGTCTCTTTAGTCGGATCTTTGTCTTTCTCTTCTAGTAATAGTGGTGTCCCCGTCAAGCCTATCTTAATGGCATTTGGGTCTGACTGTGTAAGGTTTGCTAGAAAACTGCCTTTAGGGTTATAGCTGCGGTGTACCTCATCTAAAAAGTAAATACGTTGAATGTTAATGTCATAATCGATAGTTCTAACAACATTAGGATCATCTTCAAATTTTTGGATGTTAACAACTGTGATTTCAGGCTTGCCTGAATCGTTGTGAATGACCTTAGTAGCCTTGATGCTTTGAGCAAAAGCCTCTCGGGAGTTAACCGTATGTACCATCAAACCACGACAGGTAAATTCTCGCTGAGCCTGAATGAGTAGGTCGATCCTATCAACAATAAAGTAAAACTTCGGAATGATGTTCTGCTGCTGATAATAATCAGTTAAAAATCTAACGTTGTAATAAGCTAATGCAGTTTTACCACTTCCTTGGGTATGCCAAATAATGCCTTTTTTAATCCCTTCACTTAACTTAGATTCTATGGCTTTGGTCGCAAACAGCTGCGGGTAACGCATTACATGTTTTTGTAAGCCATCAGTCTCTTTAACATAGGTCAACGCATAGCGCAGAATAAACTCAAGTCGTTCAGGGTTAAGTAGCGACGAACATATTCTATTGGTTGGAGCATCATGATCTTTATTGGTGATGAATTCAGGGCTATGTTTAATAACGCTGTAGTTATTGTCTTTTAAGACAAAATTCTCCGTTTCATCCTCTAAAGGCTTAAGCAGCTTAGTAAGGTTGAGGACTTCTTCTTCTCGAAAATAGTTAAAAATAGGTTTTGTGTAGGAAGCACTTGCATAGAACGCACCTTGAATAGGCTCTGAGCTTCCATCATCATATTCCATGTTATTTGAAAACAACATGAGCTGGGTAATATTAACGAATCGTCTAAATTTAGGATTTTGAAAGCGGGTGTTAATTCTATTCCGTTCAGCTATAACACCATCTTTGTTGTTTGGTTTTTTAACTTCGATGAAGACTAGCGGCATACCGTTTATGAGTAGAATTATATCAGGCCTAAACTCTTCATCACCATTTTTGTAAGTAAGCTCAGTTACAACATGCAAGCTGTTATTTGAGAAGTTATCAAAATCAATAAGCTTTGTTCCAGAACGGTTTGTTAGCTTTTCATAAAAGGCGCGACCTAAGTCTTCGTTATCTAAGTTCAGCTTTAAGTCATTTAGGTAACGCTCGATATCAGCATCATCCATTTCTGGATTGATACGCCCTAATGATTCTTTAAAGATATCAGTGAAAATGTTGGTGTCGGTACACCATGTTGCTTCTTTCAGAGATAGATATTTATAACCTAACCTAGTGAGGTGAAGTATGGTTGGTATTTTTACCCGTGTATCTTCATTGTGCTTAGTCATAGCGTCCCTGTTCTAACTACAATACAAACTAATGTTAGTGTTAACATCAAGCTTAAAACTTAGCTTAGAGAGTATTTGATAATCAAATAATAAACAATGACATAAATCATATCATCCAAGTGATTTTGAAATTTAACTATCAGACAATTGATAAGCTAGTTCAATGTATCAATATTCAAATCCCGCTCTTCTATCCTGTCTAAAATCCAATCTTGTACTTCGCTTTCTACCCAAGCAACACTTCTTTTGCCAAGCTTAGCCGGTTTTGGAAAGGTTTTATCAGCAATGTATTTATAAAGAGTCGAACGTCCTAGCCCAGTACAATCCATCACAGCTTTCAGTTTAATTAGTCTCATTGTGAATTCCTCATGTTTGATTCACAACATGAGTTGAGCGAATAAAAATTTAGATGGATGCTGATTACCCCAACACGATTCCAACAATTTTCAGATATATATCACTCCTGTGCATAAGCCATTAACTGACTAAAGGAGACTTTTATGCACACCAAACCTAACAACAAAACGGCCTTGCATTGGCCAACCACTGCGCTTCAAATTCTTGAAAGTGCTGCTAACATCATTGCTGAAAAACTTAACCATCAGGACGTGTACACAAACCCACAAAGCACTAAAGACTTCCTGTTATACAAGTTAGGGGGTTATGAACGGGAAGTGTTTGGCGTGATGCTACTGAATAGCCAACACCAGCTTATTGAGTTTCGTGAGCTGTTCTTTGGCACCATTGATGCTGCCAGTGTGTACCCCAGGGAAGTGGTGAAGGCTGTACTTGAAGTGAATGCTGCTGCGGTTATCTTTGCTCATAACCATCCATCAGGAGAGCCTGAGCCCTCACAGGCAGACAAACAGATAACAAAGAAGCTAACGGATGCTTTGGCGCTTATCGATGTCAGGGTATTGGACCACATCGTTGTTGGGACTACGCCCGTTTCATTTGCAGAGCGGGGATTATTATAGCCACTGCCTTTTAAGGCCCTGTGCTAACAACTGTCGATAACACCTCGTTATCAAACATCTCTTTCTTTTCTACTCTCACAACTCACCAGCCACCAGCTAGCAAGGGATTAAAGGCATGCGCCCTTAATCCCCTGCATTTGTGTGTTTTGGTGTTAAGGACCGCTGTATGACCATTTCAATTGATACGGATCAAAGACCTGTTATGCCAGTATCTTTCTATCAGTTACTTTCGCAAGAATTAGTCGATACCCGACCACGAGATGCAAACGCTATTACTTTGTATTTTAGAGACCCTGACTACTCACCTGAACTCGGTGGCTTTCATCCGGTTGAAGTACGACTTGAGAAACAACTTAATCATTGGCGTTTAGTCTACGTGACTGATTTTGCCTTTCACGGTTATGAGTTGATTAAGGACATTGATATCTGTTTTAACAGCAAACAAGTTTATAGCTCGATTGGTGGATGGATAAACCATGATGAAGGTAAAGAGCTCATTGAGTTGTTTAGTGACAATTTCATCAGCTACCACCATATGGATGTTTACCAAGTACAAATTGCACTGGGCTAAAACCTACCTTAAATCCCAAGTTCCCATAATGGTAAAACGGGAACATGCAAACCCTTATGTACCAAGGGGTAAGAGCGAAAGACCCCTCTGAAGTACCCAAAACGCCCGGATAGCTCGAATAAGGAACTTGAACATGGCGGAAGTACAAGCAATCAAAAAGCATGAAACCATTCAACTCATTGGCCATTTATTAGAAATGCGCTGTAGTAAGCAAATGGCCGACATTTGGAATATCGGCCTCAATCTTGCGCTACGGATTTCTGATTTACTGTCGATTCAATTTAACGATATTCAAGGAGACCGATTAGTTGTCAAAGAAATGAAAACTGGTAAACAAGCCAACATTAAACTTAACCAAAAAGTATTAGCTCATATACAGCAAGTCAAGCGTAACCATCCACACCATATCTACCTATTCCAATCCTTTCGTAATCAGCAATCTAAAAGCATCAAGCCCAGACCGCTTACAAGGCGTGCTGTGGCTAAAGCATTTGCGTTAGTTGGTGAAGAGTTAAAGTTAGCACTAGGCACACACTCCATGAGAAAGACCAGGGGCTATCATCTCTACCAAAACACTAAAGACATTGGCCGCGTAATGAAGATGCTCAGGCATAGCTCTGAGGGCGTTACATTACGATACATTGGTATTACCCAAGACGATGTAGACCAAGACTTTCAGGAGCTTGAACTATGAATACTCTACAACCCACACCTGAGCACTTACAACTGCTGAAGCTACGACAGGTCATGAAGCTAACTTGCCTGGCTCGCTCAACAGTTTACAAGTACTGCGCAGACAACAGTTTTCCCAAACCGGTTAAACTTGGCAAAAGAAGTGTTGCGTGGGTAGAGAGTGAAGTAAGGGAATGGATTAAGCAAAAGATGTTTCAACGAGTTCAGCTTCGTTGAGCATCCATGCAAAGAAGTGGGCCTACCTCCATTTCTTTTTTTTGGTTAATTGTTAGGTTTACTGCGGCAGTGTTATCACTTGTTCCTTCAGGTCATGTATCGACCTATCGCTCTCCTACGTTTAGTTATGCTATTGAGTGATGACACTTGGTTAAATCAGAAGAAGACTAAACCAATGAACTTGAATAGCTTTAAAATGCCACAGAACACCCTAAAGGCCTTCAGGTATATATTATCTTCTAAAACGCCGTTTTTAGTCTATTTACGACTAGCCCCAAAAGAGTGACTCCTATTACCGTAATGCTTAGTATCTACCTTAGCAAAGTAACTTAGTCTGTTAAAAACAGATTGATAGTCAGATGGGAAACTATAGGCATTCATATCTAGAATGTAATACGGCGTGTCTTGGGGGAAATGAACCAGTTTATTGGCATCGAAATATTCTAACCCTAACGCGCTAGCCCAAGCTTTCACAATTCTAGTTACGAGGTTATCACCTGGTTGAGTATAGTCTCCTAGACTATGGTAGGTATCCTTGTTCAAGAAGATGGCTACATGATAATGGTCCTGCTGTGCCTCATTCCGTTCTTTCGTCCAGACGTATCTAGCGTTGCAATGATGCACCCGTTTACCCTGTTTCATTTTTCTGATTAAGTCTGCTTGCACTTGAGCTTTAAATGAAGCGAGAAAGCGGGAGATGATATCTGAACCATATTCTAACGGGAAATCACAACAGTTAGGTCTAGCTGGTAAGTGTAAATCAAATCGAACGACAAGCGTTCGCTTGTGCTCCTCAAGAGAGAACCCAAGTACCCGTTCAATGGTATAAAGATGGTTCTCTATCAGTTGGTAGTTCCCATTAACTACCACCCCATTAAAGTGACTTCCATTCAGTAAAACTAAGTTCTTATTCTCATGGTGTCTAGCATTCATTATGACTCTCCTATGTTGTATTCATAGGAGTTGTCTTACCTGTATTAATTTAGAGATATTGATTATCTAAAGCCATCACTTTAATGGTGATGGCTAGTTACTTATCACTACTCACATACTAATGAACAGCTATGTAGTAGTTGTAGTATTAACAAACCGACATTTCGATATCAGTTAAAGACCCTGTAGCAATGCAACCTATTATAAAAACAATCGAAGTAACTGTTTGACAAAAACAATCTATCACTCTGTAATTAAATCATACACCTTAAAACACCAAAGCCCATTGAAGACAATGAAAACTGCAATTTAATGCTACGATTATTCAACGATAAAATAGCCAATAAATATACATATAGATTCATTTAAACATCAATAAAAACACTAAAATAAATCATAAAAAATATGAAATATAATGATATAAATGCATTTAAAAATCATATAAACGATGATTAAAAATCGAGTATGATACATTTACTCACTATTTATATACCAAAAAAGTAGCACAAAATATGAACCAAATAATTGTATTAAGAGAGTGGCTGAGTGAAGTCATTAAAGATGAAACTAAGTCTAATTGGGTTTATCATGAAGTCGCTAAGTTAAAAGTTATATATTACTTACCTCCTTTGACACTGTCGATGTATGCTATTGAGATAGTAAAATCCAACCTGTTAGGACGTCTACATAATTTTAAAGGGCGTGAATTATCAGACTTAGATTCTGTCAGAAGTAAGTTCAATGACTTCTTTAGAACAATCGATTTATCTTGGTTAGACGAACGTAAGCCAAGACTATGTTTTTGGGTGTTTACATATTTACATGCATTTTTCCAGACACAACCCAAAGATGATCTACTTGATATTTATCTAAATAGAGCTCCTTCTAATCAGGTTGAATGTAAAAAATATTTGACAGAATGGTTAATTATTTGCCCGTTAGAGTATAAGGATAAAGTTGATCTGATCGACAAAATAAAACACATCTGGAGCACTTACATCTTCAATACAGAAAGCTATAAATGGATTAGTAATTCTGATGACGAGCAATGCAGATGGATTTGGAATCACCTAGAAAGCAAAAAGCTTCAACAAAACTGCTTCCGTCCAATGAATACTGTGGACAAATATAACGCAATTATTGCAAGCTTTGATGCTATCGAAGATGGTTTCAAACCACACCTTATTGAAAAAACTACACTATCACATGATTATGGTAATAATTTCGAATTGTCCGTCATCCCAACGTCACCTTATATAAATTCAAATAGTCCATCTCAGAACCTTGCAAATCTGCTTACAGCAGACAATGACCACATTGAGTTTAATCAACCGCAGTTAGTATCTTCCAAAACAGATTCATTAATGTCTTTTGAACATATAAGCGTATTTAGCCCCGTTACATTAGTTGGGGATTTTGACAAGAGTAAGGCTATTTCTGTATCAACAAAAAGTATTACAAAAGAAGATTGTTCGATAAGCAAAAAAGAAGTCATAGAGCAAATATATAAAGCCTGGAAACAAAGAACTTACAGAAGAAGTAATAAAAGCGCCAATAAAAGCATAACGTTGAAAACTAAAAACTTTAAGCGTGCCCAAAAAGAGGCTGAGGAACAAAAAACTACAGTTGAGAAATATATAAATAATTTATTTAACTAAACAGATCGGTGGGTAAAATGGTGAGTAAATATTAAAACAACAAAAATATAAACTTAAAATGTTGATTTACAATAACTAAAAGTAACAAGCAACATTCAGATCCAAAATGTAGAATAGACTCTCAACCTGAACGCATTAACATTAAGCCCAGCATTTGCTGGGCTTAATGTTTGTTTTTTCCTAGGTTATTTCAGCCAGTACTGAACTATTATAATGTGTAAACAATCCAGCTTTACACGCTATAACCGTTAAACCAAGATTGACACGCCATAGCGCGTAAGAACAACTCACACAATGATTAACTCTTACTACCAACATCCAGCAATCTTATAATCAACCGCTGGTGTACTCTGCTATAAAAGTTGGCCTACAATGGCCTATCACCGTGTTTTAACTCGCTTACCGCATTCAATAAAGGCTCTTAATGACCAACCCTTACTCTGTCACACAATGGTTACAGCTAAGTATGCAGCAGCAAGGTTTGTTGCAGCCTTTAGGGTCGTTATCAGAATTAATGCAGCAATTAAGTTATGTGCAAATAGACTCTATTAATGTGGTCGAGCGCGCACATCATCATGTGTTGCACAATCGCCTAGCAGATTACTCTCCTGCCATGCTTGACGAGGCTATGAACGATAAAACCGTATTTGAATACTGGTCCCATGCGGCGGCATATTTGCCCATAGATGATTATCGTTTTAGTTTGTATCGCAAACAACAATTACAACAAGGCGATAAACATTGGTTTGAGCCTGAGCATAAAGTCATGCGCGAGGTAAAAGCCCGCATAACAGCCGAAGGGCCACTCAAAGCCAGTCAATTTACACATAATGCGGATGCTAAAAATGGATCATGGTGGGATTGGAAACCCGCTAAAAAAGCGCTTGAACAATTGTTTATTCAAGGCGAGTTAATGGTGGCTAGGCGTGATAAGTTTCAAAAGGTTTACGATTTAACCGAGCGCGTTTTACCAAACCATATAGATACCACCGTGCCCAGCGACAGCGAGTTTGCTCAGCATTTAATTAAGCGTTATTTAATGGCCCATGGCTTTGGCAATTTGCAGCAAATTCAGTACCTACGTAAAGGCCTTAAACCATTACTGACCAAGACCTTGGCGCAAATGTGTGAGCAAGGCGATATTGCCAGTTTTACCGTTCTACACACCAACCAAGTTTATTTTTATCAGCCCAAGCTCACACTCCCCAGCACCATTCCCAACAAAGTGTGGCTGCTTAATCCGTTTGATAATTTAGTCATTCAACGGCAAAAACTTAAGCAATGGTTTGGTTTTGACTATCAAATCGAGGTGTATGTGCCTGAGGCTAAACGCCAATACGGTTATTACTCATTACCCATTTTATGGCGCGACCGCTTTATTGGACGCGTGGATGTAAAAGCCGACCGTAAAAACCAATGCTTGTTACTGCAAAACCTGCACATTGAAACCCAAATATTAACGAACCAGCATGATGAGCCACATGACAAGGCGCATTTGGTTTCTGCACTCATTGAAGCGATTGAACACTACACTCAATTCAACAACTGCCAACGTTGGCAGCTATTACAATGTAACGATAAAACGATTGCCCAGATGTTACTCAAAGCAAGTCAACAGGGTATTTAACGGCCCCCTCTGAACGCCCAACACAGCTCGCCCTCACCAAATAATAAGTGACTCAACACAATACATCCGGTTGTATGTAATGTTGTTCACGTTTTAAACATTTATTACCATCCCCGACTCAATAGCTTGAGTTAAGTCACTAACCTCAAATTCGTTGTGAGATACCTTCAAAAGGTTAAAAATAATAACAACCGACATAAAGCCTACGCGGGGAGAAAACACGATGTTTTATATACACATGCTGCTGTTATTAGCGGTGATATTCGTTGGCATCCGCCACGGCGGAATCGCCTTTGGTTTATTGGGCGGCTTAGGCGTATCGGTACTGGCATTTGTATTTGGTGTTGCACCAGGTGCTCCACCCATAAGCGTAATGCTGATTATTCTGGCGGTGGTCGCGGCCTCGGCAACACTAGAGGCAACCGGCGGCTTAAACCTATTAGTCAAATTCGCTGAGAAGATATTACGCAAACATCCTGAACATATCGTCTTTTTAGGCCCACTATGTACTTATTTTCTAACCGTTCTGGTTGGTACTGGCCATTCAGTTTACCCACTTTTACCTGTTATTTATGATGTCTCATACAAAAAAGGCATTCGCCCTGAACGTCCTCTAGCAATGGCGACAGTCGCCTCGCAAATGGGCATTACCGCCAGCCCCATAGCGGCAGCCGCTGCGGTAGTATTAGCTACAGCTGTTGATAATAATCTTGATATCAGCTTAATCGATGTGCTTATGGTGACCATTCCAGCAACCTTAATTGGTTTGCTTGTGGCCTGTACCTGGAGCTTAAAGCGCGGTAAAGATTTAGATAAAGATGAAGAGTTTCAGGCACGATTAACCGATGCTGATTTTCGTGAGGCGTTAATCGATCCACAAGATGACAATGCCGAAACACCACAAGCACAATCAACCGCTAAGAAAGGCTTAATCGTATTCTTACTGGGTATTCTGGCCGTTATCATAGTGGCCATGTTCAGCAAGGAGTTGCTCCCTGCTGGCGTCAGCATGTCGGTCGCGATTCAATTTATGATGCTGTCTGTTGGTGGTGTCATATTACTCGCAACCAATATATCGCCTAAAAAGATTGCCACCAGTAATGTGTTTACCGCCGGTATGACCGCGGTAATCATTATTTTTGGTATTGCCTGGATGAGTGACACCATTATTGAGCACCATAAAACCTATTTGGTGAGCGCGGTGAGCGACATTGTTAGCGTGTATCCATGGACATTTGCTATCGCGATGTTTGTGTCATCAATCTTCTTAAAAAGCCAGGCAGCAGTATTAACCATTATGTTGCCATTAGGGTATTCACTCGGCATTCCAGCACCAGTATTAATTGGTGTCCTGCCAGCGTGTTATGCCTACTTCTTCTTCCCGTTCTACCCAAGTGATTTGGCCGCAATCAGTTTCGACAGAACCGGCACCACGCATATTGGTAAGTACGTGCTCAATCACAGCTTTATCATTCCAGGCTTTATTGGCGTAGTAACCGCAACATTTGTGGGTTACTTTATATCGATGGCTATTAACTAGCCTTGGCTTGTAATTTGGCTTTGAACGTTAGACAAAAATCGGTAAACCGCTAGTAAATTGACCAAAAGAGTCACTAGCATCAATAATAATGGCAGCCAACGTGGCTGCCATTATTGTTTTTAATCATTGAGAACCTAAAGACCGAAGAGCTAAAAACGAAGACCTAAAAGACTAAAATTATCTGATGAGTTATCGACAGGTTCATGGGTTAATCCGCTCACCATATCGCCCTCTGCGACACGCCGTAAACCCATCCATGGGGGCTTGACAAAAACATCCTGTTTTCAACAGTTGCCTATGCCGATATGGTTGGCTCTAGCAGGTTCATCTTAATCAATCTGGGGAATAAACCTCAGTATCACCTCGTCCTATGTTTCAGAAGCTAATGTTACTCATAGTCCATAGACTCTCAGGCCAAAATAGACATAAATTCATTGGAGGTAATAGCATGTGTAATGATTCATATACTCAAGAGATTGAAGATACTAAGGTTAATAACCTTTGATAAGTATCAAAACGCCTTGAAAACCTATAAATTTAAAATTTCTTCAGCTTGCCTTTGCTTTAACCGCGATGGATACACTGTATCCATCGCGGTTAAAAGCTCATGAACATTCAAATACATTTCACTTTCATACACCATTTGATTGACTTCCTCGGCCACTCTGAGCCCATGAATCAATATGATGGGATATTTATCTTCAATCACTTCTCGCTGTACAGCGTCAGAAAAATAGCTGGTTGTTACATATACGCCGAGCCAACCTCGCTTTAATCTGGCAACGGTGCGTGCGATATGATTTCCGCCAGTTGGAGCATTTAATGACTCACATTTAGCTTGGCCTAATACAATCAATTCGACCTTAGAAAATCCGCTGCCAAGGGTGACCTTACCGATAAAATCTGCGCCGCCGTCACTCGAGCCCTGGGTCACCCAACCTTTTTGATAAACACCTAAATCCCTATCAATAACGCGTTCAGCAATCACCTCAGCTAGAGCCTCAAAACTGTGTTTTTTATCTGCATAGAAGGAATAAATTTCGTTTAGTATTTTATCGGCTTCGCTACCAGGTATAGGCTTCTGATTTGCAGCCTTTTCAAGGCGTAATTTTGAAACTCGTCGGCGTAGTTTATTGAGTGAATTACTTCCCTCTTTAAGCCATCGTCGCCAACTCTTAGGAGCTGTTTGATTAGTGATATCTAAAGAGAACGCTTTTTGTCGTCGACTGTTGATCCAATCCCATTCAAACTTTTCATGCTCAGTAGCAATGCATAACACTGTGAAGTCGAAAGCATAATTTGTAAAAGTTCGTCCGAGTTTGTTATCCCATTGAGTCACTAACTCAACACTATTAATTACGCCTAGTCCTTGAAATTGAGGGTAGCCTTTAGCAACGCCGTTTATTACAACACGTTTAAAAAATAAAATTGGCGGTGTTAATGAGCGTTCTTGTGGACAATGTGAATGTGCTAAACGAAATGCTTCAAGTAATGCTTTATTTCCGAGTGCCGTAGCTGGATCTTTACCGGGTTCCTTGTTATCACCGAAATAACGAATATGACCGTTATCAACATCGTAGAAATCTTCCCACGGTGTTTCTGATGAACCTTTTTTATTTGGACTACTAGAAATCAGTATTGCAGGACGAACTAGCTCGCCAGAGTCAGTTTTAATTTTTGCTGACGCATTAATGCCTTTCTCTAGTTGAAGATTCTTAGCATCTAGCGACTGCGTAAGAAAATGAAAATTTAGGTATCCATCTTCAATCATATTTTCAGCAGTAGCTGGTTTTTTATATCTAAGTACATCACCAATCTGAATTTCCATATTCACCAACAGACAACAATGCTTTATGAGTAACCATACTACAGTGACGCAACAATAACACAATGTTATTGTTATACTTTATTGGTTTATTTCTAGGTAAAAACATGAACAAGAATGAAGCGCTAGACTTTGCAAATAGAAATTTTAACGCCGTATTTAATACGTCAAACACTCACTTTGCTAATGTGAATAAAGCAAAGCCAGTATGGTGGCTAGAAATACCAATCAATAAGATAAAATCGCCCAACTTGCCTTATATTCATTTGCTTCTAAAAAATGATAACAACTTAAACTGGTTAAAAGTAGATAGGTTGTACCTTTTTGATCATTTGAATGGCTTTAAAATCAGACAAAATAAGGATGTGGTCTGTTTAGAAATAAATACGCTTACATTTCAAAACATGGTTGGCGCAAGCAAAATATCATTCAGACAATTTTTAATCTAAGACCAAATTCACAACGCCAACATATACCTTGTACTTCTACCACCTGCGCCAGTCTTGGCCAAACACTGTTGATTCACAAGTTGAGCTAAATGTCGGGTGGCGGTGGCGCGGCTGACTTTAGCGACTTTTTGATATTGGCTACTGCTTATCCCATCATTAAAGTCACCATCGAGTAACCTATTGAGCACTTTCACTTGTTCTGTGGTTAACGCTGGAGTGAGTAAGTGTTGATCAACTTGACGCCAAAACTGGGTTTTAGCAGTAGTTTGCTCAATGATATTGAGCGTGTGTTGAATAGCGTCATTTAAGGTGTCTAAAAACCACAGCAACCAAGGTGTGATATCTAAGCCACCTTGCTGGGTAGACTCTAATATTGCGTAATAGCCTTTGCGTCGCTCAAGAATACTAACTGACATTGTGTAAAAATGAATCGAGCGATGCTCAGCTTGCGCTAGTGCTAAATCGGTGAGCAAACGGGTGATACGTCCATTACCATCGTCAAGCGGATGCAAGGTGACAAACCACAAATGAGTGATGGCCGCTCGTACTAGCGGATCAAGATCTGCCTGTTTTCGTGATTGATTAAACCACTCAATAAACTCCGTTAAACTTTGGTCTAGCGTATCTCGAGGAGGCGCTTCAAAATGAACAGTAGGTTTGTCTAAACGGCCCGATACCACTTGCATAGGCTCGTTACCACATAACTTACCGCCAACAACAGGATTAAACCCAGTTTGGTTTTCTGGAAACAACATTGCATGCCAATCTAGAATCCGCATTAAGCTCAGCGGTTGTTGCCAGTTTTGTAGCGCATCGAAGGTGATATCTGCTAAACCATCAGTTTGCGTCGTGGTGGGATAAGGTTTTTCTTCACTCACGCCAAGCTTATTCGCCAGAGAGGAACGGACAGAAAATGCGTTAAGCTTTTCACCTTCAATAGCACTTGAATGAACAATATTGGCCAGCATGGTATCGAGTGTCCATTGACTAGCGGATTCAGAACCTATTTTACCCAGCAGCAAACCTTGGTTAAATTGAATTTGCCTCAATAATGCACTTATACGAGTATTATCCCATACAAACTCTGGCCATTGTTGTTGCTGCCAAATCCACATAATGACCTCTATTTAACTGACTAAAATATTTTTTGATGCGAACACTAAGCTATTCTACTCATCAAATGAGGCAAATAGCAATTTATTCGCCTCATACTATGAGGCGAATAAGTGTAATTAATTGCCTCATAACAGTACTAGTCACCTCTATAACACGTTAAACAGCCATTTCGGTATAATCATTTACCGACTCAACAACCCCGAAGCGATAGCAAGTTAATGACATCCAAACTGACTGATTTATCTGTATCACCACACCTTGCTAGCCCTAAACTAACATTGAAAAAGTAAAAAATCAGTTTGAGAAACTAAACTTTTACGGCAATGATTAACGTGCAAATGACAAAACTTAAACTTCTATAGATAATAAAGTTTGAATAATGAACAAAACACGTCAATAATCAACGTATATTTAAGCCTAATCAAACCAGATGCGATAGTCGAACATGCTGAATACTAAAGCCAGAACACAACTACAGAATGCACTGCCTTTGGATATGGTAGCCACAAAACCATGGCTTGAAGCACAAGGGCTCAGCCTCCACTTTCTGGACAATGCTGTACGTAGCCGAACTTTAATTCCCCTCACCGCTGGGGTTTATGTAAGACTGGAGGCAAATCTCTCCTGGAAAGGTCTTGTTGCTTCTGTACAACGTATGTCAGATAGTCCTATTCATGTGGGCGGCTTAACAGCGTTAGAGCTTGAAGGTTTAGGGCATTATGTGTCTATCGGCGATAAACCTAAAATACAGCTTTATTCTAATTCCGCATTACCTCGCTGGCTGGACAGAATCGATATTTCAGCAGAGTTTGAATGGCATGGCACAAAACGTATATGGCCAGAAACACTGATGCTCAATAGTCAATATCTACGACAAAACACGTGGAGAGAAGCACTCCCTCCGCTTTTTTATTCTTGTCCAGAAAAAGCGATTCTTGAGCTCTTAACCACAGTGCCCCAACACACTAGTTTTGAACACGCGGATCAAATTATGCAGGGGTTGAGCAACCTTTCACCACGTAAGTTGGATGTCTTACTTAAAGCCTGCTGCAGCATCAAAATTAAACGGCTATTTCTTTGGCTGGCAAATAGACAACAACATGCCTGGCTTAAGTATCTGACACCTGAACAATATGACCTAGGAACAGGCAAGCGACTTATCGCACAAAACGGCAAACTAGAGCCAACTTGGCAAATCACTATACCCAAGGAGATGTAACCAAGATGGATAGAAAAAGCCAATACTATCGACAGGTCCAACTGTTACTACAAGTTATTCCCTTTGTTGCCCAGCACGATTGTTTTGCTCTTAAAGGAGGGACGGCAATCAATTTGTTTGTACGTGACTTTCCAAGGCTTTCCGTTGATATTGATCTGGTATTCCTGCCCATGATGGCAAGGCAACAAGCCTTACTGACAATTAAAAATAACTTAGATACATTGGCTTCATCCATTATAAACAGCATCGATAACACCCGCGTTATTCGTTCATACCAAGATAAAATTGATGCGCTACGTCTATTAGTAGAACGAAATGGTGTTCAAATTAAAATAGAGCTTTCTCCAGTTCTACGTGGGACAGTTTACGAGTCAAAACTCATTTCTGTGAATGAAGCTGTTGAAGATGAATTTGGTTTTGCTGAAATGGTAGTTGTGAGCTTTGCCGATCTGTATGCGGGTAAGATTTGTGCGGCGCTCGATCGCCAACATCCAAGAGATCTTTTCGACATAAAGCAATTACTTGATAACGAAGGGCTTACCGATGAACTGCGTAAAGCACTACTGGTATATATTATAAGTCACCCTCGTCCAATCGCCGAACTACTAAATCCTCATTTTAAAGACATCTCAGATGTGTATCGAGGTGAATTTATTAACATGGCTGAATACGATATCCCACAGACAGAGCTTGAGGCTGCACGGGAACAGTTAGTGAAAATAATAAACATCTCGCTAACACGAGAAGAGCGAGCATTCTTATTGTCATTCAAAAACCGATCACCCAACTGGTCACTGCTTGGACTTTCCGGAGTTGAACAATTACCCGCCATACTTTGGAAGCAACAAAACTTAACTAAGATGCCTCCAGATAAGCATGCATATGCTTATGACCGGCTTAAAAGAGTTCTTGCTACCAAGCCCGCAACTCCAGTTTAATTTAAGCACTCAATTTGTTGAAAATTGCAATTTATTCCCTTTATTGCCCAGCACGATTAAAGGAATGACGGCAGCATTCATATCAACAACGCCACAAACTGGGCTAAATGTCGGATGACGATAGCCGCGGCTGGCTTTAACTATTTTTTGATATAACCGACGACTTATTACGTCACTTAACGCGCAGCCCAGTAGACAAAACACACTTTTATGCGCATAAAAGTGTAACCAATGCGCACTTTTACGCGCATAAAAGTGTAACTTATACGTGATTTTATGTTTATAATGACCACTAACATTGATTACCGCCGGTTAGAGGCTTTATGAAACGTACTTTACTCAATTCATTAATGACGTGGAAAAACCAACCGGAGCGTAAGCCATTACTGATTGATGGTGCTCGCCAAACGGGTAAAACGTTTCTCCTGCAAATACTGTTTGGTAAAACATTCGCCAATACGCTTCGTATCGACTTTCTAGAAAACCCTGCTTTTAAAGAGGCATTTGAAAGCTCACTCGCACCTGACGAGTTATTAACAAACATTGAACTGATCACCGGCCAGAGCTTTAACCCAGAAACAGACTTACTTATTCTTGACGAAATCGGCGAGTGTGAGCGTGCTGTCACATCACTCAAATATTTCGCCGAAAAAGCCCCGACTTACTTTGTCGCGGCAAGTGGATCAAACATTGGTTTATTAAATACTTTTCCTGTAGGCAAAGTTGAACAGTACTTTTTACGTCCGTTAACGTTCAAAGAGTTTATTTATGCCTCTGAAGAAACTGCGCTAATTAAGGCATTTGACACCCAAGCAAGTTCGACGACCGCACATAACATACTGATGGACAAACTCACTGATTATTTCTTTACCGGTGGTATGCCAGAGGCCGTGGCTGCTTGGTATCAATATAAAGATGCCAGCATATTAGAACGTGTTGCAAAGGTATCGAAAATACATGCTGACCTGATAGAAGGTTACCGACGAGATTTTGGTAAATACGCAGGTAAAGTTGATGCGACTTTGATTGAATCCGTGTTTAGTAGCATCCCTGCACAACTCTCTATCGTGATGGATGAGTCGGTTAAGCGCTTTAAATTCAAAAACGTCCACCAACGTAAATCACGTTATAGCGATTTTGAAAACGCGATTCATTGGTTACTTCGTTGTCGCTTGGCACTGGCTAACTATCCGATTGAAGGGACGCCTAAATCACCACTTGCCGCTTACAAAAAAGATAATATGATTAAGTTATTCATGTTTGATATAGGTCTACTCAGCCATATGCTTGGCAGTAGTTATAAAGAAATAAAACAGCAAAGTTATGAGTACAAAGGGTATATAGCCGAAAATTTTGTTCAGCAAGAACTGACTGCTATGGGGGTTGACCCTAGCTACTCTTGGAATGATGCTCGAGCAGAAATAGAGTTTATTGTGACTAATGATGCAGGCGCCATTTTCCCTATCGAAGTCAAAAGTGGTAAACGTACGCGCGCTAAATCTCTTACGTCATATATCGAAAAATGCAATCCAAGCAAAACATTCAAGCTTACCGGAACACAAGGATCTTCAGCTCTAGAGAAAGAACATATCGTAATGCCGTTATATTACACTCAGTATTTACCGACAAAATGGTAACGTTAGGTTACTACTCATAAATTGTGTAACCCGTAATTTATATGGCTGATTAATAAATAAGTTTACCTTTCAATAACCCAATGCGACTGTAATAAATGACATCCAAACTGACTGAAGTATCGACAACGCCACAAACCGCTATGCATAAACCTACATTGGCAAATGAACCGGCTAATAAAGTATTTATTATCGGCCTGCCGCGTACGGGCACCACTAGTGTCAGTGTGGCATTACTTGAACAGGGATTAACGGTTGCTCACCAGGCGTTTACCAAGCAGGCGTTTATGCTGGCCGATGCGGTGTCTGACGCGCCGTGTTTTAGTGATTATAAGCAGTTAGATGTGTTATTTCCCAACGCTAAGTTTGTTTATTTAGACAGGCCATTAGATAAGTGGTTGCCGTCGATGCAAATGTTGCTTGGCCGAATGATGGTGCATTTAGACAAAGACAATGGCCGTTTTCATCCGGTGATGAAGCGCAGTTTTAATCATTGCTTTGATATATGGCAGGTTGAAGATGTAGCAGATGAAGTCCACTTAACGGCTTGTTATCAGCGCCACCAGCAGCAAGTGTTGAGCTATTTTACTGGCCGAAATGACTTTATATCTATTGATATAAGCCTTGCAGGTAGCCTTACTGCCCTATTGCAGTTTATCGGCTTACCTCTGGGAAATGAGGTTGAATGTCCGCAACTGAACCTTTCGCAGCTAAATGGCCCACAACTAAGCTTTCCAACGCAGAACTTTCCACAATTAAGCTTTCCACAGTTAAACATGGGCCGTAATGTGGCTAGTTGGGATGAGTATAAACATCCCAATAAGATTAGCGCTAATGCCTCTGGCCCTGACAAGCGTAAGTTTTTTGATTACCGCCTCGATTAGAAGCGTTATTTATCGCTATGTTGTTCTTTGTTTTTAGCGCGCTTTTTCTTGGCCACGGTAAGCCAGTCTAGGCTGACACCCGAAATAGCGTTAAAGCCACGGATACGGAAAATAAGGGTAAGCAGTTCAGGTCTTGGACGCGCTTTGGGTTCTACGGAGCGCGGAATAAACCACAATGCCACCAGCGATCGCATAATGGTCGAGATCATAAACACCAAAAATATTGGGTTGGTTAACCAAGTATTAAAACCTGTCCAGATTAAAAAAGCTTCTGCATACGAGGCAATGACGCCTCCCAACATCGCACCAATAAATACAAAACCGGCACTTAATGCCGCCTGTAATGCTGCGTAAGTAGCAAAATCACTACGAAAAGGTCGAATATCATAAAGATAATTCGCGGTACTTAAGGTAAAGCCGCTCCAGGCTAAACCGGAAAAAGCTTGAATGGCGAGAATGTATAAATAGTTATCAGAGAACAGCCACAATAACGGCAAACTCGGAATGAGGCAGCTAGTAATCATCATCACTAACCGATTACCGTACAGGTCGCTAAAGCGGCCCCAAAAGCGCAAGGTAATAAATTGGGTAAAGATGGAAGCGACGCTCGATAACACAAATTCAAAATAGGTAAAGTGCAGGTCTTCTAGCATGTATACCGCAAAAAACGGTGCCGATATGGCCACCATGCACTGCATACCCGCGACAAATAAACTGTAATGGCGAAAGGTTTTGTCTTTCCACGCCTGGCGAAAGTTATATAGGGTTTGGCTAAACACCCCAGACGCTTTGGCCGCTCGCGGTTCTGGGTCGTGCATTTGCAACAACAACCAGGCTGAAGCAAAACGCCCCATTGCGGCAATCGAAAACAGCAAGCTAAAGCCTAACCACGCCATCTGCACTGAGTCGGTTAGCGTTAATATGCCGCCGCCGACAAAAAATACACTCAGTGATGCCATCATGGTTAAACGGGTACGAGACGCAAAGAATGCACCGCGTCGGCGCTGCGGTACTATCATGCCCATCCAGGCACGCCAATGTGGCTGAATTAAATTAATAAATCCTTGGTATAACACCGCTAAGCCGATAAATAGCCATACGGCATTTTCAGGCCGAAACGCCGCCAGAGCACCCATACCCAATACCACAACAGCTTGCAGCGCGGCGCAAACCACAATAAATTGCCGACGACTAAAATGACTCGCCAACCACACTGACAATAACTGCGCTAATGAACCAAACAATTGCGGCAAGCCTGTTACCCAGCCCATTTGGCCTAAACTGGCGCCTAAAAAAATCGCATAAGCATTAAAAAAGTTATCACTGGTAGCGGTCATGGTTGACGAGGCAACAGCCTCTTGCTGGCTGCGGCGTAGCGTGCATCGAAGCCACGACAGTCTGTCACGACTGCGCGAACAAGGATTAGTGCTACTAGATGAAGGTTCTAAAGCCATAAGATGTATGAATGCACGCCATTAATAAATATTTATTCGTGGAACAAACTAGCTTAACTTTTTATAATTCGCCCAAGCAATAAAGCTATTATGTAAAAGTATGATAGTAAACATTACAAATTTATTACTCCAACTTAAAACCAAGTCGAATAAACCGAGGGCCATCACACAAGATCCAGACAATAAAACAGCGTGAGCAACAACAAGGTAAGAAGTTGATGTTATTGTTTTAAAATATTTCCCATTTGATTTGTTAACTATATTTACAGCACCAACAAGAGCTAAAAAAGACCAAAAAATATAAGCAAACATCACACCCTCCCTGTTGTAGGTTTACGTATAAAACAATTCAATATGTATCTACGAGACTTGTAATAAAATCATCAAAAATAACTGTATAACAAATATCGTGTAACAAACATAATATTTAACTTTTAATTTAGAGTTTATGTTTGTTATTAGGGCTTGTCGATCTTTGTATAAAATTCATACAAAACTAGTTCTTAATCAAAATAACCTTTAAATGCCGATTAAAAATGGGAGAAATAGATCGTTATACAAGTATTCACTTAAATAAAATTGTACAAATTTACTTCATCGAATAAAAAACGAACAAAGATCAACAGCCCCTAGCTCTTCAATCTGAATTAAATCCACCTAACAAAACGACACTAACCCTTCAGACTCCGATTGTTCTGGCAGCTTTTGTAACTGTTTTAACAATAATGGGTTACCCAGTAAATACGCCAACTCCTGGCGGGTAAATAGGTTGGCTATATTGTGTTGGCACTGGGCCTCTTGCACTTTAACTCGGGTAATGGCTTCTAGCGACTCAACGGCTGAACCCGCTAAACGGTGAGGTTTTTTGTCGATAACGGCTAAATGTAATGCCATGAGCTCTGCGTCTTGCAGCAATCGATATAAAGTCCACGGCTCTGCAATAGCTTGCACATATTCGGCACGACGCGCTTGCGAGTCTACGCTAAGTTGCGGTGCGCTTACCTCTTCTGGCGTGGCCAAAATACCTAAGCTTTTTACCCATAGGCCAAATCGTTCTGAACCGGTCATGGCAGAAAGCGGTACAGCAAGCCATAAACCAATTAACGCGGGGCTCATCCACGCCAATAAGGTAAGCGAATCAAGCACGGCGGCGTAACCCAATAACGCACCCATTAACATGTGCCAACGATGACGATAAATCAATGTTAGCCAAGGTAAGCTGCCGTCGTCACGACGTTGTGGCGACCAACCACTGTCGCGTCCAGCTAAAATAGACATCACAGCACCGCAGTGGATCAGCATCATTATTGGCGCAATCAGTGCCGACAATATCACTTCGATTATTACGCTAATCATGGCTTTACCTCTGCCACCTAACTGCTTACTCATGGTGCTATTTTTCAATAACAATATGACACCAAGGATTTTTGGACCAAACAATATGCCCATGGTGATATAGAACAACCGTAACGCACGGTCGGAGTCCATGACTGGCCAGGTGGGGAATAGCGAAAACTGGTCGGTAAAATATTCTGGGCGAATAAAGTGTGCCTGTAGTGCCAGCATTAAGCCCGACAAAATCAGCATTAACCAGAATGGCGATGACAAATACGCCATTATCCCTGTGAGTAAATGTAAGCGGCTGACCCAGTGCAATCCTTTACTAAACAATATTCGAGTGTGTTGTAAATTACCCTGGCACCAACGGCGATCGCGCACCGCTAAATCGACAATAGACGGAGGGCATTCTTCGTAAGACCCTGGAAGGTCGGCGGCAATCACTACGCTCCAACCCGCACGCCTTATCAACGCGGCCTCAACAAAGTCGTGGCTCATAATATGGCCACCAAAAGGCGGTTTACCGGCTAAATGCGGTAAGCCCGCTGCACTCATAAAAGCTTGGGTGCGGATAATGGCATTGTGGCCCCAAAAGTTACCTTCTTTGTGCGCCCACCAAGACAAACCTGTACCAATCACTGGCCCGTAAATCCGCGCAGCAAACTGTTGTAACCGTGCCATAAGCGTGTTGCCATTGACAAGGTAAGGAATGGTTTGGATAAGCCCTGCGTCAGGATCTGCCTGCATCCGTCTCGCCAAACTAACAATGGTATGAGTTTCCATTAAGCTGTCGGCGTCTAACACCAACAAGTGATCGTATCTGGCGCCCCAGCGTTTGCAAAAGTCGGCCACATTACCGGCTTTACGGGCATCATTTTTACGGCGACGGCGGTAATACACCCGCGCATCTTTGCTCACTTTATGGCGCAAAATCAAAAACGCCTGCTCTTCTGCCAACGCAATATCGGGGTCGGTAGTGTCGCTTAATATAAACCAGTCAAACGCATGGCTTTCGCCCGACGTAACTAATGCCATCGCCATCACCTCAACCGCGGCAAAAACGCGATCGGGTGACTCGTTATAAGTCGGCATTAATATCGCGGTGCGGGTATGCAGCTTTATGCTTTCGGCAGTTTCGGCAACAGGCTTTTTAAGGAGCATAATAAAGCCAGCAATGCCGCCACTAAATGCCAATGCTATCCAACAAAAGTTAACCGCAAACAACACTAAAACGATGTATTCCAGCGGCGTTACGCCGCCGACATTAAATACCGACACCATTTCGTAAATGGCCATAACCGACATAATAAACGCGCTGCCAACCACTAACAGACGACGTAATCCGTCTGACTTTACGCCATTGGCAATAATACTTTTACGCGGCATGCCTTCGGACAACGCACGTAAACTCTGCGGCTCCATTGGGCTTGGTCGCTCTAATGGCATGGCTGCACCACCGACCAATGTAGGCTCGGTAGCATTTGTATCAAACTCAGTTTGCATCGTGTTCATGTTTAAAGGGTCCAGCGATAAAGCCAGGTTTCGACATCTCGTGGGCCAGTAAATTTAAGCTCAGCACGTAGCTCAATCAATTCAGCATCTTGTGGGTCCATTTCAAACGCCAAACGATAGCCATTGGTTTTAGGCTGACGAGACACCACCACATTGGTTACCGCACCGGCTGAACTCTGCACTTTGGCGACCGGAATTTCATCGTTATTACCTTCTTTAACTTGATAGTCGATAACAAACAAACGTCTCGGTGTCGCTTTGGCTATTTCAGCGCGGCCACTGGCGGTGCGAGCAACAACAACCGTGCCATCGTCAACTTCGGGCTCGCTGCCCCAAATTAATCGATAAGTAAAATGAAACTCGCTACCGGCGGCAATAGGTTGTTTCGGTTTCCAATAACTGACGATGTTGTCATGAATTTCAGAGTCGGTTGGAATTTCGGTTAACACTACCTCACCTGCGCCCCAATTGCCGACAGGTTCAACCCACAAACTTGGGCGACGTTCATAGTGGGCTTCCAGATCTTGATACGCATCAAAACTACGTTCACGTTGAATTAAACCAAACCCTTGCGGCGAGTTGTCCATAAAGGCACTGACTTGCAATTGCTTTGGATTAGCAAGCGGACGCCATAAACGCTCGCCGCGACCATTTAAGATCAATAGCGCATCAGAATCATGCACTTCTGGTCTAAAGTCATCGGTGTTTTGGCGGCCATTCATAGAATGTAAAAACATACTGGTGCTAGGCGCTAAGCCAACTTTAACTAAATCCACGCGTGGAAATAACGTTGCTTCGACATCGATATGAGTGTTGTCGCCCGGTCTCACTGAAAATCGGTATGCCCCCGCAACGCTTGGGCTGTCGAGTAACGCATGCACCACAATTAAGTTACTGTCGCTGTTTGGGCGTTCAACCCAAAAGGCACGAAATATAGGAAACTCTTCGCCTTCTGGTTCAGCTGTATTTAACGCTAACCCTCTTGAAGACAAGCCATAATCGCTGCCTTTACCTAATGCACGGAAATAACTCGCGCCTTGGAATACCATTAATTCGTCAAAATACGCAGGGGTATTTAATGGGTAATGAATACGTAAACCCGAATAGCCAATATCCTGGGTCGGTAAACGCTGACTTAACACATCACCTGCAGTAAAGAACTCTGAGTTATAGGCTAAATGGGTCGCTTGCTTACCTTCAACCAAGGCAATTTCAATCAAGTCTTGGAAATAAAAACCCCGATGAAATAATTGCATTTGATATGGTAAGCCTTCAGCTTTCCAAATTGAGGCATCTGGCTTAAAGCGAATATCGCGATATTCATCATAAGATATTTTGGCCAACCCTGGTGGTAATGGGTCTTTAAGTTCTACATATGGCTTTTGCGCTAATTTACGCGCAATTTTAACCACTGAATCAGAATCAAAGTTAGCTGTTTTGGCAAAACGCACTTTGGTTTCTGTGTTCAGATTATTCGGTGATTTAACTATCGCTTGTTCATCTGCATAAGTTTGCAGCGGTATGGTCACGCTAGGCGATGTGGGTGTGGTAATCGGTGGAGTAGGTTCTTGTGCGGCAAGATTAAAACAAAGCCCTGCGGCCATGGCTAACGACAAACGCGTTAGCGCTTTTTTTACAATGTGAGATGAGACCGAAGTACGACAACTCAGTAAGCTAACCATAATAGGCTACCTAAAAAATACAGCGTTAATATGCGAGTTTCAGAGCGGTTATTGCGGCAAAATGTCTTGGTACACAACCCTATGCTCTATTTCGCGAACGATATCAGAACGCCAAAAAATTGCACAAGTATTCATCAATAAAACCCATTGCCGTCTATAACATTTTAATCTAACTATATATCCAAATATAACGTAAAAAAATCACGTTATTGATTGCTACTGCACCGCCTTTTACGAAAAAAGGCAAACGGTTAGCTGTTATGCCCATTCTGATTTCACTGTGCGCTTTTAGGCAAATGCTCCGCATAGCATTCGACCCCGCCTTTTTCCGCCATTGAAGCTCAAGTTATTGAAAATAAATGTCATCAATAGCTACATCAATGAATGAATGCTCAAACAAAAAGCCCTGTTGGGTTTAGCAACAGGGCTTCATTCAAAACTGACTCGCTAAAAAATTACGCTTTTTTAGCGGCGATTGCTGCTTGCACTTGATTGATGGCGGTGCCACCTAATACGTCACGCTTTTCTAAACACGCTTCAATGGTAAGGTTTGGATACACGTCATCGCTGATCACTTTGGCAAATTTTTGCAGCTCTACCACGCTTAACTCTTCAATCGGCTTTTGCTGAGCAATGGCAAATACCACCACCTCGCCAACGACATGGTGCGCTTCACGGAACGGCATGCCTTTAGCGACAAGATAATCAGCTAATTCGGTTGCGTTAGCATAGCCTTGCTGCGCCGCGACCAAAGCTTGTGGACGATTTACTTTTAAACCTGACAAAACGAGTGCCGCCATGTCTAAGCAAATGGCCCAGCTGTCGACCACATCAAACAAGCCTTCTTTGTCTTCTTGCATGTCTTTGTTGTAAGCCAGTGGCAAGGCTTTCATGGTGGTTAAAATACCCATTAAGCTGCCATATACTCGGCCTGTTTTACCACGGATAAGCTCTAACGCATCTGGGTTTTTCTTTTGCGGCATCAGTGATGAGCCAGAAGTGACTTCATCTGCTAGTGAGATAAAATTAGCTTCGCCAGAGTTAAAGAAAATTAAGTCTTCTGCCATACGGCTTAGATGCATCATGCTGATTGACGCCGCGCTACACAATTCAACCACGTGATCACGATCAGACACGCTATCTAAACTGTTTAAGGTTGGGCGAGCAAAGTTTAATGCTGACGCTAATGCATGGCGATCAATGGGGTAAGCTGTACCAGCGAGTGCGCCAGAACCTAGCGGACATGAATCAGCACGGCTTAGAGCATCTTGCAGGCGGCTAATGTCGCGCTCATACATTTCTACATAAGCTAGCGCCCAATGGCCAAAAGTGACTGGCTGTGCACGCTGTAAGTGAGTGTAACCCGGCATCACCGCATCGACTTCACGCTCGGCTAATGCTATCAACTCTGCATGCAAAGTGCCTAGGCGTGCGAGTAATGCAGCACCTTCTTTTTTGCACCACAATTTTAAATCAGTCGCGACCTGGTCGTTACGTGAACGACCCGTGTGGAGTTTTTTACCTAAGTCACCCACTTTAGCAATCAGCTTTTGCTCAACAAAGCTGTGAATGTCTTCTGCGCCGTTACTGATAATGGCTTGTGGATCATTACCCACCTCCACCAGCAATTCATTTAACGCCGCTTTTAAATCAATGCATTCTTGCGCGGTAATAATCCCGACGCTGGCAATGGCGTCTGCCCATGCGATTGAGCCGACAACGTCTTGTTCAAATAAGCGATAATCAACTGGCAATGAGTCATTAAATAACTTAAAAAGTGCACTGGTTTCGCCTTGAAATCTTCCGCCCCATAACGCCATGTCGGTATCCTCTGTGTTGAAAACTGTTTTAAGAACTGGCTGTTCAATAATATAGGTGTTAAGTATTTTCTTTCTTGTGATGACTCTTTAGATTACCCAAAAGTCATTATAAGAAAGGCGCTTTGCAGCGCCTTAAATGGTATTGGCGTAAACCTTATTTAGTGTTTAACGCACGAATACGACTTGCTAAAGAGTACAAACGGATAAAGCCTTCAGCATGCTTCTGGTCATACACGTCATCTTCACCAAAGGTAGCGAAAGATTCTGAGTATAAACTGTTTGGCGAACGCTTTTTAACAGCTGTCGCCTGGCCTTTGTATAGCTTAATCACGACATCTCCGTTAACAGATTCTGCTAATGACTCTGACGCTGCGATAAGTGATTTACATAAAGGCGTAAACCAACGACCGTCGTAAACTAAATGCGACATTTGGCCAGCAATCTGTTCGCGCCAGGTACGGCTGGTTTTGTCTAACACTAATTCTTCAATGGCACGCAGACCAGCAAACATCACGGTGCCGCCTGGTGTTTCGTAACAACCACGAGACTTCATGCCCACTAAACGGTTTTCGGTAATGTCGATACGACCTACACCGTGTTTGCCGGCGATGTCGTTTAACTTCATGAGTGCAGCGTATGGCGATAATGCTTGATCGTTAACATGAGTCACGCGACCATGTTTAACCGCTAACGAGACATATTCTGGTTCATTTGGCGCATCTTCTGGTGCTACTGTTAATGTCCACACGCCTTTTGATGGCTCGTTCCATGGATCTTCTAACTCACCACCTTCGTGCGAAATGTGCCATGCGTTTGCATCACGGCTGTAAATTTTGGTCGCTGATGCGCTGGTTTTGATATCACGTTCAGCAAGGTATGCCAATAAATCTTCACGGCTACGCATTTCCCACTCACGCCAAGGTGCAATCACTTTTAGGTCTGGTGCTAATGCTGCAAAACAACCTTCAAAACGGACTTGGTCGTTACCTTTACCAGTACAACCATGACATACCGCATCGGCGCCCACTTTACGGGCCACTTCGACTTGCGCTTTAGCAATAATTGGACGCGCCATTGACGTTCCTAGCAAGTAGGTACCTTCGTAAATAGCACCCGTTGCGATAGTTGGGTAGATGTAATCGGCAACAAATTCTTCTTTAAGGTCGACGATATGACACTCAGAAGCTCCTGACGCTAAAGCTTTTTCTGTTAAGCCAACAAGCTCTTCTTCGCCTTGGCCTACGTCGGCACAAAATGCGATGATTTCGCAGTCGTCATAGGTTTCTTTTAGCCACGGGATAATAGCTGAGGTGTCTAAACCACCTGAGTACGCCAATACCACTTTTTTAACACCGGTTTTTTTCACTGCATTAGACATGTTTATTTCCTAGAATCGATTTCGTATATGGTCAATGTTAATAACGCCAACGGCATTATTGCCTTAATCTTTTGAATCACTTAAGTAAGGTGACTAAGTTAATAGTGCGACTAACTTAATAAGGTCACTAATACTGCATTTTGTGCATGCATGCGGTTTTCTGCTTGATGTAAAATCAATGAACCTTCACCATCCATCACTTCATCGGTCACTTCCACACCACGGTGTGCAGGTAAGCAATGCATAAAGAATTTAGCGCCAGCTTGAGCCATGAGCTCACTATTTACTTGGTACGGTGCAAAACGGGCTTTAATGTCAGCAAGCGGGGTTTCATCACCCATAGAAATCCAGGTGTCGGTGTAAATAGCATCATGGCCTTCAATGGCATTAATGTCAGCACTTAGGGTTAACTTGCCACCATTTTGCTTTGCTAACGCTTGAGCTTCAGTCACGATAAGTGCATCAGGGAATGCCCCTTCAGGACAAATCACTGTCATGGTCATGCCCAAAATCGCTGCACCATAAATCAACGAATGAGTGACATTATTACCATCACCAACATAAGCCAGTTTTGCTTGGCTTACATCATCAAACTGCTCAGATAATGTTAAAAAGTCAGCTAACGCTTGGCATGGATGATACAGATCAGACAAGGCATTAATGACCGGTACACTGCCATGTTGAGCTAATTGCTCAATGGTGGTGTGCGAGTATGTTCTTGCCACAATGGCGTCGGCCCAGCATGAAATGTTTGTCGCAAAATCAGCGACCGTTTCACGCTGACCTAACGCACCATTTTGTTGGTCTAAGTATAAGCAGTGGCCACCTAATTTATTAATGCCAATATCAAAGCTGACTCGGGTGCGCAGTGATGGTTTTTCAAACAACATCACAACGCTTTTACCATCTAAGGCGCGACGGTACTCAGCTGGGTTATTCTTAATTTTTTTAGCCAGTTCAAGAATGGCTAAAAGCTGAGATTGAGTTAACTCTTTTATCGACAATAGGTGCTGCATATACTTCTACTCCATTAAGGTTGTATTTGAGTCCCGACGGACCCACCTTTGACTAAGGTTTTTAATTGTTCGGCGTCGCGCCATGAAGCCACTTGCACGGGTTTACCCATCCATTGAGCGACTTCTAATGCGGCTTCTACTTTGACTTTCATGCCTTTTTCAATCACCCCTTGGGCAACAAGATGTTCAATTTCGCTTTTGTTTAAACTATGAATTAATTGACCTTTACCGTCTAATACACCCGATACGTCTGACAATAACACTAACGTACCGTTCACTAATTTTGCTAACGCTGTTGCAGCCTGGTCGGCGTTAACGTTTAACATTTCGCCCTGGCTAGAAATGGCAATCGAACTGCAAATAGGCATCCAACCCTGGTTTAAAATAAAGTTTAAGTAGGTGGCATCTTTGGGCTCAACTTCGCCCACCAGCCCTAAACGTTCATCTTTGATTTTAGCGGTAACCACATTGCCATCACCTAAGCTCATGCCTACGCTAACAATGCCAGCTTTTGCAGCTGCGGCTTGTAAAATTTTGTTTGAGGTACCAGCTAGCGCGCCAACAATAATAGGGATTTGATCTGCTGGCGTAACACGTAAACCGTCTAATTTAACGGTTTCTTTGCCGTTAGCGGTTAATTGCTCGTCAACCAAACAACCACCGCCATGAACTAATATGACTTGTTGGCCAGCTGCAAGCATTTCGGCTGTGGCTGTCATTAAACGCGCCATACCCATTTCGCATTGTAGTAATGCGCCACCCACTTTTAGGACTAATACTGATTTTGTAGCCATTATGTTGATTCCTTTACTAATGCGAGTTAATTACACACCGAAATGGATTTTAATGCACTGTAGCCCTTGGCTAGCAGCACCTTTCATTAAATTGTCTATCGCGCTGGCGACCACTAAATAACCGCTGTTAGCATCATATTTCCACCCTAGGTGACAGTTAGGTGTATGCACGACATCATCGACCTTAGGAAACATGTTGTGCTTAACGGTAACAATGGGTGAGCTGTCATAAACGCTATACGCTTTTTCAATATCGGCTTCTGTTGTACCTGGTTTTAGCTGCACCGTAATAGTGGCTAAAATACCGCGTTTAAAGTTGCCTAAATGCGGTGTAAAAATAACTTCTTGGCCCAGATGAGTAGCAATTTCTGGTTGATGACGATGACCTAAGACACCGTATGGCGTTAGGCTGACTTCGCAGAAATTAGTGTGTAATTGCGCTTTACGGCCCGCTCCGGTAACACCACTGACCGCATTAATAACTGGGTACATCTCCGTTAAAAAAGGCTTAAGCGGCTTTAACGCGGTTAATGATGCTGTAGGGTAACAACCCGCTACGGCTATCATTCTGGTGTGCTTGATTTTTTCAGCATTCCACTCAGCTAAACCGTAAACCGCTTCAGCTAGCACGTCTGGATAAGTGTGTTCAAAGCCGTACCACTTAGGGTATTGCGCCACATCTGCAAAACGGTAAGCGCCACTTAAGTCAAATACCGCTAAACCTTTTTTATAAAACCATGCAGCTAACTCTAAGCTCACTGAATGTTCAGTCGCGAGGACCACGCCATCGGCTTGGTCTACAATTTGTTGTTTTGCTTCATCTGTTAGTGGAGAAAGCGTATAAGCCATATGACTGTATGTAGGGTACAAGTCGGCTAATTTACGGCCTTTGTCTAAACTGTTTTCCGACACATATAAGCCTTGAACCGAAAGGTTACTGTCGGCATTAATCAATGAAGTAATTTGTGCGCCTGTGTATCCACTAGCGCCAATAATTGCGATGCTTTTCATAAGTTTGATTTCTTTTGAGTAGTGAGATAAAGAGTCAGCATAGCTTATTTAGACAGGGAGCGTCTAATTTGGGGCTATCGTCGCAGGAAGTTCGCGTTGATTATTGATATAGTGGTTTTAGCAGTATGAAAGCGCATGTTTATTTTCATTTTGATCGTTCTATTTATGGTGTCGGTTAATGCTGTTTGCTAGACTACCACGAAATATTAATTATGCAATATATGTGAATAAGTATTTTACATATAATTTTTTAGGATAACCCATGAGCACACTACCAGATCTTAAAAGTTGTTTTACACAGCTGATTGCAGCGCCGTCAGTCAGTGCACTCGAAGCAGAACATGATATGAGTAACCATGCAGTTATCAACTTGTTGCAAAATTGGTTTAGTGAGCTGGGTTTTGACTGTGAAACCCCCACGGTTGAAGATTCGCGCAATAAGCAAAATTTAATCGCTCGTATTGGCCAAGGAAAAGGCGGATTATTACTTGCTGGTCACACCGATACTGTACCCTTTGATGAAGGCCGTTGGAGCCAAAGTCCATTTGAGATGGTTGAAAAAGACAATCGTTGGTACGGTTTAGGTACTTGCGACATGAAAGGCTTTTTTGCTTTAGTGCTTGAAGCGCTAAAAGACATGCCACTTGATCAATTCAAACGCCCACTGACTATTTTTGCCAGCGCAGATGAAGAAACCACCATGAGTGGTGCTAAAGCTTTTGCCGACTCTAAGGCTGTGGCCCCCGATTATGCAGTAATTGGTGAACCCACCAGCTTAAAGCCTGTCTATATGCATAAGGGGCATTTAGCGCAAGGGATCCGCGTAATTGGTCGTAGTGGCCATTCGTCTGATCCCGCACGTGGTCTAAATGCCATTGAAGTGATGCATAAAGTGATTAGCCAGTTAATGAAGCTAAAGCAGCATTTAAGTGAAAACTATCGTGAAGATGCATTTACGGTACCTTATCCAACCATGAACTTTGGCCATATACATGGTGGCGATGCGGCTAACCGTATTTGCGGTTGTTGTGATTTGCACTTAGATATTCGTCCGTTACCGGGCATGGAATTAGCCGATCTCGAATTAATGGTGTTGAACTACTTAGCAGATATTAGTAAAGAGTATCCTGGCAGTATTAGTGTCAGTACTTTGTACCCGGGCGCAGAATCGTTTGCAGGAAAGGCAGATAATCCGTGGACCAAGTTAGTTGCTGAATTATCAGGAAGTGAAGCCGAAGTGGTTAACTATTCGACTGAAGCACCTTATATCAACAAGCTCGGCTGCCAAACATTAGTACTGGGCCCAGGAAGCATCAATCAAGCTCACCAGCCTGACGAATATATTGGCTTAGAATACTTAACGCCAACGGTCGAGCTGATTAAGAAAATGATTTATCACGCTTGCATTAAATAGCCGTCAAATTTTGGTTAAATGTGAAAGCAAAATGTAATAATTTTACGAAATAAAATTACAAAACACAGTGCCAGCGTATTGACCAATTTTACTACGCTGGGTATTGTGATGTGAGAGATATTGGCAAAATCGTTCTTTTTTCGGGAGTAAGTATGACAGAGCAAACGGCAGATATGTATGCGTCACTTCGATCAAATGTGGGGCATTTAGGCCAGATATTGGGCGAAACAATGCAGAACCATTTAGGCGACGCATTTTTAGAAAAAGTAGAACAAATTCGTATTTTAGCGAAAAAATCTCGCCAGGGTGACGAAGCATCACGCGATCAAATGTTGGCATTATTAACCGCATTACCAGACGAAGAACTGGTGCCTTTTGCAAAAGCCTTCAACCAATTTTTAAACCTAGCCAATATCGCAGAACAATTTCACACTATTAGCCGCAATTGCGACGAATTGGTGTGCGTGCCAGATCCAGTAGAACAACTACTTGGACGCATGCTTGATACCGACTTAGATAAAAAAGATGTGATTGCGTGCTTAAAAAACTTAGACATTGATTTAGTGTTAACGGCGCATCCCACTGAAATTTCTCGACGCACGCTGATTCAAAAATATGCCGCTGTAGTCGATTGCTTAACCGAGCAAGAAAACAACCAGCTGACTGATCGTGAGCGTCAACAAAGCACTCTTCGACTACGTCAGCTTATTGCGCAAATTTGGCATACCAATGAAATCCGTAATGAACGTCCAACTCCGGTTGATGAAGCGCGTTGGGGCCTAAGCACTATCGAAACGTCTTTATGGCAAGCCATTCCTGACTTTTTGCGCCAGCTAAATGATCAAGTAGAGCAAAAAACCGGTCAACAATTACCGATTGATGTTTCTCCTGTGCGCTTTTCAAGCTGGATGGGTGGCGATCGCGACGGTAACCCGTTTGTGACGTCAACAGTGACTCAAGAAGTGCTAGACCGTAACCGCCATGCTGCTGCAAGACTGTACCTAAAAGACATTGTTACTCTGCTTGGCGAATTGTCTATGGAGCAGGCCAATGAAGAGTTAACGGCATTAACAGACAACAGTAAAGAACCGTACCGTGAAGTGCTGCGTAAGCTTCGTTGCCAATTACGCAACACCATTGATTACCTCAATGCCCGCCTTGAAGGTAAGCATCCAGATGCCGACATCAGCGAGTTAATATGGCATAAAGACGACTTACAAAAACCGTTAGAACTGCTTTATAAAAGCTTAAGCGATTGTGGCATGAAGCTAATCGCTAATGGCCTGTTATTAGATATTTTACGTCGCCTAGCCTGTTTTGGTATTCACATGTTGCGCCTAGATATCCGTCAAGATGCATCACGTCACAGCGATGTGATTGCAGAATTGACTCGTTACTTAGGCATGGGTGATTACAACCATTGGGATGAAAACGAGAAACAAGCGTTTTTATTACGCGAGCTAACCGGTAAGCGTCCGTTAATTCCTGCCAACTGGAAACCATCTGACGATGTAGCTGAAGTGGTCAGAACTTGTAACTTAGTCGCCAAACAACCCGCGAATGCATTGGGATCGTATGTTATCTCAATGGCGAGTAAACCTTCTGATGTGCTCACCGTATTGTTGCTATTAAAAGAAGCGGGCTGCACGAATCCAATGCGCGTAGTACCGTTATTTGAAACCTTAGCTGACCTTGAAGGCGCTGCGGCATGTATGACCTCGCTACTGAATATTGATTGGTACCGCGGTTACACCAAAGGCATGCAAGAAGTGATGATTGGCTATTCTGACTCAGCTAAAGATGCCGGCGTAATGGCAGCAGCTTGGGCGCAGTACCGTGCTCAAGAGCAATTAGTTGCTGTGTGTAAAAAAGCCGAAGTGAAATTGATGTTGTTCCATGGTCGCGGAGGCTCAATTGGCCGTGGCGGTGGACCAGCTCATAAAGCGATTTTATCGCAACCACCAGGTTCAGTAGATGGCCGCATCCGCGTCACAGAACAAGGCGAGATGATCCGTTTTAAATTTGGTTTACCAAAATTAGCCGTACAAAGCTTAGCGCTTTATACCTCTGCAGTAATGGAAGCGACATTACTACCACCGCCTGAGCCTAAAAAAGCATGGCGTGATTGTATGCAACGTATTGCTGAAGAATCAGTACAACATTACCGTGGCATTGTACGCGAAGAGCCAGATTTTGTGCCTTACTTCCGCGCAGCAACTCCAGAAGTAGAACTGGGCAAACTGCCATTAGGCAGTCGTCCAGCTAAACGTAAAGTCGACGGTGGTATTGAAAGCTTACGTGCTATTCCATGGATTTTTGCCTGGTCGCAAAACCGTTTAATGTTACCTGCCTGGTTAGGAGCGGGTGAAGCATTACAAGATGCGGCAGATCGTGGTGAACTTGAATTGCTACGTGAAATGGAAGCGCAATGGCCGTTTTTTGAAACGCGTATTTCAATGCTAGAAATGGTGTATACCAAAGCGGAGCCAAATCTCGCCAAATACTATGAGTCGTGCTTAGTAAAACCTGAGCTGCACCATTTAGGTGAAAAACTACGTCAACGCCTACAGTTGGGCATTGATGCAGTATTGTCATTAACTCAAACAACCGAGCTAATGTCGCATACCCCTTGGAATCGCGAATCTGTTAAACTGCGCAACCCGTATATTGACCCACTCAACTTTTTACAAACCGAGCTATTAGCCCGCACACGTAGAGAAGTTGAACCGTCTGCAGATGTTCAGCTAGCGCTTATGCTGACCATTGCCGGCGTTGCAGCAGGAATGAGAAACACTGGATGATAACCTTGGTTAAAACCCTTGGGCTTGGATTGTTATTGTTACTGACTGGCTGTGCCAGTCAGTACAGTATCACCGAGTCTGAAATTGAGCAGTACCTTAATAAAGACATGCATTTTGAGGTGAAACAGGGCAATAAGTTAATTGGTATATCACTTAAGCTAAATGATATGCAGGTTGTGCTAGGCGCTAAGCCAAATACGATGGCAGTAACAGCAGCGACCATGATCACCATTAACAACCCACTGATGCCTATCCATGCAAAATTGAAAACCACGTTTGAGGCCGTACCTTGGTACGACAGTGAAACGAAAAGTATTTATCTGCGCCAGTTAGACTTAGTTAAAGTAGAGTCTGAACCTGCAGATATTGAACGTTACATCAGTCAGGCAACACCACAACTAATGGGATTTTTACGCAATTATCTTGAAAATCAACCGGTGTACACCTTAGACACTCGCGACAGTAATCAAGCGTTAATGGCTAAAATGACCAAAGAAATTGCCGTACAACAGGGCAAACTAGTGGTGAAGTTTTAACGTTATTTCCGTACTAACAGAAAGCACCTTTCGGGGTGCTTTTTTGTGGCGGCTTTTAAACTCTAAAAATTCTGAGCTGGTTCTATCACCAAAATACTATTTTGCTGTGGGTTTTCAGATTGCTCATACAAATCCCACACTAGCTTATAATCCAGTTCTAACTCAGTAACATAAAATCCATCGACCGGATAAGTTTTCACGACTCTAGCCCCCTTAATTAAACCAGAAACCAAAATTTGAGTGTCACTATTGCTCATTGCCCAATCATGAACCGCTGTGTTTGATTTTAACTGCAAACCATAGACCTGTTCAGTGAGCTCACGATAAGCCAAAATTTTTGACGACTCCATCGCCATTAATAGTTGTTCACTACGACGCTCAGCTGGTTGGCGGTCAATTGGAGCATACCCGACAGCTGTCAGCACCGGGTAAACGCTAGGACGATAGTGATTAGAACTGCTTTGAAATAAGCTACAGCCGCCTAGCAGTAGGCAGCCAGCTATGAGTAATATTCTCATGTATAAATCGCTCTATAGACGCGCAAATTAGGAATGACATCACCAACCATCGGCGATGTGATGCTTGAGTTATTGTGTATCGGTATTGTCATCCGTTTCAGACGACAATAATCCCGTATCGGCGACTAAATCTTTGGATGTGTAACCGGTGAAATAATCCATACCTAACTCAAGAGCCGCCGCACCGACTCCGATATAGCCAGAGTACAACATGCCGCCTAACAATTTGGATGCTGGGCTAATCTCTGTATCTGTGGATATTTGGTAGATTTCAGACAAAATAGGGATATGGTTTAATATATTTATCGAATCAAATAAGTCATTGCCATCCAGACCCTCTTCACCAAATGAAAACGAATACACATCATCAAGGGTGCTTGAAGATTCTTCGGTAGCAGCTAGCTCATCATGTGTAATGCCCACTGTTGATTGTAATGGATTACCCGATTGAACCATTGTCGATACAGAAGAAACGGCCGAAGACACTGAACTAGACAAAGCAGTACTGTTAATCATACTCGCTTGTAACGAAGACAATAACTCTTGCTGCATTTGTGAGACTAAATCATCAGATACGGCTAACGACAATAAATTTTCATTTCCTAAACCTGTTTGTTGCAACAGCTGGTCTTGAAGCTTTTCAACAGAAATCACTTCAATATTTGACAAGTTAGTTAAGGATGAATCAATAGCCCCAGAACCCGATGACAGTGAGTTAAGTAATGCGCCAAAAGTACTTTGACCAAGGCCATTTTCTACAATAGCATCTTGTTGATCGGTAATGCCCTTCACAGTACTTGCTGCTGTTTTAGCTGCGGTGACAGCTGTATCTAACGAGTTTATTAAGGACACAATCAATTCCCAATTAAAGCTAATAGTTGTTGATATTTATTGGTTAAATATCCTTCGAAATAAAAGCGGTGTTAATCGCAGCTAATAGATTATCGCCATGTATTTTATAGCTACAATGATGAATCATCACTCTCTGTACAAAATTTAAATAGATAAAATTATTTATATTACGCACAAACAAAATTTAAAAACCCTAGTGTACGGTAAAACTTTTACTTCAAATTTATTTAAAAACACAATTTTAAATACAAATACAATAACAGGAGATTTTTAAAAGACTGAATACTCACATTACTACGAAAAAATTAAGTGTGACTCATGTCTAAACAAATAAAATCCGTATCTAAAAAATATAACGTCAAACTAATTCCTAGTTAGAACATACAGATACAAATACATAATAAATCAATACAAAGTAAATATAAGTAAATGTAAGTAAACACAAGTAAAAGGAGGTAAACATCAAGAAGAAAGCACTTTTCGCATAAAAAATAGCATAAAATTATGGTTAACATAAAATCACCGATAACTTTGCGAATAATAAAATGAATAAACCATTGTCATTCACCTTAGCATTTATAACGTTTATGCCCGCTTGTTCAACAACCGAAGTTACGGAAATAAAAAGCCCCACAAAAGAAAATACTACCATTAGCGTTATTGAAGACAGTGAAGAAATAATTAAGGGCGACCCTCGTTATCGTCCGGTTAGAAATAATAATATTCAACAGGCACCACAAGTCACTGGCTCCATATTTAATCCTAATAATATCTATAGTATTTATCAAAACAATAATCGTTATGAAGTCGGCGACATGATAATGATTAAACTGAATGAAGAAATGACCTCTAAAAAGTCGATAAGCTATCAAAGGGATAACAGCAACGAATTTACTTTGTCGCCATCGATTACCGCAGGTAGCATTAATATTAATAGCGATAACCTTGATGCTGACTACAGCCAAGAAAAAAGCTTTGATAGTTCAGCAGAAAGTAATCAAAATAACTACTTATCAGGCACAATTACGGTCTCAGTAAGAGAAAAACTCCCCAATGGCAATTTGATTGTTGCAGGTGAAAAATGGCTTAAGCTTAATAAAGGTGATGAATATGTCAGATTTTCTGGTGAAATAAGAGTCACTGACGTTGCTTCCGACCACTCTATTGACTCAAACATGGTTGGCAATGCTATCATTGAGGTCAGTGCGAAAGGCGACCAGCAAGACAACCAAGACCCTTCACTTATCAGTAAATTACTTAATATTTTCGGTTAACTAATGATCAAGCTGTTGTTTGTTTTCGGGTTATTATTTATGCCATTTATGGCACAAGCTCAATGGTATGTTGGCCAGGCATCAATGGCCATAAATGACAATGATTACAATGAAGTACGTAAAAAAGTCATTAAACAAGCAATTGAAAATGCTTCATTGCAGGCTAATAGCTTTGTCAAAATAGAATCCACGGTTACCGATGGGATTTTAAGCCAAAGCTCAAGCAGTATTCAGTCTGAGCATCAAATCAGTGAGATAAAAATCCTTAATGAATCACTTAAAAACGACATCTTAACCATTAATGTCAAAGTGAATCTAAAATCGAGCCTAAATTGCACAAGAGATCGCTACCTTAAGCAACTTATTGTTGCTCAATTTCCACTATTAACCCCAGCTCAAGCGACTACAGGGGATGTATTTAGCCTGCCTTTTCATGTGGTTTCTCGCTTTACAAACGAGTTAACTAACCAACCTAACGTATTTGTCGAAGCACTGATCCCAGAAATGGTCTTTAAACCCGAAATAGACATGGATACGGTTGATTTAAAAGCGGTAAAAAGCATTTCTCACTCACTTAACAGCCAATATCAAAGTCAGTATTTGGTCTTTGGTTATATACGTGACGTTGGCCTATTTAATGAAACTAAATCAGGGCTACTAAGTAAAACCACGACACCGAAGCGCAACTTTACGATAAAAGTGTTTATGTACGACCGGATCAGTGACAGTATTTTAGTTGAAAACGAGTACCACGGTGAGGGCGACTGGAGCTTTGACTCTTTTAGTCGAGTTGATTTAGCCAATAGCTTATTTTGGCGCAGTGATTATGGCAAAACCATTATTGATACATTGTTTAACGCAGCAAAAGATATTAACGAAACGTTAAGCTGTGAAGCCACAAAGGCAACAGTAATCAATAAAGACGATCAATATATTACGATTAATATTGGCACCCTACATGGAGTGAATAGAGGTGATTTATTTCAATATATCAAACTAAACAGTATTGCATTAAACCACACAGTGCTCTCTACTTTGATGCCGCCAACCGAACCCACTATCCTAAAAGTAATTCAAGTCAGTAACAAGATAAGCTTGCTACAAGTGCCTTTTGATGCTGATCCTAATGGCATGAAACAGCATCAAATCGATCTCTATGATGTAGTGACAACCGTACCGCAAGAGCAGTAACCAATTAACATATTCATAACCGTGAGCAATGGAATGCTCACACGGTATTTATCTCAAGTATCAGAAAACTGAGCATTTCCTAATCAATCAGAACCACGTACAATAACCTGGCAATATTGGAATGCTTAGTAATCATGGGATAAATGATGCCGTTAGTGGATGACGTAGCCAAATTAAAAGCGCAGTTAGCAGAGCTGGTCTCGCAACAAGATGCACAACGGGCCGATGTAAATCAGCAATTAGCTAAATTCAGCCAGCAACTTGATGCTTTGGCTGTGCAAGTACAAGCGCAAAATAGCGATGATCAACAAAATAGCTTGGCTAGCGAAAATTTGCCTATTTCAATACATGAGAACCAAGCAAGTAATACGAGCGATAGTCTCGTTACGGATATAACTCAATACTCTTCTTCCGCTTGGGAACATCAGCCGTTAGACACTAATCATTCAGTATCAACGTCATCCATAACAGCACAAAAAACATCAATAGCCACAAAGTCACCAGCACGACAAAGTGCGCTAAGTGCTATGGTCTCTCAATTAGCTGAAGCCATTGGAGAGTTTAGCGCATCAGCACTTGCACCATTATCTGGGTTAACCGAACAAGCAAAAAGCTTTTATCAACATTACCAAGCTAAAGGTTTAGGTCCTGTATTTTTGATGACCGTTGCCGGCATCATTACGCTGACTCTTGGGTTTGGTTACTTATTACAGTTTTCAATTAACAACTGGTTTTCAGAGCTGGGGAAAGCGTTATTAGGTTTAGGTGTCGCAAATAGTATTATTATCGGCGGTATATTTATTCGACAAAAAAGGCCGGGCATGCAAGATTTTGGCTCCGGTCTGGTCGGCCTTGGGCTTATTCTTAACTACTTGTGTTTGTATTTCTTAGGGCCCTATTTTAACCTTATCCCCGATGTTGCCTGCTTTGGTCTCCTCTTACTCAACACCGTTTTTGGTTATGGTTTATCATTTAAACTCGACACTAAAGTGGTGGCCATTATCGCTTTAATAGGTGGTTCTTTAGCGCCACTGATGTTACTTGATGGTGGTCAAACACCATTACTGTACCTACCTTATTTGATGCTTATCGGCATCTGCTCGATGGTTCAAAGCCACAAATTAGCATGGCCGATACTCATCGAAATCACTGCATTACTGCATATAGCTTGTATACAAATACTCGGCTTATTCATTCAATTACCGTTTGCGGCCATTGATTGGCAAACCGGTTTAGCATTATTGATGGTCAATGGACTATTTTATCTCTACAGCATTGCCAGCTTATTATTTATCATCAAATCGACGTTAACACCAAGGTTGCTAGCAGTGCCTATCGCACTCATGGTTTTTACTCTCTACACCCTAACCCAGTGGAGTGTGTTTGCTGGAGAGCTATTTGCGCTTAATGCATTGCTGTGCGGGTTGTTATATTTGCTAATTAAACGCGATAAAGATATTAGCGCCCTGGCTTTAGCTTTTGCCGGCAGCTTTGCGGGATTTGCCGCACTGTTTTTACTCAGCGTAGAGTTGATGGGACTAGTGCTGTTACTAGAGGGATTATTGTTTCTGTGGATTGGCTGTAAACAACTGTTTAGCCCTATTAGAGCAGAAGCTTATGTCTTACTGGTACTTGGCATCATCAGCAGTTTTGCGAACGTATTTGAAGTACTCAACCTGCCGCACTATGACAACGATAGCTTATTGGGGTATCAAGGGTTATTAAGCTTATCAATGGCACTAACCTGTGCAATGACTTTTGCCGCACAGAAGCTTCTTAGCCGCTATCAAGCTGATTTAATGGCATTTGAACACCTAGCAGTACGGTTTATCCGTGAGTTACTGGGAGTGCTATATACGGTTACATTATTACTCATTAGCTTCTTTATTACTGAGCAATATTGGCTTAATACATTGCCATTAATCAGCTTATTATTACTGTACATGAGTGCTAAACACACTCTCCGCGTTAGCGAAATGCTAGCCTGGTTAGTGCAACTACCGCTATTAGGATTAGTGATTATTGGCATGGTAGATGCCAATAGTCTGAGTTTTGCAGACCAAGCGATGAATGCAAAACTTGCTCGTATTGAGCTCTTTATTGGACTATTACTCGCGTATTATTGGTACAAAAAATATTATGCCGATGCCAAATTAATCCGCTTTGCTTACTACGTTCAGTTGGCATGTTATTTAGCTTTACCGTTACTGCTATTGCCTAAAATCGTGCGTAGTTACCCAGACTATATTGCTATAGCATTATGGGTAAGCAGTCTCATGAGCTTAGGATTGGCATACGTCGTTAATCACAAAAGTCTTCGCTATGAGTCGCAAATACTCACGGTATTAGCAACCATGATCACTGCAACAATGTGCCTAGCTGAACTGTGGCAAGGGCTACTCGCATTAGTGATTGGTTTATCATTTATTGGATTTATCAGCTGGCGTTATACTCTGCTCCCTAAGAAGTGGCAGCAAATGACCACGCTTCAATGGCATATTGCGCCATATTATATTGCCTTAGTAATAGCTGTACTGAGTCAAACTGTTACCAATCTACTCTATCCATCATGGGCAATCACAGCGCTAATTATTTGCGGCTATTTCAGTGTCATTACCGAGAGAAACACTCGTATAGGTCAACATCTAAAGTCGGCCTTAGCACCTAGTTATAGCCTGGCATACGCGGCCATCTTTATCTGTGCCATTTTACCTATTGCGCTTCACAGCGAAACACAGCTGACGTTAAATATTAATAACTTACTGATTAATTTAGCAGAGCTTGGAGTGCTAGCTTTATTAGCTCGATATTTACTAACAGCGAGATTAGGTATTAGAGCGCACAGAAAAATAGTCACTCATACAGCACTAAAATGGGCTTGGCATACTTTATTAGTAATAAGTTATTTATTCTGGAGCTACCAATTCGACACCAGCGTAGCTGCGCCAATGAGTGCTGTGCTATTAGTCGTACATGCCAGTGCAGTGATGTTTATCAGCTTACGACCTCAACAAGCAAGCCTAGTCAGGCTCGCGGCATTACTATTTGCTTTTGCTTGTATCAAAGTGATTTTTGTCGATATGGCGTCATTTGAGTTAATTCAAAAAATCATCGCATTTATTCTGATTGGGGTGATTTTGTTGACAGTGGCTTACTTTTATCAAAAAGCGAAAAACAATCAATTGCCTGAAGACCTTACAGCCTAGTCATTAAATCTAGCTTGCTTATCACAGTGATAAGCAAGCTAGAATAAACTTACTTGGCGAATCGAGGTATTGACGGATAATCAACAATTACAGCTTCTTCAAGTAATGCACGACGAAGCATATCGTAAGCTATTGCCGTACTCATACTTCTTACAAGCTGGCGTGATCGTTTTGGTAACTTGACCATTTGGCTGTATACCCCGTGTTTAGTTGCTAATGCGATGGCAACGGTTCCAACAGGTTTGTCATCAGATCCTCCCTCAGGACCCGCTATACCGCTAGTGGCTAATGCAAAATCACTGTCTAAAATGCCCCGTACACCTTGCGCCATCGCCTCTACAGTCTGAATAGAAACAGCACCATGATCGTCAAGTATCTGTGGATTAACGCCCAGCACCTTCACTTTAGACTCATTACTGTAAGTCACTAAGCCATGATGCAAGTATGATGAACTTCCCGCAAAGTCGATCAATTGACTGGTGATCATGCCACCAGTACAAGATTCTGCCACACTAAGGCTAAAACCGGACTGGTATAATCGATGATGGATCTCTGCTGCTAATGTTGGGCGATTTTCAGCAACGACTGCACACCCTAATAAAGCTTTAACCTGCTTTGTTACATCAGATAACTGACGAATAGCGTTATCACCACGCGCAAATATCTTGATTTCAATGTGTGGCATTGAAGAACGATAACCTAATTCAATTCCAGCAGGTAAAGAAATTTCAGAAAGAGTATCCGCTAAAGATGACTCACCATGGCCAATAGTGAGTAACTTTTCTAATGCTGACTTTTCTTGAACACCAAACTCTTCAGTAATAAATGGAATAAACTGTTCGGTGATCATGTGCTTTAATTCAAAAGGTACACCTGGTGTAAAGAATAACCATGCATTATTCAATTTTACTCTAAAGCCACATGCTGTGCCGACAGGATTATCGACCATCACAGCAGAAGCCGGTAACCAAGCTTGCTTTAAGTTGCTCTTAGCCATTACCCGATTATTACGGGTAAACCAATCTTCTAAATGCTCACGCCATTGCACATTCTCGACAAGCTCTTCACCTTTAGCTTTCGCCATGGCTAGCGCAGACATATCATCACTAGTCGGCCCCAAGCCACCATTAACAATAATGACATCTGCATGCTTACTGCGCTCTTGGAATGCAGCGACGAGGTCATCCATCCGATCACCTACCGTCACACGATGTTGCATCTCAATGCCTAACTCCATCAAGGTATTCGCAACCCAAGCTGCATTGGTATCCACTATCTGACCAGATAGTACTTCTTCACCTGTGCAAATCATTTCTAACTTCATCGTTATTCCTTATCCCATGCAATTGGCACTTAAGTTAGGGGAGCAATATGCTATTGGCAAGAAAATAGATCGAAATAATAGGAAATTTGCTAATAAGTAGCTGAATGAATTACAACAACTCAACAGTAATATCTCAAAACGGCTAAATTGGATCGTTTTGTTAATGACCTATATGCGAGTTATAAGCGATAAATGTGTATTTTGAATCAACCAACTAAAAGCTGGATAAACCCTGAAATGGAAAAAGTGAAGCGATTGATTGCGAATAAAACATATATGTAATTAGCTACGGTGAGCAAAGCGGCTATCAAATGAGTATTTAAAACATACAACAAAATCAAATCGTACATTTGACATGAAACGCACATTTTATTTCTTGAGAGCCAATAACATAGGATAAACAATCATCATGACAGCAACATTGCTGACAGAACATCATGAAGCGCTGATTATTGTTGTCTTGACAGGGAAATAGCATAAATTTCAGATACAAAAAAGCTTCGTCGTTAGATGAGGCTTCGATGTCATTAGCGGAGCTGATACTGATTGTGATAAAAATGAACCCCGACATCAGTTTAACAAGCGGCCTGTCGCTTATAGAAACTCTACCACCCGAATAAATAGGGTGAGAACCAATCAATCTCGGGAATATCAGCCTCTTGAACATTGCGGCCAAGCACCAGCAGAGCTAACGTTCCAACTTCAGTAATCGCTTTAAATTTTAGATACAAAAAAGCCTCGTCGTTAGACGAGGCTTCGATGTAATTGGCGGAGCGGACGGGACTCGAACCCGCGACCCCCGGCGTGACAGGCCGGTATTCTAACCAACTGAACTACCGCTCCTTTAGCAAG
>NZ_JBOZPS010000017.1:0-110077 GCF_050849305.1 Shewanella sp. MF05960 | reverse complement strand
GCGGTAAATGAGCGCATCAAAAGCAACGATAAGAGTGAGAATGTTGTACAGAAAACTAAGGCCAAAAAGCCTTCGGTGAGCAGAGTATTATCTTGACTCACCGGGAGCGTCCATATATGGCCATGTTCTAATGGTTGCTTGTGGTATCACAAGTAAAGGCCCTTGGCGTAGCTCTAAAACACCAGGGATACAGCAAGCGCTGAGTAATGAGTATCTGAAGAAAGCAGGATTATATTCACTAAGAGATGGATGGATCGCAGTTCATTATCCTAACCAAAAAGTGAGTTAGGAGTTCTAAATGAACCGCCCTGTGCGGAGCCGCATGCAGGGTGGTGTGGGGGCTGGAGGCTAGATACCTCCGACTACCCGATTAGCCATTTACCACGCAGGTATTTGTGGTCTTTTCCCTCTGGCTATAGATACGCGATTAATTACAGCAGTATATTTAGCTATATAAATTGGATCTTTTAGCAAACCAATAGCATAAGTTTCCATATCATTTCTAGTATTAAAAACTTTATCAGCAATTAACTCAATTACATCTTTTATGTAACTAAACATCTCTTCACAAGAATCATCAGGATCTTCATTTAATTCATAAAAATCCTTACCTTCATGCACCAGTTTATTTCTTACATCGGTATATAATAAATCGTATTTCTCTAGCTTACTCTCAAATGCATTTGCAGAACCTTTAGATAATAATGCAGCAATGAAAGTTCGATGTTTCCATCCATTACCAACAGGATCAGTTAGCCCATCTAGCGTAAATACCAAGTTCAAAAACTGTGACTCAGAACCAATTGAATAGAATGATTGACGACATGATCTTAAAGCTGAAATCACCGATTTTGCAATTTCATTGTTGGTATCATTGCTATAAATATAAGAAAGATATTGAATACCTGGAACATAAAACCCATCCACTTGGGGCCCTAGCCAATTATTACTTACAGAAATAGGTCTTGATATCCCACTGAGCTCAAATGCCTTCATGTGGGTTTGCTCCATGGGAATAATATTCACAGAATAAAATCCATTGCTCATTTGCCCTGCTGGATTTGGGGTAAACTCTTTGACCTTAAATGAACTATGAGAAAACCTTACAATATCAAGTGCATGCTCAGCGAGAGCTAAACATTTATTAATAACGTAGTCATTATGATCCATTGTTTTATTGAGCCTTAGTAGATCTTTATAATTTAGATCAACTTCAAACTGAACATATTCACAGTCGAAGTTTCCATATCGCTCGTAAGGTTCTTGATCAAATTCTTTTCGACAGAAAAATGTATATTTATCTAAGTGGATTTTTTCTTGAATGTATATCTTATCCAAAGGAACAACTACGATACATTTTAATAAACGATCATCACTTTCTAAGTCTGCTAACTCGGTATTTGAATCAGATGAAATGCCTTTATCAATATCAACCCAATCAAAACACAGGATAAAATCTTCTAACATCTCTTCATTATTTCTAATGATTTTTTCATCATAAATATTAAAAGTAACACCATCCCCTTCAGGAAATTGACTAGCCCAATACCCAATTTCTCTTAGCTTATTAAGTGATATCTCTATTTCAGCTTTCTTAGTCGAAAAGCTTTCTTTATTCCAAAGTAAATTACCAGAATAGTTTTCTCTAGGGGGCAAAAACCTTGCTTTCATGCTAAATCCTATTTATGGCTAACAGCTTATTGAACGGCCAAATAAATTTAAATTCGGCAGCTTAAGTTATTGATTAATATCATCCTACATTTGCTATCTTACTGAAGTAAAGCAATTAATTATGTCTAACCGACAAAAACAAACCGTGCTTGCGCGTAAAGTAGAATTCACCTTCATTTTACAAAAAACTAAAGATAACAATATCAGACAATTACGATTTCTCAATTGATAAACCGATACAATTAAAGAACGACTGTTAATCATTTTTGTCGTAAACCAGTGAAAAACCATTATACCTGTACATAAAATCGGTACATGCCACATAAAAGTATTCATGTTGATTTTGTTTTTAACGCTTTTGATTTTTTTACATGCGCAGCATGTGATGCTTGGGGGGTAAAATCCCCCCTTTGTTCGAGGTGATTCTGCCACATCCATGAGCCATTATTTCTCTACACTTTAGAGTCAATACACAGCAAGCAACGAAGACATAGAGCCTCAGGTGCAAGCGCGGCTGTGATCGTCCATGACATGGACGTTATGGCCGAGCTTACAAGGATGTACTCGCAGCGTGTCACAGAAGCGTTTGAACTTGAGGTGATTCAGCCAAATCCATGAGCCAATATTTAGGCTACATATCTGTCCAGATACAAAGCCAGCAACGAAGGCATAGAGCCTCGGATGCAAGCGCGGCTGTGACCGTCCATGATATGGATGTCATGGCCGAGCTTACAAGGATGTACTGGCAGCGTGTCACTGAGGTGTTTGAACTTGAGGTGACTCTGCCACATCCATGAGCCAATTTAGCTACACATCTGTGCCGATACACAGCCAGCAACGAAGAAATAGAGCCTCGAGTGCAAGCGCGGCTGTGACCGTCCATGACATGGACGTCATGGCCGAGCTTACAAGGATGTACTCGCAGCGTGTCACAGAAGCGTTTGCACTTGAGGTGATTCAGCCGCATCCATGCGAGCTAGCGATATATCAAAAAGTGTCTTTAATACGCCAGTACAACATTCTGGCGCTGTCACACTCTCTACACTATCGGTTGAAACGCGGTTAGCGAGTCGAGCATAGTGGCATTACCTAACCCTTGCATTGGGGCTACGGAGGTAAATTGACCTTGTTCGCCGTGTAATGCCATGTAATTAAGCAGTACCGTTTCCACTAACAAATTCACGTTATTAGCAGACGGCGCAGACGCGGTATCGACTGACGCATCAGAGCGCATAAAACCGATTTGTTGTTTTTGGGCCATTTGCGAGGTAGTGCCACCCATTAACTGTGGCTTGCCAGATGGGTTATACACCAAAAAGAACGAGGCTCCGGTTGAAGAATTATCACCCGTCCATTCGCCTTTACCACGTCCTTCCATTGAGTCATCAATCCGGCCATTACTTGAAACTGAGCCATCACTAAACACATACAACATTAGCGGCATATTACGACGTGAAGCATACTCTAAGCAGGCTCCCATACAGCGCCCTGCTCGTAAATCGCGTAACTCACCGGTTGCACGCTCGCCTGTATGATAATCAAACCCACCCATAGTGACCGTACCCGCGCCAGAAAAGCCATTCACCACTAGCTTCATAATCGATGCTGTTTTTTGAAACTCTGATTCAGAATCAAACTCGTTAATGCCAAATATGCCACCTGGCCCCACAATATCTGGGTCTAATAACGGATTTAGGGTTGAAGGGTCGCCAAAGCGATCTGCTAAATCAGCGCTTTTAACATAACCGCAATTAACTAAATCTTTAATCACATCACCTCGGGTCACCTGGGTATTCACCGCCGCCATTTTTTGCGCGCTAATGCGTTGAATACTCTCCATTACTGCCACAGCATCACGTTGCGACAATAAACTAAATAAGTCGCCCACATCTACCAAACCGGTGACATCAGACGGTCTGTCAATTTTGGTCGGTCGCATGCTTAAATCAATAAAACTGGTTGGCGCCATTGAATTGCCGCCCGAGTCAGAATTACGCGAGCCCACCAACGGCATTAACGAGCCATTCGCGCCTGCTGCCGCAATAGCATACATAGGATTGTGTGGATTATTACCGGTGTCGTTGTCTGAGCGATTAGGGATCACTGCACCGTTAATTCTTGATGCCGTGTCTGATGAAACCTTTTCTAAAATACCGCGTAAAAACGCCGAGTCAGAATGAAATGCTAGGCCTAAATCGGTATTGATAAAATCAGACATGCCAACATTAGGATTAGCAATTGAGGGAGCCATATCACCCGGTAAACCTAACTTGTTGTAACCAGCTGTAGATAAAAAGTCTTGCTGACCACCCGCGCCGCCAACGAGCACATTTGAGCCCGCAATGTTAGCGCCACCCGCTAAATCAAAACTAATAAACGGAATTTTACCCGCACCTTGAACGCTAATGCCGCAAGAACCTCTTAATGCTTCAAGATCTGGCGACAATGCCGCATGTGCATTGTTAGGATTAGCAAACATGCTAAACAAAGATAATCCCGCAACCGCCGCACCACCTTTGTATAAACCCGTTGAAATAAACTCTCGTCGAGTCATGGGTTTACGGTGGTCGGCAAACAACAATGGACTGTCTGGATGAAGATGTTTTGGTTTAGTCATTGTTGGATCCTTTTTGTCTCTGTTTTACGGCAACAAATGCAGTGCTGTTCAGTGGTGCATGCATCAATTGAACAAAGCTCAATTGCGCGGTTGTTAATATATTTATCATCTGCGGCCCCTATTGCACTAGCATGACAGCACTGGCCAATACCGCAGCACAGGTTGATTTAGCAATGGTTCGAGTGCGCTCTGGATTACACGTACCACTGCACACCGACAAGCCTGTCACCAAACTGTCTAATTCTGCATACACATCGCTCTGGCTAGGTTGGTTACTCAATGACAATGGCATCAATTGATTGATTAATGGATTGAGCAAGTTACCTCTATCAGCCGCACTTAATGCCACGCTTGGCACCGCCGTAAAATCAACATCAGGGAACCAATTACTGCGTATGGTATTATCTTCAATTGCCGAGTCGCAGTAAGCGATTGCTAATTGGGTGATGCCCATTTGCTGTGCTGAAATAAAGGTTTCAATGTTTTCAAGACTAGGTAATTGACGTTTAACCAACTCATAAGTGGCAAACACCTTGGTTGATTGCTGCGCCACTCCGGTTAGCACACTCATGCTGTGATTAATTTCAGCAAAATTACGCACACCCACTTGAGCTGACTCAGTCGTGGCAGGCACCTCTGCAGGGGTAACAAATACGCCAGGTAGCACCACATTACTGTGCTCACCTAATTGCTCAAAGGTTAAGAAAAACTCATCCTGATTAGCGCCTTTTTCAAGCGCGATAATGGTGCCAAGTGCCGAGATAGAAAACGGCTCTGCAAGTCCCTGCCCTGCCGATACCGACAAGTCGAGATTTGCGTAGGATTGGCCTTGTGCGCTCTCTTTACCATTAATACCAATACGTAAGCCTTTTACCTCAAAGCTGTCACTCACTGGCGTGCCGTCAATATTTACAATCGCAGCATTGCTGAATAAATAACTGTAATTGTCGAACTGACTAACCTCAAACATTACATAAGTATTAGGTAAATCGATGAGATGGCTTATTGAGAACAGTAAAAAGAACTTTTCACCAACGCCCACTTCATAATTTTGCTGCACTTGCTCAGGCGCTAAAACCCGATTGTAAATAGCCAATAAGCGGACATCGCCCTGCCATACATGTTGATTAGACGCTTCACGGCCTAAAATTAGCGCAAAGCTGTCATCCCAATTTGCTAATGGGGCAATATCTTCATCAACCACATCAATCAGCTGACCGTTCACATAAATACTGCGGCCGTTAGTGGCGTTGTAAGTCATGACTACGTGCTGCAACGTCGCTTGCAATACTTCATCGGCATCGGGCGTACTTAAGGCCGGCTCACCATTGGTACTTGATGCTTCAGTTCTGAGCATAAAATCATAATTATATTGGGTTTGCCCAAGGGTAAAGTTACGCGCGTCATCACCTGCTGAATAAGTGACGATGCGGGCAGGCCCTTCTTGAGTCACATTATTGGGCGTCACCCAGGCTTCTATTGAAAACTCACCCGTTGCGGTAATTAAATCGTGCAATTTTTTGCTATTGGCGGTGCTAGCCTGCGCTTTACCATTGGTAAATGACAATCCCCAGCCGCCTAACCAATCGACATCACCCGTGAGCGTTAAATTTGCCGCAGGTGAAATACCCGAGGTGTCATAGGCAATGGCGCCCTCACCGGTTTTGAATTGGTACAGCGCAATCACGTCAGTTTCAAAACGACCACCGCTTGATGCGGTAATACCGTCGGTTAACCGTAACGATTTAGACACCACCATATCCGGTGAGATCTCATCGAGTTCAATGCCATCACTTAACGCCATAATCGCATCGCGCATTACAATACTGTCGTCTAAACAGTTACTCCAACAGTTATGAAACTCCGAACCTAGGCGAACCACTAATCGTGATTGTGCTGGGGTATCTAAATTCATCAACCCTTTTGCGGCTTCATACGCTTGCTCGATATCGTTGCTGGCAAAAAAAGGTGATTGCGCCGCTTGCACGCCTTCGCTATGGCAAGAGACACAATATTGATGCACAATCGGATAAACATGCTGGCTAAATAAACTGCTGTCATCGGGGAAGTTTTTGCTTGAACCTGGGTCTCTAATGACAGGTGCTGTTAGCTCAATAGTATTGGCTGTGCTCACGCGGTCATCAGCCCATAACTTAATCCACTGAGTCATGGTTTCGCCGCAAGCTGAATCACTGGCCAACCAACAGTTATGGCCACCAGCGACTTTACTGACTAAACGCGAAGCTTTTGGGTCGGTTAAGTCAACCAACGGGTTGGTAGCGGCATAAGCGTCGTTAACATCATTACGGCTGGCAAAATAAGGGGCTTGGTTACCTTCGGTATGACAAGCGCCGCATTTATCCTGAGTCGATATATTGTCCCACAATGACGTTTTGTACTTTTGAATATCGGCGGTTGCCGCGGCAGGGCCAGTATATACGTTAGAGGTTGGGGTTTGCTGAGCGGGTGGATTTTTTTCTACATCCCCACCGCCACAAGCACTTAAGCCAAACAATAATGAGACAATAACAAGGCGTTTAATCATTAAAAATTTCATGCCTATTCTCCCATACAATAATTGCCAACTTCAGCGAACACTCGCTTAAGCTGGTAAGCATTCTGCTTAAAAGAGGTTGTTGTTGCACTAATTTGCGCAATATCGGCCTGGCTTTCTGCATCACGCAAACATACTGACTTAAAGACTTTTTTCACTTGGCATTGTGCAAATGCATTACTGTTAGCCAGCTCTTGCCCTAACGACTTGGCGCCACTACCCTGCCCAGATAAGCTGTTATCCCAACCCAGTTTTTGATTAGGCCCTTGGCGCCAATAGTTTTGCCAATTATCATTTGGCGTCACAAAACCATAAGGGAAGCTTGTTGAGTTGATATGGTATTTACCTTGTACACGAGAGCCCGTGTCGGGATCGGTTTGACCGCTGGTGTTATAAGCAATTGAACCGCTTTCACCACTTGGGTCCTGATCGAGGTTAAATTCATACTCATAATAGGCAAATGCTTGAGCTAATGGATCCATGCCGCTGTGACAACTTGAGCAGTTATTAATAAACAAACGACTATCACCACCAGGGCTTCGACTCACATCCTGGCGAATACGGTCAGTTGAACGGGTATTGTCTTTAAGCGGTTCTAAATCGGTACATAAATGATTCATTAGGGTAAAGCGGAACATGGCGCGATTAGTGCCTAAATAAAAAAACTCTTTGGCCGCGGCGCGGCTGGTTAGCACGCCGGCGGTGGCTGACGAAGGTAAACCGTTTAGACTTGATTGCGTGGTGCGCTCAAGGCCATCTTTTAAATCAATAAATTGGTCTTCTAATGCTTGGTAATGGGCATTATCATTACGGTTATAAGCAGGTAAATTTAAACTGTTTTTGCCTACATACACCATATCAGCCTGTAAGATTTCTCTAAAATCGACATCATCTCTAACGGCACCAATGACAGTGGCAGAATAGTCATTTAATGGCGCAAAAATATCTTGTTCAATATTGGTCCACGGCGTAGCAAATAACTTAAGTGTGGTTGAATAAAATGCTGGGGTTTCCATCGCCAGATAAGCGGCTTCTATCGGTTTGCCATCATCTAATAACGTCGCCATGCTCTGTAACGTCGCTTCTGAGGCAGCAACACCGGCAATACGGTCGTGTAATTGTTTTGCCTGCTCTAAACTCCCTGCTGCCGCATTCACAGACAACAAGCTCAACACGCCAATAGTCAATGCATTAACGACGTGTTTCAGCGGCATGATTGTTCTAAAATTAGATAATAAGCTCAAGCTTGTTATCGTACGAAGCCGATCCTTCATACTGTCTCCTTGTTCACACTTGACTGCCTTGCAGTAAACTGACGTTGCGGTGCCGCACTGCTTATTTGTTTTATCAACATTCTCTTTTAATGAGCAAATGTTGTTACTCCCACTTGGTTTGAGTGTTTTTTAAGCAGTGATGGTGGCGAATGGTGCTGATTAAATCATTCAACGGGCAATATTAAAAGTTTTTATTTTGTTAATTTTTTTGACACTCTCAGCCAATAACTTGGCGCCAAAAAAGTGCCTTGAACCGTCAAAAAAAAGTATTGAAACTATTTCACAAAAAGCCTTGAAACACTGAGCCTACAAGGCAATAATGTCAAGCCTAATCGGGATTGGCTAAAACTCTTACAATAATAATGATGGTTAAGGAAAACAAATGAGGCCGACCTCAGGCTATAACATAATGATGTTTACAGTTATTGCATTGTTACTAGGATGTAATACTGAAACAGCAATTAAAGATGAACAGCCTGATCCCGTGCTTGTGGAATATCCGGTGGCGTATATCGAGCGCACTTTAGCCGCTGTCGATCAACCCCCAGCAGAATTTGACACTTTCAATCCCGCTCATTTTAATCCGGGCGCTCAGTTACTGATAAAACGTAATGCCTTTGCCGACTCACCAGCCACCAACTTAACGGCCAGTTTATTTGGTGAAGATAAGCTTATTGATATCCGTGATATCTCTGTGTCAGACGACGGCCAGCAATTACTGATGGCCATTCGCGCCCCTGAAATTGACGATGCCGACGATGATGAGCAGCCCAAGTGGAATATATGGCGTTATCGCGTTGCCGATGAAACCCTAGAACGCGTGATAACTAGCGATGTTACGGCTGAGCAAGGTGATGATTTAATGCCAAGCTTTTTGCCTGACGGCAGAATTATTTTTGCCTCAACTCGTCAGCGTTTATCGCGCGCCATTTTACTCGACGAAGGCAAACCGCAATACACTGCTTTAGATGAAAGCCGCGCCAATGAAACCTTCAATATCCATGTGATGGACCCAGACGGCAACGGCATCAAACAGCTGACATTTAATTTAAGCCACGACTTTTATCCGCTAGTGCTACAAAGCGGTAAAATACTTTATAGCCGTTGGGACCGAATGGGCGCAGACCATGGGGTCAATTTGTACCGCATGAACCCAGATGGCAGCGACAACGAACTGGTTTTTGGCTGGCATTCGCACCAACTGAGTGTCGATGGTCAAACTGAATCAATTGATTTTGTTAAACCGCAACAATTACCTAGCGGCGAGATTTTGATGTTGCTCACCTCACAAGATGATAGCGTGATTCAAAAGCGTCCTGTGGTGATTAACATTGATGACTATATTGATGCAGAGCAAGCCACTGCCACATCAGGTGCTCAGGACAATGCCATTACTGACGCCGTATTGTCTGATTTTCAATTTTCATTCTCAACAGCGTTATCCGAAACCGGTCGATTGAATCACTTATTTCCGCTTCCCGACAGCAGCCAACGTTATTTAATGAGCTGGGATTTATGCCGAGTGATAGTCAATGATGTTGTCCGTGCTTGCGGCCAGTTAACGGCTGAACAACTGGCCGATGAAAACTTGATTCAAGCTGATCCATTGTACGAACTCTGGTTACTTAATAATGCTAATAATACCCAACAATTAGTCGCGACAACGACCCTAGGTACTGTGCTAACAGAGTCGGTCGTGATGCAACCTAGCGCGCAGCCTAAAAGCTTTATTGCCGATAAAGTGGTCGGTAATGAACTCGACTCACAACTTAGCCAGGAGCTAGCAGGCTCAATCCACATTCGCAGCGTGTATGACTTTGACGGCATTGACAGTACAACCAATAGTGGTGGGATAAGCCGTTTAAGTGACCCATCTCAAACGCCTGCGGCTAATTTACCTGCGCGTTTTTTACGCATTGTTCGTGGTGTGCCCATGCCACCTGATCAGGTGCGTGATATTCCCAACACTGATTTTGGCCGCAGTAATAACCAACTCATGCGCGAAATCATAGGTTATAGCCCTATTCAACCCGATGGCTCGGTGAAAATTAAAGTGCCAGCCAACGTACCACTCGCCATCAGCGTATTAGATGCTAATGGCCAGCGTATCGGCGGTCGTCATCGCCAATGGATTACCTTAATGCCTGGTGAAACATTAGAGTGTGTCGGTTGCCATACCGCTAACAGTCAATTGCCTCACGGCCGACTAGATGCACAAGCTGCCAGTATTAACTCAGGTGCGATTGGCGGCTCTGCTTACCCTAATGCCAGCAGTAATATTATTCCTGAGCAAGGGCAAACCATGGCCGAGGCAGATGAAATGGTCAATGGCCTTGCAGAATTAAATGCGGGTCTTTCCTATCTCGATATATGGACCAACCCAGTATTGTCTGCGGTCAATCCAAGCATTGATTACAACTACAGCAATTTAGCCACGCCAGCACCAAATGGCAGCCAATGTTTTGATAACTGGACCGCGTATTGCCGCATACAAATCAATTATGTCGAGCACATTCAACCTCTGTGGGATCTTGCAAGGCCTTTTGTCGACACAGCAACTCAAATGATCGTTGCCGATAACACTTGTACCAGTTGCCACAATATTGTCGATGCCGACGGCGCAGCTCAGGTGCCTGCAGGGCAATTGTCATTAGTCAGTTCAGCGTCTAGCGACGAGCCAGCCCATTTAACCTCATACCGCGAACTGCTGTTTAACGATGTTGAGCAGGAAGAAGTCGACGGCATTTTAATCGACAGGTTAATTGAAGTGCTCGATGCTGACGGCAACGTGGTGTATCAGGTCGACAGTAATGGCGAGCTCATTCTTGACGCAGATGGTAATCCTATTCCAGTGTTAACCACGGTCAATGTACCCGCCATTTTGTCGACTAACGGCGCTCGCTCAAGCAACACATTTTTTGAGGTGATGAACAACACCACTCACCAAAACATGTTGTCGGCAGATGAGCTCAAATTGCTCAACGAATGGTTAGACATTGGCGCCCAATATTACAACACGCCTTTTTACTCACAGGACTAACAAAGCAAACGCCAACCCTCAACGTTGGCGCAATAGACTTTGCGATAAGGAATTATGCAGACTTATATACGCAACACCTGGCTGCTATTGGCACTTTTGTGCTTAAGCCCATTATTACAGGCTAACGACAACCCAAGTTTACGTATCGACGTACCTTTTGTTGAACTCAGATCTGGCCCGAGCGCGGGTTACCCTGTGGTATCGGTTATTGAAAAAAACGAGATGGTCAGCGTGTTACTTAAGCGCACGTCCTGGTTAAAAGTAAAAGACAAACGCGGTGTTGAAGGCTGGTTTCATCAAGATGATTTATTGGGCTTATCTCAAGACGGTCAAGCGATTAGCGCCATGCAAATCACTGAACAAGATGTCATAAACCGTCAATTCGACGTTGGGGTGATGTACGGCGACCTAGAAGGCGCTAACTTTTATAATTTATTTGCCGGTTATGCCTTTACTCCCGTCTTTAGCGCTGAGTTATCAGCGGGTAAAGCATTGGGTAGCATTTCAGACAGTGATGTATTTGAAGTGATGTTATTAAGTCACCCAATACCCGATTTACTTGTTGTGCCTTACATCGGCGTTGGCGCTGGGATCATTAATACCGAACCTCATAGTGTTTTAGCCGACACCGAATCACGTCGCAGCACGCTAATGAGCGCCGCTGCAGGCGTTAAATATCACCTTGCTCGTAACTTTATATTACGCGCCGAATACAAACTCTCGTTAGCCTTAACCGACCGAGATGAAAATGAAGAGATCCAAACATGGAAAATAGGATTCAGCGTATTTTTTTAATGCCGTTACTGACCGCCAGCACCTTGGCGTTTAGCGCATTAACCCCAAGCTCAGTTGCCTTTGCAGCAGATGACACACCAAACACTGTTAAAGCGGATGTAGAGCGCCGCGATGTGCTTGACGACCTGCTCGACACAGAAAATTTTGAAGTGGGTATTCAAGGCGGCATTTTGTCGATTGAAGACTTTGAGTCAAGCCCGTGGGTCAGCGCACATGTGGGTTATCACATCAGCGAACATTTTTATGTTAAAGCGCGTTACGCCCAGGCTAAAGCCGGTGAAACCAGTTTTGAAAAACTGGCCAATGCCGCGCCATTGTTAACTGACGACGAGCGTGAACTGACTTATTACGGTCTTAACATTGGCTATAACATGTTACCTGGCGAAATATTTTTCAGTAAAGATACCGTTTTTAACAGTGTCTTTTCCGTTGAGTTAGGCGGCGGCAACACAGAATTTGCCGGTGACGAGCAATTTACCGTTAACTTAACCGCCAATTATCGCGTGTTTTTAACCGACTGGATAGCGTGGGATTTAAGCATGAGTGATTACCTGTTTAACACCGAGGTTACCGGCGAATCTAAAACCACGCATAACCTCAATTTTGCTACGGGTGTGTCGTTTTATTTTTAAGTGTTATTGATGCAAAATCAGTACACAAAAGAAAAACCAAAAGGAAACTCAATGTTGTTCAGTCGATTTAGCGGTAAATGTCTTATTGCCTTAGGTGCATTGTTATTGTCGGTACAGATGTTGTCGATGCAAGCACACGCGCTCACTATTGGTGACGCAGCGCCCGACTTCACCTTAAAAAACCAGCAAGGCACTAACCTTAACTTAGCCGAACAGCGCGGTGAGATTATCTTAATCAACTTTTGGGCATCCTGGTGTGGCCCTTGCCGTAAAGAGATGCCTGTGCTGCAAAAGTTACAAGACAAATATCAAGAGTTAGGCGTGCAAGTTTGGGGCGTCAACGTTGAGCAAGAAAACCAGGCCGGTAAAGATTTTCTTGCCGATCTTGATTTGAGCTTCTCAATCTTTTTTGACCAAACCAACTCCTTGTCTAAAACCTATCAGGTTGAAGCCATGCCCACCACAGTGATAATTGATCGTGATGGTAAGGTGCGTTTTGTGTTTCAAGGTTATCAAGACGGTTATGACAAAAAATACGCCGCGGCCATTAAACAGCTGATCAGAGAGTAAATCGATGATGACATTCACCTTTTCACCTCGCCTCACCGCCTTATCGCTAAAGTGCATCGCACTGCTAAGCATTGTCGGCCTGAGCGGTTGTTCGAGCATGGGCATTGAGCCCTGGGTTAAACCCTACGAGCGTCAAAACCTGGCTGATCCAATTATGCGCATGAATCGTCACCCTAGTGCCAGCATGCATGTGGCGCACGTCCTTGAAGGGCGTGAATCAGCTCGTGGCGCTGAAGGCACCGGAGGAGGTGGTTGTGGTTGTAACTAATTTGCTTAATAACAGCGTTAAACTCTTTGCGGCACTGTGCCTGAGCATTAGCGCCTTAACTGCGCAAGCCGCTGTGCTCGATCCGGACCGCGCCGATATGCTTTATCACAGCTACGAAGGTGGCGGAATGACCATTGATGGTCCGTCCGTCATGCTGCGAAAAAAAGCCTCAGAATCGGTCGCGATTACCGCCTACTATTATATGGACAGCATTTCATCCGCCTCTGTTGATGTGGTCAGCACCGCCAGTCCGTACACCGAAAAACGCCATGAAGGCCAGGTCGGGGTTGAATACCTGTACGACAAAACCTTAATGTCACTCAATTTACGCCAAAGTAATGAAGACGATTATTTAGCCCAATCTTTTAGCATCAATGTGTCGCAAGACACCTTTGGTGATTTAACCAATCTTAATTTGGGTTTATCTTACGGCGACAACGAGATTAAGCGTAATGGCGATGACATCTTTGAAGAACAAAGCGAGCAATATCGAATTCGCGCAGGCATTAATCAAATTTTAACACGTAACCTCACAGCCAGTTTCAACGTTGAGGCCATTGCCGACAGTGGTTACTTAAATAATCCTTATCGCACCGTGCGTTATGTCGACAACAGCATTCCATCGGGTGTGGGGTATCAAGCCGAAGTCTATCCAGAAACCCGCAATTCGTTTGCGGCAAAATTATCGGCCAGTTACTTTTTACCTTACCGGGCTGCGCTGTTTTTTCATTACCGCCATTTTAACGACAGTTGGGAAATCACCGCCAGCGACGTTGAAGTAGGTTATCGTCACCCCATTGGTGACAGTTTAGAACTAGAGCTAAAAGTACGTTATTACCAGCAAACTCAAGCTGAGTTTTACAGCGATTTATTCCCCTATCGTGACGCGCAAAATTATATGGCGCGCGACAAAGAGTTAAGTGACTTTAGCGACATAACCTATGGTTTAGGGATCACCTATATGCTGCCCGCGTCGATGTCATTTGGCGATACTCGCTCAGAGGCATCCTTACAGTGGGATTATATCGACTTTCAGTACAATAATTTTAGGGACCCCACCGCAGACGGCGGAGTCGGTAGCGAACCTTTTTATGGTTTTTCAGCCAATGTGATCCGTGCCTTTGTTAGCGTGTACTTTTAATGTCTGTGTTTAACGTTATCGATAAAATATTGATCTTACAACGAAATTACCAAGGCCTTAACCCTATGACTACCGTGCGTAAATCTTGTGCATTTTTAACCCGCTTATTTGCTGTCACTGCACTGCTTACAGGCTTATTATCTATACCAGTGCATGCTGAAGACGCTAATAAAGGCGCGCTGGCATCAGAGCTTGAAGACATTAAAAGCCAGGTGCTAAAGCTCAATCGCGATTTGTTTATTTTAGAAGAAGATTTACTGTTTCCGGCCAGCACTCAAATTGCGGTTTTTGTGTCAGTTGATGTAGGGCGTTTTCTTAAACTCGACAGTGTTGAGCTTAAAATTGACGACAATAATGTTAGCGGTTTTTTATATACCGAACGCCAACGTAAGGCCTTAGAACAAGGCGGCATTCAACGCATCTATTTGGGAAACATAAAAATGGGCCCGCACCTGCTTACCGCCATTTTTACCGGTAACGATGCAGAAGGTCGTACAGTACAACGCGCCATTACCCATAACTTCGATAAAACCGATGAAACCGTAATGATTGAGCTTAAAGTTGAAGACAGTGAATCAAGCTATCGCGCTGATATCAAAGTCGAACAGTGGGTGTTGTAAATCATAATGGTCGTTATCACTGCATTATTTAAGATTAGTCTTACTCAACTAAGCAATCAATTTGCACGAGGTTTAGCTTGTGTCGTTATGCTATCTGGCAGTTTGCTCATGTTCAATACAGCAGACGTACAGGCCTCAGAAACAGTAAGCCAATCAGCAAAAACCACAGATTTAGAAGACAAGTTTTATCGTCAAGCCTTGTACTTTTACTTCGCTGGTGATTATGGGTCTGCACTGAGGCAAATTAGTTTAAATCGTCAACGCCAAGGGGTTGATTCTGATCGCAGCCAACTGTTTGAGGCAGGCCTGCAGGTTGCGATTGGATTACACGACCAAGCAACACAAACCTTAACGCGTTTTGAGCAACGCCAAGCCAATGCGGCTACCCATAACAGCAAAGCAAAATCGGCCACATCACCGCAAGAGCTACTGCTCATTGCTTTACTGCAATTAACCGAGCAACAAATTGATCAAGGCGACGTTGAAACAGCTAAGCTGACCCTAGGCAGAATAACCACAGTATTGCCTGCCTATGTTGAGCAATATCATGTATTAAGCCAATTAGCTTATTGGCCGGACACGCCGCCGTTAACCGCCCAGGTACAGCAAAAAGCCAATACAGAAGAAAACACTTTACCGACTAATTCATCTGCCGCTTACATTGCATTAAACCAAGCGTTATTGCACATGGATCAACAACAATACAACGCAGCTCACCCCATATTAATTGAGCTTAAAGAGCAGCAATGGCAGGCTCCTGAAGTTAACTTTTGGCAAAAACTGTTTAACCCTTTTGCACAGCCCGATATTTTTGACGCCAACGACGAGCTCAAACCTGAAGTGCAAGATGCCCTATTGCAACAGCAAGCAATTAACGACTACGCCAAATTACTACTGGCACAATTGTATGTAGCGAACCAACAATACGATTTAGCCTATAACGAATTAAGCGATTTCCCGCAGCAAAGTCCCTATGCCGAATCGGCATTGTTTTTGTTTGCTTATTCAGCCCAGCAGCAACAGCAATACGACATGTCATTTAAATTACTGGCGTTATTGCAACAACAATACCCTTATTCAAATTTAGCCTGGCAAGCCGCGTTGCTCAGCGCCAATCAAGTGAGCGAACAACAATCGTTAGCACAGGGCTTAACCTTGTATCAGCAAGCTGAGCAATTATATTTGCAAAAAATTGCTGAGATTAAACAATTCGGCGAGACCTTCAACGACAGCAAAAACATCATGGACTTTGCCACTAAGGCTGAAGATGAGCAAAATACCTTATTAACACCAAAGTCAGATGTACTCGCGCTTATCTTAACCCAACGCTTTAACACCGACGCCCCCTGGCTTAAAAAAGCCTTACAAGATCCTTTGCTAACAAACGATTATCAAACCCTGCTAAGCCTTGAGTTACTCAGTGACAATGTCAACACTCAGCAAGCTAACAGCCAATGGCTTAAAGACACATTAACGTTAAACCGCCAGCGTCAGGCCAAGGTGATTGAACAACAAAAACAACTGGCTTATCGCGATATGCTTCTAAGCTTAACAGCGCAAAAACAACGTATAGCGGAAGTGATCGCCCAGGCTGAAGTTGAACAAAACGCGCAGGTATTTGCCGATCCAAATCAACAACAGTGGTTAACACGGATCGACGCTAGCCAAACAACGCTTAATACATTGGCAAAACAACGCAATATAGATGATGAACAGCAACGACTTGATAGAATAAAAGGCGTGTTGCAATGGCAATTACAAGGCTCATTCCCACAGCGACTTTGGCAGCATAAGCAAAGCCTCAAACAATTAACTGAACAACTCGAATTGCTTGAGCTGCAAGCTAGTCGGTTTAGTGACTTATCCACTAATAAACGTTTGTTGTCTGACTTTGACGTGCGCCAACAACAAACACAAACCGACATCAATAAAATGACCTTTAATATCGAAGCGTTGAATCTCAAAACTAGCAGAGAAATCCGCGGCAAGATCAGTATATTTACCCAGCAACAGCAATATACTTTACAACAACTGCTTCTCACCACCCGCCATCAAATGGCCAATGTATTAGAGCAAATGTCGCAAGCTGACCGAGCACCAATAAATCCATCGCCTGCGGTTGATACAGCTTCACAAGGATCGCACTAATGTCTGCCTCATCTTATGTATCAAGCGCACTCATTGTGATGAGTGGCATGCTGTTATCGGGTTGCTTTAGCAGTGGTCAATCAGATTATACCCAGCAAGCTAAACGGGCCAGCTTGAGCGATTTAGCCAATAAAAGCACTAGCAAAAAAGTCGCCGCCGTTGAAATGAGTCAACAGCAACGAAGTGCCGCTTTGGCTGGGATTTATCAACAATTATTGACCTTAGAGCCCGATCCAGAAGTGCGTACTCATGTGGAATATCGCCTGGCGCAAATTAACACCGAATCCTTTGAAGCCCAATCTTATGCAGACTTAGGTGATGAGCTAACGGACCCATCGCAAGCTGACAGCCAAGTATTGGCCCAACTGAGCCAAAACGATGCGGCATTACAGCAATTAATTGAGCAATACCAACAGTTATTACAGCGTTATCCGCAAAGAGCAGAAAACGAGCACATTCAATATCAGTTAGCTAAAGCGCTGGATTTACAAGGTAAATTAGACGCCAGTTTGGCACAGGTTGAGTCGCTATTGCGCCAATACCCACAAACAGAGTATTTGGCCGAGCTCAACTTTAGGCGCGGTGAGATTTATTACAATTTACAAAATTACTCAGCGGCCATTCAAGCCTACAAACAGGTCTTAACCGCCAGTAATAATCAAAAATACCAGCTTAATAGCCTGTACATGCTTGGCTGGTCTGAATTTAAGCTCAACCGACTTGCCAATGCCGATAACGCGTTTTTACAAGTGTTTGAAGCACTGGTTGCTAGCCAACAAAACAACCCCGATATAGCTAGATTAACGGCTGATAATTTTGCCTTTGAAAAACTGGGCAGCCGCGCGCAAAACTTAGCTATCGATACCCAAAGAGTGCTGAGTATTTCATTAAGCCAACAACTGCAATCTCAGTCATTAGTCACTTTGGTTAAAGACAATCAGTCACTGCCTTATATTGATTTATACCAGCATGTATTATTTGCTAATTTGGCCACCTTTTTACTCGACAAAAAGCTCGACTACGATGCGGAGCTAACTTACCAGGCTTATATCGACTTTGCCCCTAATCATATTTGGGCGGCGCGATTTTCACTCGACTTGCTTGACCTTTATCAGCGTCAAGGCAAATTTGCCGCCATGCATAAGCTCAAAAATGATTATGTAAACCAATATGGCTTAAACAGCGCATTTTGGCTAAATGCTTCAACAGCTCATCAAGGTGAATTATTACCTAATTTACTGAGTTTTAGTGACGAGCACAGCCGCCGTTTATATGCCGAGGCTCAAACTCAAAAAGGCAATACTCGTATCAGTGCCTTTGCGCAAGCGGCCACTGCGTTAAACACCTATTTACAACTGGCCCAATTGCCTCAAGCTAAGCCATTACTCAGCAAAGACATTATTCATGACCAATACTTATTTGCCGACGCTAACTTTGAGGCCGAGCAATATCAAGCCGCGCTAGACAGCTATTACAGCATTGCATATAGCTCAACACCCGCTGAGGCATCAACAGCCTTAAGCCAAATCCAGCAACAATCGGCCTACGCAACTACGGTGACTATCCGTGAGCTAATAACAAAGGACAGCCAACGCAGCTCAAGTGATCTGACGCCACTATTGACCAAGCGGAATCAATTAGATAAACAATTTATCAATCAATACCCACAAGATGAACGCGCTTTGCAATTGGCCAGTAATGCCGCGCAATATTCATTTGATAACCAAGATTTCGGCGAGTTGGCATACTTTACTGATTTTGTCCTACAAGCTCATGGCATTGCACCACTGACTGCAAGCTCTAGCGCAGCACAAACGGCCATTCCCTTGTCAGACTCAGCCCGTAAACAAGTCCAGTTTGTCAGCCAACTTTATGCCAACAGCCTTTACCAACAAGCGCAATATGTTCAAGCAGAAGACGGCTATGTTCTAGCGTTGCAATACACAGATAGCGGCAGCAGTGCCTGGACAGAAATGCGTAACTTGCTCGCATCAAGTATTTACTTCCAGGCGCAAGCCGTTAAACAAACCGAGCCTCAATTAGCGGTTAGCCAATTATTACGCGTCGCGCAAGTGGTACCAGAATCAAAATATGCGATGAACGCCGAACTCGACGCCGCGAATTTATTGCTTGAACAACAACGCTGGCAAGAAGCAGTAGACGTATTAAAGCCATTTCAAAGCCAACATCCAAACCATGAGTTTAGTGCGGCCATTCCAGCAAAGTTAGCTCAATCTTATGAAGCATTAGCGCAGTGGGATTTAGCCGCAGAGCAGTTATTAATTATTGTGGCTAACGAGCAACCGGGAGCATTAAAGCGTGAGGCACAATACACCGCTGCTGAATATTATTTAAAAGCGGGCGATCGCGGTAACGCTCTTACCACCTTTAGACACTATGCAAAAACCTACCCGCAACCGTTTGATGTGGCTCAAGAAGTACGCTTTAAAATGAGCGAGTTTTATCGCCAAAGTGGTGAAGCCAACAAACAATATTATTGGTTTAGGCAAATACTCAGCTTTGATCGCCAGCAACTGCAAAGTGATGCAAACGCCATTCAAGCACGCCAGGTCGAGCTAGCCTCAATTGCTGCATTTGCCCTAGGCAAAGCTGAGCAACGCAGTTTTGCGGCGATTAAGCTCAATGCGCCACTGCAAAAAAGCTTAAAAAGCAAACAAGACGCTATGAAAAAAGCCATTGGTTATTATCAACAAGTGCTCGACTTTCAATTAGCTAAATATGTGCCACATGCTACTTATAATTTGGCAGAAATGTATCGTCAACTGGCAAGCGACATGATGAATTCTCAACGTCCGAGTGATTTAGATGAGTTAGCTTTAGAAGAATATGAGATTTTACTTGAAGAACTTGCTTACCCATTTGAAGAAAAAGCCATCGACATTCACATCAGTAACACCCAGCGGGCATGGGAAGACATTATTGATCAATGGATAGACCAGAGCTTTCTGCGTCTAGCAGAGATGTCACCTGCCCTGTACCAAAAATCAGAATTAACACACGAGGTTATCGATGCGATTCATTAATTCATTATCAACCTCATCACGCATGCAAAGCGCATTACTTGGGTTGTTCAGTGTGGTTTTATTAGCAAGTTGCAGCTCCGCGCCAAACAGCAATAATTTGAGTTCTCAAACACGCTCTGAACCTTCAGTGAATGCGGCGGATAAAGACATTGTCGATTTAGTCAATTTGAATAGCAAAGGTGCTAATAACAGCCTAAGTGATATTGCTGGTAGCACAGATACACGCAATGCCTACCTGGAGCAAGCGCCGCAACGCTTAGCCGAAGTACCCGCTGCGGTATTAGCACAATACCAACAAGCCATTAATGCAATGAAAAACCAGCAATGGCAAAGCGCCAATAGCCTGTTTGACGACGTTATCGCAGCCCAACCGCAGTTGTCGGGCGCTTATGTCAACAAAGCCCTTATCGCTATTAATCAACAAGCGTTTGCTCAAGCTGACACTTTGTTAGAACAGGCGATTAAAGCCAACAGTAATAATCCATACGCGCACCAAATTAAGGCCAACCTTGCCAGAAAAAATGGCCAATACGCTCAAGCTGAGCAAGGTTATATCAGCGCATTAACACTGTGGCCTCAGTATCCACAAGCTCAACTCAATTTAGCGATTTTATTAGAGCTTTATCGCGGTAAATTATTACAAGCAAGGCAGTTTTATTTGGCTTATTTAGCCAATCAACCAGACGATGAACAGGCAAAACGCTGGCTTGCTGGCGTCGAAATTAAAATTAAACGTGCAGGGTTAACCCTACCCGGTAACACCAACGGAGCAGGCTAAGATGAACACAATAAAAGTGCTGCAACGATTACCTTTGATGTTCATTTTGGGGGCTATGGCGATTCAATCTAGCTCAGCCAATGAGGTCGACACAAACAACATAACGCCTGCGGCTAGCCCATCAAAAACGACGAGCTCTGCGGCTGCAAATAACAAACCTGTGGTGATCCAAAGCCAAGTGACGGGCTCTCAAGAGCAGCCTAAAGTGCTGTACATTATGCCGTGGCAAGGAATAACCAATCCAATAGATATTAATAACAAAGATATGCGGCTCACCCTACCTCAATTTAAACCCATTAACCCCAAAGCATTTAGGCAACAGGTGAGAGACTTTGCCAATAGCAGCAAAAACAGTAAGAAATAAATAGATAGCCCTGAGTCACTACGCATTACATTAAAAACAGAATCAACAGCAAACAAAATAACTGAGCCCATGAAGCCATCAATGCTATGAGCTCAAACAACAAAAATAGAAGGAACATCACATGAGTTTTACCGACCATATCATTGCGTTTTTACAAAATGGTGGCCCATTTATCTACCCTATCGCGTTAGTGTTAGTGGTCGGGTTGGCCATTACCATTGAGCGCTGGTTATATTTAAGCTCAGCTCATCGCACCAACCAGCAAGCCTTCGCGCTGATAAAAAATGCGCTAAAAACAGGTGATATCAATACCATTAGTCAACATGCGCAAAATCATAAAGCGCCAGTATTTGACGTATTGCGCTCAGGTATTGCGCGTATCTCAAGCGCGAGTCGCCGTGAAGATGTTGAATACGCCATGGAAGAAACCGTGATGGAATACATGCTGCGCCTTGAAAAACGCACGCCCTTTATTGCCACACTGGCGAATATCGCCACGTTACTCGGTTTGTTAGGTACCATTATGGGCTTAATTGCGGCGTTCTCGGCCGTTGCCAGCGCCGACCCAGCTGAAAAAGCCAACTTATTATCTTCAAGTATCTCAGTTGCAATGAACACCACTGCATTTGGTTTGATCACCGCTATCCCACTGATTTTATTTCACTCGAGCCTACAAACTAAAACGGCCACCATTGTTGACTCAATTGAAATGGCAGGCATCAAACTGCTTAATTCGTTGTCATTTAAGCAGCAAACGGATAACAACCGAGGCTAATGAGTATGAGACGCCACCGTCGCCCAAATACCCAAGATGCAGAACTGGATATCACCTCATTTATGAACTTAATGATCGTGTTAGTACCCGTGTTACTGCTGAGTTTGGTGTTCTCACAAGTGCGCATTCTTAACTTACAGCTACCGGTATTGTCAGAAGCTGAACAAGCACAAGATGAACTAGAACCCAAAATACTCGAATTGGTGATTACCCCTAGCCGCTTAACCCTTAACTATCCGGCGGGTATGGCACTTAAACAATTTGACATAACAGAGACAGGCTACGACTTCGCAGCACTGTCGGTGTACCTGCAAGATTTAAAGTTAACGTTTCAACAGCAAGGTATTGAGAAAAACGACATCGTACTACTGCTCGACCCAGCAATAGACTATCAAACCATCGTGTCGGCCATGGACACAGTGCGATCGTTTAAAGCCGTAGTTGCAGCTAATTTGGTTGATGCTGAGTTATTTCCAATGATCTCGCTTGGTGATGCTCCCGCTGTTAGTGACTCAGGGGCACAGGTCACTATTGGACAACCAATAGGAGCTAAGCAATGATGAAACAATCGGCCAGAAGCCGCAGATTAGTTAAACATCACAAGCGCCTAAAAGCAGGTAGCAAGCTGAACCTTGTCGCCTTAATGGATATTTTCACGATTTTGGTGTTTTTCTTAATTGTGAATCAGTCTGAAGTGCGCGTATTGCAAAATATCGAAAAGCTCAGCTTGCCAGTCTCTGTAGCTGAAACCTTGCCCGTTGAAAACCTTGTTATCACAGTTATCGCCGACACAGTGTTAGTACAAGATCGGGCTATATGGCAAAAAAGTGAAGATGGACAAGGACTCACTGAACAAGAAAACCCTGAGTTTATTAACTCCTTAACCACCGAGCTGACCTATCAAGCCAGTAAACGTACAGACCTGAGTGAAACCGAACAACAAAACGGCCGCGCAGTCACCATTATTGGCGATGCGGCAACACCTTATGTGGTGTTAAAGCAAATAATGGCAGCCTGTGCAGCAACCGGTTATCGTGATATTTCGTTAGCGGTTGAACAACAAGCTAAACAAGCCGATGGGGAGAGCTAACATGAGTGCTGCGACCCTTGGAACAACTCAATTTAATCAGCACACCAGTAATAGCTTCAATGATTTAGGCGACTTATTTAAACCCAGTAAACAAGACAAACTGTTTAAACAGATTTTGTGGCTATTGCTGCTGGTTTATTTGGTGTTTGCCGTTGTCGTGCCAATGCTTGAACAAGTTGAGCTGCCGCGTGAAGTGAAAGAGCAAGTGCCGCCACAACTGGCGAAAATCATCTTACAAGAAAAGCAGCTACCACCACCGGTTAAACCTGAAGTGAAGCCACCAGAGCCTGAGCCTCTGCCTGAGCCAGAACCGGCTCCGCCAGAAGAAAAGGTCGTCGAGAAACCGGTAGAGCCCGTGGTAAAACCTCAAGTTGTGCAGCCCACAACCCGTGAGGCAGCCAAAGAAAAAGCCAGCACATCAGGCTTAGCCGCCATGAAAGATGAACTATTTTCAATGCGCGAAGCTTTTGATGTTACCCCAACGGCGCAGCGTAAGCTTGACCAAACCACCAGCCAAGAAGTCAAAGTAAAACGTGACCTATTAGCTGGGGCGGCCAATAAGCAAACCGACAGTTTGGCAAAGTCAGCCATTAGCCAAACTGTATCGTCAGGGGCACTTAGCGGTAACGAAACTCAACAAATTCGTCTCGCTAAAGAGGAAGTGTTAGCCAGTCAGGGCGCCGCAACAGAAAAAGCCAGCCAGGCCAGTCAAGGTGGGCAACGATCTGAGGCGGCATTAAGGCGCACATTAGAAGCGAATAAATCTCGGCTTTATTCACTCTACAACCGCGCCTTAAGAAAAGATCCGTTCTTAAAAGGCAAAGTGATGTTTGAAATTGTCATTCAACCCAATGGCAGTATCAACAAGGTGACCATTAAATCTAGCGAGCTAAATGACGCTAAATTAGAGCGCCAGTTAACCTTGGTATTACGTTCAATCACTTTCCCAGCTGAAAGTGTTGCCGTAATGACCACCATTTGGGCCATCGACTTCTTCCCAAGTTAATCAGCGTTACCCGCTGACTTTAGGCAATAAAAAAGCAGGTGATGATAGTCTCATTACCTGCTTTTTTTATCTGTAATATTTTTTAGACATTACCAATGCCTCATACATTAATACCGACTAAACACCCTCGGCATACATAAATATCACCATCAACATCGCTTTAGGCACTCATTCATGTTGGTATGCTAATGGCTGCTTGAGAGCGGTCTATTATCGCGAAATCAAACAATTTATTTACATGGTTCACGCTTTTTAGTCTCGGGTGATTGTATCGAGGTGAAACCTCAGGTAATCTGCTTGTTCTTAATACGCATAAATGGATATTTGAGCTAACTTGAGTGAGTCTAGCGAGCGAACGTCCCAATAATGATTTGGAACCCCTGTCTAGATGACAAAAAAGATAAATTCACATCCAGAACCCAACTCTCTTGAGGTTCGGCCACGTCCAAAAACGGTTAACCACCGTAATGCGACGACCACGCCAGAGATGCGTCAATTTATTCAACAATCCGATTATAGCGTCAGTCAACTCTCTAAAATTCTAAATATCAGCGAAGCCACTGTGCGCAAATGGCGTAAGCGTGACTCAATCGATAACACCCCAAATACTCCACACAAACTAAACACCACGTTGTCACCTATGGAAGAGTACGTGATGTTAGGGCTGCGTTATCAACTCAAAATGCCATTAGACAGATTGTTAACCGTCACGCAAAAGTTTATTAATCCTAATGTGTCTCGCTCAGGCCTAGCGCGCTGTTTAAAGCGTTTTGGGGTATCAAAACTCGATGACTTTGATAGCCCTTTTGTGCCAGAAAAATTCTTCAATCAGCTCCCTATCACTCAGGGTGCCAATATTCAAACGTATACCGTAAACCCTCAGACATTAGCTGACACCTTGGCACTACCGAGTCCAGATCATGACAACGTAGTACAGGTGGTGTCCTTGAGCATCCCCCCGCAACTCACAGAGCAACAAGCTTATTCTGTTTTATTGGGGGTCGACTTTAAGTCTGACTGGGTTTACCTAGATATTTATCAAGACAGCCATACCCAGGCGAGTAATCGCTACATGGCTTATGTGCTAAAGCACGGACCGTTTTATCTACGAAAATTATTAGTACGTAACTATCACACTTTTCTTGCTCGTTTTCCTGGAGCAAGTCAATCAGCCGCGAATGCAGCTGCATCCCAACACCAGATAACTGAACCTCAGTTGTCCAACGGAGACTCATATGAGCCAATCCAGTAATATCGACAAGCGTTTAAATAAACGTTTAAAAGACATGCCCGTCGCCATTGTCGGCATGGCGAGCATCTTTGCCAATTCACGTTATCTGAATAAATTTTGGGATTTAATCAGCGAAAAAATTGACGCGATTGTGGATATTCCAGACACCCATTGGAATGTAGATGACTATTACCATGCCGATAAGTCTGCGCCCGATAAAAGCTACTGTAAACGAGGCGGTTTTTTACCTGAAGTCGATTTCAATCCAATGGAATTTGGCCTGCCACCTAACATCTTAGAATTAACCGATACCTCACAGCTATTGTCATTAGTGGTTGCCAAAGAAGTGTTAGCCGACGCTGGTGTCGATGCGCAATATGATACAGACCGTATTGGTATTACGCTGGGCGTGGGCGGCGGACAAAAAATCAATCACAGCTTAAGTGGTCGCCTACAATATCCTGTACTCAAAAAAGTATTCAAAAACAGTGGTATTAGTGACGCAGATAGCGAAATGCTGATCAAGAAGTTTCAAGACCAATATATCCACTGGGAAGAAAACTCGTTCCCAGGGTCGCTCGGTAACGTGATTGCTGGCCGTATTGCTAACCGTTTTGACTTAGGCGGCATGAACTGTGTGGTCGATGCGGCTTGTGCTGGCTCGTTAGCGGCCATGCGCATGGCCATTACTGAATTAGTTGAAGGCCGCAGTGACATGATGATCACCGGCGGCGTGTGTACCGACAACTCACCGTCGATGTACATGAGCTTCTCAAAAACCCCAGCGTTTACCACCAATGAAACGATTCAACCGTTCGATATCGATTCAAAAGGCATGATGATTGGTGAAGGCATTGGCATGGTGGCGATTAAGCGCCTTGAAGATGCTGAGCGCGATGGCGACAAAATTTATGCAGTCATTAAAGGTATTGGTGCCTCATCAGACGGTAAGTTTAAGAGTATTTATGCACCCCGCCCTGAAGGCCAGGCCAAAGCATTAAAACGCGCTTATGATGATGCCGGTTTTGCGCCACATACAGTCGGACTCATTGAAGCACACGGTACAGGTACCGCTGCAGGTGATGTTGCCGAATTTAATGGCTTAAAATCGGTATTTGCTGAAGACAACGACAGCTTCCAGCACATCGCCCTAGGCTCAGTTAAATCACAAGTGGGCCACACCAAATCAACCGCTGGGACGGCTGGCTTAATTAAAGCGGCATTAGCATTGCACCACAAAGTCTTGCCACCAACGATTAACGTGAGTGAGCCACATCCTAAACTGGGTATCGATGATTCACCATTTTATCTCAACACCGAAACTCGCCCATGGTTGCCTCGCCCTGACGACACACCGCGCCGCGCCGGAATTAGCTCGTTTGGTTTTGGTGGCACTAACTTCCACATCGTGTTGGAAGAGTATCGTCAAGATCACGCCCGTAATGACAAATATCGTCAACGCGCGGTACCACAAAACCTGTTAATTCATGCTGATAACAAAGCCGATTTGCAAGCTAAACTGACTGAACTACAAACTGAAATCAACGCCATTGATATCAGCCAAGCCAATACTCAAGAGCTGGTACTAAACGAGCTTGGACAGCGTTTTGCTATCTCTGACATTGCGCCAACAGCCGCGCGATTAGGGTTAGTCGTTGCCTCCATTGCAGACTTAAGCACGCAGTTAACACAAACATTGGCGCAGTTAAGTAGCAACACAGATCTACAGTGGCAATTGCCGTCTGGCACAAGCTATCGTAGCGCCAGTTTAGTACACAAAGGCGCTAAGCCCAAAGTGGCGGCACTGTTCGCGGGTCAAGGCGCACAATACGTCAACATGGCCACCGAGCTTGCGTGTTTCTACCCTGAAATGCGCCAACAAGTCATGCTTGCAGACAAAGTATTTGCTAAGCATAAGCAAACACCATTGTCGCAAATTATGTACCCTATTCCGGTATTTTCGGCCGATGGTATTGCTGCGCAACAAGCCGCCTTAACCAACACAGCCTATGCACAAAGCGCCATTGGTGCGGTTAGCATGGGTCAATATGCACTGTTCACTCAAGCCGGTTTTAGCCCTGATATGGTCGCAGGCCACAGTTTTGGTGAACTGTCAGCATTATGTGCTGCAGGCGTGATTAACCAGGCCGATTATTATCAGTTGGCATTTGCTCGAGGCCAGGCCATGGCTGCGACGCCAGCCGATCAAGACCCTGGCGCCATGTACGCTATTATTGTTCCGCCACAAGCAGCAGAACAAGGAGTAAGCCAATTAGAAAACTGCATCAGTGTTTTTGATGGAGTAAAAGTTGCTAACTACAATGCGCCAACGCAATTAGTGATTGCTGGCCCTACAGACGCTTGTGCTAATGCAGCTAAAGCCATTACTGCAGAGTTAGGCTTTAAAGCGATTGCCTTGCCAGTGTCTGGTGCATTCCATACCCCGTTAGTCGCCCACGCGCAAAAGCCATTTGCTAAAGCCATTAGCAAGGTTAAGTTTGCTAAGCCTAAAGTGGCGTTATATGCCAATGGCACAGGTCAACTTCACCCAAGCGATGGCAAAGCGATTCAAGCGGCCTTTAGCGAACATATGCTGCAATCGGTACGTTTTAGTGAGCAACTCGTTGCCATGTACGATGCCGGTGCACGTGTATTTGTTGAATTTGGACCTAAAAACATTTTACAAAAACTGGTTGAGGCGACATTAGGCAACAAGTCAGAAGCGGTCACTGTTGTCAGCCTAAATCCTAACCCTAAAGGCAGCAGTGATACACAGTTGCGTCAAGCGGCAACGCAATTAGCGGTATTAGGTGTGGCATTAACTGAGGTTGACCCTTATCAAGCACCAATAGCTGAACTTGCAAAAGTGTCTCCAATGAACGTTAAGCTCACCGCAAGCAACTACATCAGCCCAAGCACACAAGCCAAAATGAACAAGTCATTGCAAAACGGCGAAGTCACCAGCAAGACAGTGGAAGTGCCTGTCGAGAAGATTGTGGAAAAAATAGTGGAAAAACAAGTGATCAAAACCGAATACGTTGAAGTGGCCAGTGCACCTACAGCATCAGATCAAGCGCCTCTTACACAAACGAATGCACCGCTAGCACACACTAGCCAAACAACAGCTCAAGCACCAGTACATGCCAATGCCGCTGTTAACAACGACAGCTTAAGTGCATTTTTTGCCGCTCAACAACAAACGGCAACATTACATCAGCAGTTTTTAGCTATTCCACAACAGTATGGCGATACCTTTAATCATTTGATGACGGCCCAGGCGCAAATGGCCTCATCAGGGGTTGCTATCCCAGAAAGCTTGCAACGCTCAATGGAATTATTCCACCAGCATCAAGCGCAAACACTGCAAAGCCACACACAATTTTTAACCTTACAAGCACAAACTAGCCAGGCTGCATTGGCCATGCTACAAGGTCAAGCACCGACAGCGCCAGTGAGTGCATTTGCCAATACCGCGGCCGCACCACGACACGTTGTTCAATCTTCGGTGGCAGTAACACAACCTTTAGTGGCTCCAGTGATTGCCCAAGCTCCTGCTACACAAGTACTTGCACCAGCGGTTGTATCACCACGTCCTCAGGCTCAAGCTGCTCAACCGTCTGTCACGCCACAAGCGGTCACTCAACCAACAGCATCTATGCCAGCAACGGCATCTGTTGCAAGTGCATCTACAGGATTGTCAGCAGATAAAGTTCAACAGACTATGATGACTGTGGTTGCCGACAAAACCGGCTACCCTACTGAAATGCTTGAACTTGGCATGGATATGGAAGCCGATTTAGGCATCGACTCCATCAAGCGTGTGGAAATTTTAGGTACCGTACAAGATGAGTTACCAGGCTTGCCAGAGCTCAGCCCTGAAGATTTAGCCGAGTGTCGCACCCTAGGTGAGATTGTGAATTACATGCAATCTAAATTATCATCAGCGCCGGCCTCTACATCGACTCAAACGACTAGCACACCAGCACAAGTATCAGCAGCATCAACGTCAGGCTTAAGTGCAGACACTGTACTTAGCACTATGCTAAGTGTGGTTGCCGACAAAACCGGTTACCCAACTGAAATGCTTGAGCTTAGCATGGACATGGAAGCCGATTTAGGCATCGACTCCATCAAGCGCGTAGAGATTTTAGGTACAGTGCAAGATGAGCTACCAGGCTTGCCAGAACTCAACCCTGAAGACTTAGCGGAATGCCGTACTTTGGGCGAGATTGTTGATTACATGCAATCTAAGCTGTCAGCGGTTCCAGTGGCTGCACAAGTTCAAGCGCAAACGGTCCAAACATCAGCACCTGCATCAGGCTTAAGCGCGGAAACAGTGTTAACCACCATGATGTCAGTGGTTGCCGACAAAACCGGTTACCCAACGGAAATGCTTGAACTTGGCATGGACATGGAAGCCGATTTAGGGATTGACTCTATCAAGCGCGTCGAGATTTTAGGCACAGTGCAAGATGAGCTACCAGGCTTACCAGAACTCAACCCAGAAGACTTAGCAGAGTGCCGCACCTTAGGCGAGATTGTTGATTATATGCAATCTAAGCTAGCGCCAGTGGCTGCACAAGTTCAAGTGCAAACGGTGCCAACATCGCCTGCTCCAGCATCAAGCTTAAGTGCAGAAACCGTACTCACGACCATGATGTCAGTGGTAGCCGATAAAACCGGTTATCCAGCAGAAATGCTTGAACTGACCATGGACATGGAAGCAGACTTGGGTATCGATTCAATCAAGCGCGTCGAGATTTTAGGCACAGTGCAAGATGAGCTACCAGGCTTGCCAGAACTCAACCCTGAAGACTTAGCAGAGTGCCGCACTCTAGGCGAGATTGTTGACTACATGCAATCTAAGCTATCAGCTACTCCTGTGGCTGCACAAGTTCAAGCGCAAACATCAGCGCCAGCATCAGGCTTAAGCGCGGAAATCGTGCTCACTACCATGATGGCCGTTGTAGCCGATAAAACCGGTTATCCAGCTGAAATGCTCGAGTTGACCATGGACATGGAAGCAGACTTGGGTATCGACTCAATCAAGCGTGTGGAGATTTTAGGTACCGTACAGGATGAGTTAGCCGATTTACCTGATCTGAACCCAGAAGATTTAGCCGAATGTCGTACATTGGGCGAAATCGTCAGCTATATGCAAGCAACCCTAGGCGCGCTAAATTCAACCGCGACAACCACAGCAGAGCAAAACATAACAGCTAAGCCAACACTTGATAGCTCTGACTTACCGCCACACAGCGGGGTAGCGCTAAAAAAGTTGCCAGCGGCGGATAAACTAGAAGCATGTTATTCAACAGACAGCTGCATTGTCATCACAGATGACGGCCATAATGCCGGTGTACTTGCTGAAAAACTGAATGCAAAAGGATTAACCGTCGCCGTTATTCGTAACCCAGAAAGCATCAGCACAGCTCATTCGCCTTTAAGCAGCGACATCAGCAGCTATGCCTTAACCAGCATTGATGATGCAGCCATTGCCAAGGTAATAAGTGAGATTAGCGCTAAACACCCTATTGCGGGTTTTGTGCACTTACAACCGCAGTTTAACGCTGACAACAAAAAACTGGTCAGTTGCAATGAGGCAGCAAAAGCCGCTGTTGATAACGCCTTTTTATGGGCGAAACATCTGCATGCTGAATTTGCTAAGCCACTGCAATCACGCTTGAGTTACTTTACCGTAAGCCGTATTGATGGTGGCTTTGGCTACCTTGATAGCGCGGCACTAAGCAAAGCAGAGCTTAACCAGGCTGCACTGTCTGGGCTCACCAAAACCTTAAGCCATGAATGGCCAAATGTGTTTTGCCGCGCGCTTGATATCGCCAATGATATTGATGCCAAATCGTTTGCCAATGCCATTATTGCTGAACTGTTTGATGTTAATGGTGCAGCGCCAAGTGCTAAACGCATTACCGAAATCGGCATTAGCCAACAAGGTCGCGTAACGTTAACCGCAGCGAGCCAACCTAACACCAGTGCAAGCTATCCTGCTGCCCAACTGACACAGCAAGACAATGTGTTAGTGACTGGCGGCGCTAAGGGTGTGACCTTTGAATGTGCGTTAACACTGGCCAAACAATGCCAATCGCATTTTGTATTAGCCGGTCGCAGTCAACACCTAGGCAATGACATGCCAGCCTGGGCTCAAGGTAAACAAGCCTCTGAGCTTAAAGCAGCAGCCATTGGTTACATTCAATCGCAAGGCGCTAAACCCACACCAAAGCAAATTGATGCGTTAGTGTGGCCTGTACAAAGTAGCTTAGAGATTGACCGTGCCCTCGCCGCCTTTATCAAGGTAGGCGCCAGCGCGCAATATGTTGCTATGGATGTCAGCAATGCTAAAGGCGTTATCGACGCACTGGCAGAGTTAACCGATGCTAACGGTAAAAAGTTAGTCATCAATGGTGTCATTCATGGTGCTGGCGTACTGGCAGATAAGCATATCCAAGACAAAACATTGGATGAACTGAACCGCGTATACAGCACCAAGGTGACTGGTGTGGCAAGCATTATTAATGCGCTTGAACCACAACAAATCAAATTGGTTGCCATGTTCTCGTCGGCGGCTGGGTTTTATGGCAACACAGGTCAAAGTGACTATGCGATGTCGAATGAAATCCTTAATAAAACCGCATTAAAATTGGCCGCACAATTGCCACAAGCCAAAGTCATGAGCTTTAACTGGGGCCCATGGGACGGCGGAATGGTGAGTTCTGCGTTGAAAAAAATGTTCGTAGAACGTGGCGTGTACGTCATCCCGCTTGAGGCCGGAGCCAATTTATTTGCTCATAGCTTACTCAGCACGCAAGGCGTGCAAATGTTGATTGGTTCAGACATGCAAGGCTCAGCCACACTGGATGCAACTGCAAAAAAGCCTAATGCGAACACTTTGCCGCACGCAGAGGGTTCGCTGACGTTTTCTGCTCCATATTGGGCTGCTGATACCCAAACCATAACGGTGACACGGGTGCTGCAACCTAATGAGCTTGCATTTGTAAACGATCACCGCATTGCCGGCAACCCAGTGTTGCCGACCGTGTGTGCTATCCAGTGGATGCGCGAAACTGCACAAACCTTATGCCATGTGCCTGTGAGTATTGCTGACTATAAATTGCTTAAAGGGGTTATTTTTGACACCGACCAGGCACATTTACTAAATCTGCAACTCACCCACACAGACACAGGCTTAAGTGCATTGATTTCGAGCTGTGTGTTAGACGAGCCTGACAGCACAATGAAGCCGCAATATCAGGCAACATTAGTTGTCAATGGCGCGCTAACTCCCACCGCGGTTGCTCAGTCATCGTTACCTGCAACCGTGCTGCAAAAGCTAGCACAGATGCCCGCAATACACGCTGGCAACACCTTGTATCAAAACGGCACCTTGTTCCATGGGCCGCGCTTGCAGGGTATTAAGCAAGTGTTGAGCTTTGATGATGCGCAGCTGTTGTGTGAGGTTAAGTTACCGCAAATTGACCCTGCCGACTGCCCAGGCTTTGCACCATCGGCAGTATCCGGTGGTAGCCAAATATTTGCCGAAGATTTGCTGTTACAGGCCATGTTGGTTTGGGCAAGGCTCAAGTACGATGCTGCCAGTTTGCCATCATCAATGGGGCAATTTATCACGGTAGCACCTTTTGCCAGTGGCGATCAGGGTTACATCCAACTTGAGGTGTTAAAACACAGCGGCAGAATGTTAATGGCCAATGTGAGTTTGTATCATCAAGATGGACGTTTAAGCTGTCAAATGCGTGATGCCAAAATCACCATTAGCAAAACGCTGAATCAGGCCTTTATCAATCAGCCTGCGAACCAGCCTGAAAATCAGCACAGCAAGGATACCGTGTGACCTTTTTAGTAAACGCGATGTCCGCAGATCAGCAAGCAGCGTTAACCGAAAAGTTAACCGCTGATCTCAAACAACAACAAGCCAAGCCAATGCGCCTGGCCTTGTTGTTGGCTGCGCCTGATGCAAAAAGTGCGAGTAATTTATCCATAAAGCATCAGCCGTTAGAAGCTCAGTTGTTAGAAGCTAAGTTGCTAGAAGTCCTGTTGTTAGACGCGGCAGGTCTACTTGGCAATCACAGCTGCGATATTGTGAGTCTTAACGATAAACTGTGGATTATGCCGGCAATTACTGCGGCTAAAAATGGCTTACATGCTCATGCCTATTTAAATGGAATAGGTTGTGGTGATAACACCGAGCAAGCAATGGTTCAAGCACTCGCTCATGCCAAAAGACAACATACTCAACCTCAAGCGGTAGAGTTAACTCAGGCTAATAATGCACTCAATGCATTGGTCGCGCTTATCGAAGACATTGCCTATCGACGTGTGCCCAACAGCCAAGGTTTTTGGTTTACCCCAGCACACCAAAGCCGCGTGGCAAGCTTGTGTTACCCGAGTAACATCGGTGTGCTCGCACTCGTGCTCACACAAGGCAATCAATTACTGAGTGCTAAACCATTATTAGCAGCAAACCGATTAATGCTGCCAGTATCAGCACAGAATATTGCCCAGTTACACTCACAGTTAACCGCCGTTTGCGACGCTCTCAGCGAGCCATGCGATGAGCTAGGCCTGCTCAAATTTATCCACCAACAATGGCAACAATACCAATCGCAAGCGCCTTATGCCTTGGTGTTAATGGCGACGAGTCAAAGCGGTTTACAGCAAGAAGCATCTACCATGCTCGCGGCACTCGAAGCGCAGCAAACTCAACACAGCACAACGCTTAACAACAAAAAGTTACACTACAAAACACCTGCAGGCAGTTGCTTTACCGCTTCACCATTAGGAGCTTCAGGTCTGAGTTTTGTCTACCCAGGTGTCGGCACGGTTTACCCGCAGATGTTTAGCCAGCTCGGTCATGTTTTTCCTAAGCTATTTGCTAAGTTAGAAGCGCAAGGCGACTTGCCAGCCATGCTGCAAACTCAAGCGATTTATGCCACAGCAGAGAAAAACAATAACCACATGAGCCTCAGTGAGCTTGCCATTGCGGGTGTGGGCGCAAGTTACATGCTTAGCAAAATATTGCAGGATGAATTTGAGATAACACCGGCCTTCGCTTTAGGCTATTCGATGGGCGAAGCCGCCATGTGGGCCAGTTTAGGTGCATGGCAAGCCCCGCATCAGTTAATCGATTCAACCCGAAATAGTAGTATTTTTAATCAAGACATTTCAGGTGAGCTTCGCTGTGTGAGACAAGCCTGGCAATTAGCAAATGATGAACCAATAGTGTGGAACAGTTTTGTGACCCGCGCGACCGTTGCGGACCTTAGCCCGCACTTAGCCGATTATCCACGGGCGTACATTGCTATTATTCAGGGCGACAGTTTAGTGTTAGCCGGCTGCGAAGAAAGCTGTAAAGCATTACTCAAACAAGCCGGTAAACGTGGCATTGCGGCCAATAGAGTCACGGCAATGCATACCCCAGCGGCACTCAATATTGTTGACGATGTAAAACAGTTTTATCTGCAGCCATTAGCTGCAACGCTACCCTCATCGACCCAATTTTTATCGGCAGCGCAAAAACAGCCAGTTGAATTAACATCACACGCCATTGCTCAGTCAATTGCCGACACCTTTTGTCATCCGCTGGACTTTAGCCAGCTTATCAGCGACTCAATTAGTCATGGCTGTCGTTTATTTGTCGAAGTTGGCGCCGACAGACAAACCGCCACTTTAATCGATAAAATTATTGGCCAACAAACCACAGATGTGCAGGCACAATCGTTGGCCGTCAATGCCAAAGGTGCTGACGACATCAACAGTTTATTGAAATGTTTAGCCCAGTTAATGACTCACAGAGTACCCATGTCATTAACCCCGTTTATGCAAAGCTTAAACGAAGCCATCGAACAACAAACCTTATTCATTGCCGCCAACAGTTTTGCTGTTGAGCATGGTGACACTTTATTAGAAGGAGAACCTCATTGAGTTCTCAAGCTGCTCCCAAGATAGCCATTGTAGGCTTAGCCAACCAATATCCCGATGCCGATACCCCGGCAAAATTTTGGCAAAACTTAATTGATAAAAAAGATTCGCGTAGCCAAATAAGCGCACAAAAACTCAATGCATCACCAGATGACTATATTGGTGTTCAAGGGCAATCAGACCGTTTTTATTGCGATAAGGGCGGCTACATTCAGGATTTCAGTTTTAACTCTGATGGTTATCATATTGATAGCAGTGCTTTTAAAGGCCTAGACGACAGCTTTTTATGGGCCACAGATACGGCACGTAATGCGTTAGCTGATGCAGGGATTACCGATCTTAATCATCCTGGCTTACAGCGTACCGGTATTGTGATGGGCACCTTGTCGTTCCCAACCGCTAAGTCAAACCAGTTATTTGTGCCGCTGTATCACAGCGTGGTCGAAAAAGCCTTACAAACCAAATTACAGCAGCCTAATTTTGTGTTGCAAGATTTTGGGTTAACCGCACAAACCGAGCAACATAATTGGCGCAATGGCGCAGTGGCTCACAATGCCTCAAAGCTAGTAGCAGATGCCTTAGGGCTGGGCGGCGCGCAATTAAGCCTAGATGCGGCCTGTGCTAGTTCTGTTTATGCATTAAAGCTTGCCTGTGATTATTTGCATACTGGCAAAGCAGACATGATGCTGGCTGGCGCGGTATCGGGTGCAGATCCCTTTTTTATCAACATGGGCTTTTCGATTTTTCATGCCTATCCAGACCACGGCATTTCAGCACCGTTTGACAGCAACAGCAAAGGCTTGTTTGCCGGTGAAGGTGCTGGCGTCTTAGTGCTTAAACGCCTTGAAGATGCCCAGCGTGATGGCGACCATATTTATGCCCTCGTCAGCGGCATTGGTTTATCAAACGACGGTAAAGGCCAGTTTGTGCTTAGCCCAAACAGTAAAGGTCAGGTGCAAGCCTTTGAGCGAGCATATCGTGAAGCCGCCTCATTAGACTCAAGCATTACCCCTGCCAGCATTGAAGTAATTGAATGCCATGCCACGGGGACGCCATTAGGCGACAAAGTTGAGTTAACTTCAATGGAGCGCTTTTTTGAAGACAAACTCAATGGCAGTGCCACGCCATTGATTGGCTCGGCTAAATCTAATTTGGGCCACTTACTCACCGCTGCAGGCATGCCAGGCATTATGAAAATGATTTTTGCCATGCGTGAAGGTGTGTTACCACCGAGTATTAATATCAGCGCACCTATCGCCTCTCCTAATGGCTTATTTGGTCAGGCAACCTTGCCCAATGAAGTGCTACCTTGGCCAGATAAAGCCGGTAATCGCGCCCGTCATGCTGGCGTGTCAGTCTTTGGTTTTGGGGGGTGTAATGCTCACCTGTTATTAGAATCGTACTGCGATAACACGGCAACATCACAACAACCGACTCAGGTGATCAACGCCAGCGAAAAACCGATGCATATTACCGGGATGGCAGCTCACTTTGGCCAGTGCAGTAACATCAACCAACTGGCCGAACGTATTCGCGCCAAACAGAATCTATTTACCCCATTGCCCACTCAGCGCTGGAAAGGCATTAACAAACATCCAGAATTGTTGGCCAAATACGGTATTGAGCAGGCGCCTCATGGCGCTTACATTAATCAATTCGACTTTGACTTTTTACGCTTTAAAGTGCCGCCGAATGAAGACGACCGATTAATATCGCAGCAGTTGTTACTGATAAAAGTCGCCGACGAAGCCATTGTGAATGCTAACCTCAAACCCGGTAGCAAAGTGGCCGTGTTAGTGGCCATGGAAACGGAATTAGAATTACACCAATTCCGCAGCCGAGTGAACTTGCACAGACAGCTAGCGCAAAGCCTCGCCGCTCAAGGCGTTAAGCTCAGTGAAGATGAATACCAGGCCCTTGAAGCTATCGCCATGGACAGCGTGCTCGATGCCGCCAAATTAAACCAGTACACCAGTTTTATTGGCAATATTATGGCGTCGCGGATTTCATCGTTATGGGACTTTAACGGCCCAGCCTTTACGATTTCAGCCGCTGAACAATCGGTTAATCGCTGTATTGATGTGGCGCAAAACTTATTTGCCATGGGCTCGTTACAAGAACCGCTCGATGCGGTGATTATTGCTGCGGTCGATTTGTCTGGCAGTATTGAAAACTGCCTACTCAACAATGCATACCTGCAAGCAGCAGGAATGCAGACAAGCACAATCCACTTAGGTGAAGGTGCTGGCGCGATTGTATTACAGCAGGATCATCCAACCGACAGCTTTGCCAGTATTGATAGCGTGCTATTTGCCAAGCAAGATAAGCTCAAACTCGAGCAAACCTGCGATATTAACGAACTTAATATTGCACCACTTTGCCAACAGTCTGATTTTGGCCTGCAGTTAACGAGTCAGTTAACTCAAATGGCTAAGCCAAATAGCATTACAAGCGCCCAGCATGTGTTAGGCCATACCTTTGCCGCCTCTGGCATGGCAAGCTTGCTTAATGCACTTATCCAAAGCCAGCAATTACAACAAGCGGACGTTAATGCACAGGTGATTAGCGCCAGTGAAAACCAATACTCACGCATTGGTTTATCGCTCAACACATTACAGCAGCAGGCGCTTGCAAGTCGCTTAAGTCAGCCACTGACAGAACAGCTAACCAAAAGTGCCAAATTGAGTTTAATTAAACAAGTCAGTTTAGGTGGCCGCGATATCTATCAACATATCGTCGACAGCCCAGTTGCTGCTATCGATAATATTGTCAATCAATGCGCCGCGATAAAACCCGTTTCAGTGGAACAAGCCCCGAATAAAATCAATAATAACGAGCCTATTATGCCCGCAAGTCATTCAGCACAGATTCCAGGTTCGCAGCCTCAATCAACAGACAATCACATTAATCCAACTCAAGGGATTAACTCGGCGATACCACCAGCACATTTAACGGCTTTCCAGCAAAATCAATGGCTAGCACAACAAGCCCACTTAGCGTTTTTAGCCAGTCGTGAGGCAGGGTTAAAAGTCGCAGACAGCTTGTTAAAATCACAACTGGCTTCGATGACGTCAGCCGCAACAGCGCAAACAATAGCACCAACGATAACAACCAATGCACCAACTCAGCATTACGTTGAAGCTCAACCGGTACTGGCAGAGCGTAAACCTAACCATGCGCAGGTTCCGGCCTACACCGCCCCCATTCCGGCAGATAAACCGTGCATTTGGAACTACGCCGATTTAGTGGAATATGCCGAAGGTGATATCGGCAAAGTATTTGGCCCAGATTATGCCATCATCGACAGCTATTCACGCCGCGTCCGCTTACCCACTACCGACTACTTATTGGTGTCTCGCGTAACCAAACTTGATGCCACTATCAATCAATACAAACCTTGCTCAATGACCACAGAGTACGACATCCCAGTTGATGCGCCATATCTGGTTGACGGCCAAATTCCCTGGGCAGTCGCGGTTGAGTCAGGCCAGTGCGATTTAATGTTGATTAGCTACTTAGGCATCGATTTTGAAAACAAAGGCGAGCGCGTTTATCGCCTACTCGACTGCACCCTAACCTTCCTAGGTGATTTACCGCGTGGCGGCGACACCCTACGTTATGACATTAAAATCAACAATTTTGCCCGCAATGGCGATACATTATTGTTTTTCTTCTCGTACGAATGTTTCGTCGGCGACAAGATGATTTTGAAAATGGACGGCGGATGTGCTGGCTTCTTTACTGATAAAGAATTGTCTGATGGTAAAGGCGTTATCCAAACCGAAGATGAAATTAAACTGCGTCAGCAAGTGCTTAACAACCCGAATAAACCGACATTTGCACCGTTACTACACTGCACACAATCAGCCTTTGATTATGGTCAAATCCACCATTTATTAACCGGCGATATTGGCAGCTGCTTTGGTGGCGAACACGTTGGCCACCAGCTGCAAACGGGCATGCAAAAATCGCTGTGTTTTGCGTCTGAAAAGTTCTTAATGATTGAGCGCGTAAGCAACTTACAAGTGGGCGGCGGCACATGGGGCCTAGGGTTAGTTGAAGGCCACAAACAATTAGCGCCAGACCATTGGTATTTCCCGTGTCACTTCCAGGGCGACCAGGTGATGGCCGGCTCATTAATGGCTGAAGGCTGTGGCCAATTACTGCAATTCTTTATGTTGCATATTGGTATGCATACGTTAGTTGAAAACGGCCGTTTTCAACCGCTGGAAAATGCCTCGCAAAAAGTGCGTTGTCGTGGACAGGTGTTACCGCAACACGGCGAGTTAACTTACCGTATGGAAGTCACAGAAATCGGTATTTCGCCACGTCCATATGCTAAAGCCAATATTGATATTTTGCTTAATGGCAAAGTAGTAGTCGATTTCCAAAACCTCGGGGTGATGATCAAAGAAGAAGCGCAATGCACCCGCTACCTTGGCGACTCAATGGCTAATACAAGCACCAAGCCAACAGCAGACACAACAAATCAAACACCAACTGGCATAAACAACTCAGCCAGCCAGCAAGATGTCGCCCCGTTAATGGCGAAAATAGCCGACACCAATGCAGCAACCAATAAAGGCGTTATCCCGCTTAAACACGTTGCAGCACCGCAAGTCAGCGCTGATTCTAAATACGCTAACCGCATGCCTGATACCGTGCCTTTTACGCCGTATCATATGTTTGAGTTTGCTACTGGCGATATTGAAAAATGCTTTGGGCCAGACTTTAGCATTTATAAAGGGCTGATCCCACCGCGTACACCTTGCGGTGATTTACAATTAACCACCCGCGTTATCGACATTAACGGTAAGCGTGGCGAATTGAAAAAACCATCATCGTGTATTGCTGAATATGAAGTGCCAACAGATGCATGGTATTTTGCCAAAAACAGCCATCAGGCGGTAATGCCATATTCGGTGTTAATGGAAATATCATTGCAACCTAATGGTTTTATTTCTGGCTACATGGGCACCACATTGGGTTTCCCTGGGCAGGAGTTGTTTTTCCGTAACCTCGATGGTCACGGCATCTTATTGCGTCATGTCGATTTACGCGGCAAAACCATCGTTAACGATTCGCGTTTATTGTCGACCGTGATTGCAGGCAGCAATATTATTCAAAACTTTACCTTTGATTTAAGTGTCGATGGCGAACCGTTTTATACCGGCGGCGCAGTGTTTGGCTACTTTAAAGGTGATGCGCTAAAAAACCAGCTTGGCATTGATAACGGTAAAATTACCCAACCCTGGCATGTCGACAACAATGTCGCAGCCGACACCATTATCAACTTGCTCGATAAGCAATCGCGAGTGTTTAATGCGCCTGCACATCAGCCACATTACCGCTTAGCCGGTGGTCAGCTTAACTTTATCGACACGGCAGAAATCGTCAATAACGGCGGCAAATATCATCAGGGCTATTTGGCAGCGTCACGTACCATCGACCCAAGTGATTGGTTCTTCCAATTCCATTTCCATCAAGATCCGGTAATGCCCGGTTCATTAGGCGTTGAAGCTATCATCGAGTTAATGCAAACTTACGCGATTACTAACGATTTAGCCGCTGGTTTTACCAATCCTAAATTCGGCCAAATTTTGTCTGATATAAAATGGAAATACCGCGGCCAAATTAACCCGCTCAATAAACAAATGTCTTTAGATGTTCACATCAGTGCAGTGAAAGACGAAAACGGTAAACGCATCATCGTTGGCGATGCCAATTTAAGCAAAGATGGTTTACGTATATACGAAGTAAAAGACATCGCTATTTGTATTGAAGAAGCCTAGCTTTTCAAGGAAAAATATAATGACAACTCAATTAAAAAACGAAAAGCTTTCACCATGGCCTTGGCAAGTCAGCCAGCAGCACGTCAGTTTTGACCCGGCTGGAATGAACAAAAAGCTCAAAGACTTATCGCAAGCCTGTTATGTGGTTAATGATAACCAACAAGGCCTTGGCGTCGCACAACAAGCACAAGTGGTAACCGATGCAATTACTGCGGCCAATGAACTACCTGTCAGCGCCTTTGCTCCCGCCCTTGGCACCCAAAGTTTAGGCGACAGCAACTTTCGCCGCGTACATGGGGTTAAATACGCCTACTACGCTGGTGCAATGGCCAACGGTATTGCGTCTGAAGAACTGGTTATCGCATTAGGCCAGGCCGGTATTTTATGTTCATTTGGCGCAGCGGGACTCATTCCGTCACGCGTTGAGCAAGCCATTAAGCGCATTCAAACCGCCCTGCCAAATGGGCCATACGCCTTTAACTTAATCCATAGTCCAAGTGAGCCAGCACTTGAGCGCGGTAGCGTAGAGCTATTTTTAAAACACAAAGTGCGCACCGTTGAAGCCTCAGCCTTTTTAGGTTTAACGCCACAAATTGTCTATTACCGCGCAGCAGGGTTAAGCCGTGATGCACATGGTGATATTCACATAGACAACAAAGTCATCGCTAAAATTAGCCGCACCGAAGTGGCGATTAAATTTATGCAACCGGCACCGGTAAAAATGCTGCAACAACTGCTAGATGATGGCTTGATCAGCGCCGAACAAATGGAATTAGCCCAATTAGTGCCGATGGCTGATGATATTACCGCCGAAGCCGATTCTGGTGGTCACACAGACAACCGTCCATTAGTGACCTTGTTGCCAACGATTTTGGCGCTAAAAGATGAAGTCCAGGCACAATACAACTACAAAACCCCTATTCGCGTTGGCGCGGGCGGTGGCGTGGGTACGCCCGATGCCGCTCTTGCGACCTTCAATATGGGCGCAGCGTTTATTGTCACCGGTTCTATTAACCAGGCTTGCGTAGAAGCTGGCGCCAGTGAACATACCCGTAAATTATTAGCGACGACTGAAATGGCCGATGTCACCATGGCGCCAGCAGCTGATATGTTCGAGATGGGCGTTAAGTTGCAAGTGGTTAAGCGCGGCACCCTTTTCCCGATGCGCGCTAACAAGTTATACGAAATCTATACTCGTTATGACTCCATAGAAGCCATTCCGGCTGATGAGCGTGAAAAGCTAGAAAAACAAGTGTTTCGTTCAAGTCTAGATAACATTTGGGCCGGCACAGTGACGCATTTTAATGAGCGCGACCCTAAACAAATCGAGCGAGCTAAAGATAACCCTAAACGTAAAATGGCGTTAATTTTCCGCTGGTACCTTGGCTTATCAAGCCGTTGGTCAAATACTGGTGAAACGGGCCGTGAAATGGATTATCAAATCTGGGCCGGCCCAGCACTTGGTGCATTTAACGCTTGGGCAAAAGGCAGTTATTTAGATGACTACACCCAGCGTCATGCAGTAGACTTAGCCAAACACTTAATGCACGGCGCCGCTTACTTAGCACGAGTGAATCTATTAACGGCTCAGGGTGTTAGCCTACCCGTTGCATTACAGCGCTGGCGCCCAACAGACCAAGTGAAATAGCCTGCATAGGAACAATGATGAGCGACACACAAAAACTTGATTTTTCAGCGGTAAACGGCCCAACTTTGGCGTCATTTAACCAGCAGAAAAACCTGATTAAACGCATGCTAAAAGGCAACAGCGCGACTTGTGCCGAATGCAATAAACCACTGACATTGCAATTGCCACCTAACAGCAAAAATGCCAAGCCAAATACTAAAGCGCCTGGCATTTATTGCGCTAAAGGCTGTACTGATATTGAGCTCGATATGGAAGCCGTTGCATTAATGAAATAACCCAAACTGATTTGGATTATGAATAAAAAAGACCCTCTTAGCTAAGAGGGTCTTTTGCTTTTAACACACAGTAACTCAAACTGCTTGCCATTGTTTAACTAACATGGCTGGGCCACAAAGCTGAGTCATTGATTTATCGCCAGACAGTGCCGTTTCAAATATCTCAAAAGGTACATTTGGCCACAGGCTGATTTCAAACGAAGTATTAGCAGAAACAGCGCCAACCCCTTTTGGGGTACCGGTCATCACAATATCACCGTCATTTAAACTCATAAACTCAGTGATGGCGGCAAACATGGCGTTGGGTTGATAGGTCATTAATTGCTGATGCCCTAGTTGAGTCATTACGTTATCAATGGTTAATTGAAAACACCAATCTTGTTGCGCCGACGTCATTGGAATAAACTCGCTAAACAATGCTGAGCCATCAAACGCTTTACTGCGCTCCCACGGTAAACCCTGCTTTTTGAGTTTGCCTTGCAACTCACGCTTGGTCATATCAAGCCCAATGCCTACCGCGCTAAATCGACCATCCTTAACCATAAAACACAGCTCGGCTTCATAATGCAGCGTTTCACCCATCTCACTGCACAAAGTGCCAGTAATAGCAGAACTCGGCTTTAAAAACACCACCATTTCATCAGGAATGTCATTGCCCAGTTCATGAATATGATCTACATAATTACGACCAATACAGACAATTTTTGATGGTGAAATTGCTATATCGTCAGCTTGTTGCTTTAGTAAAACGCTGTGTGATCTCACATTAACCTCGTATTAATCTACTATATATTTAGCATTTATCTTTATTGAACCACCGTTTATCACATAACTTGGTAAGCACAACACTGAAACAAAATGACATTTAAACTCAAGAATACTGAAACAGAACAATAATTCCACAGCACGATTGCATTACCCCGCAACTAGATTTACATTTAATTAACAAAAGAGAATAAATCTGTCCTTAACAATGACTGTCATCACTGTACAAAAATAATAAGAGACACTTAATGACGATGTTAACATTAACAATTAAACAAAAAGTAGCACTGGGGTTTGCTTCTATTGGCATATTATTACTTGCTGGTAGTAGTTTTTTTTACCGTTCGCTTAGCCAAATTCAAACAGCGAACAACAATATTGAAGTGTTAGCCGTACCCGTTCAAAACCAATCTAATGCCTTACAAATTACCCTGCTCAAAATGGCCAAAACAGAAAGTTTGGCCTATTCGCAGATTGGCAACGACAATATTACGATTAGTTTTAAGCAATTTAATACTTTACAGCAAGATTTTTCGAGTGCGTTAGCGGATTTATCTGCCAAAGTGGCCAATCATCCTCAAATGAATCAAGCACTCAACCAGGCTAAAAACGTCTACTTACAATATGCCGAAGCGTCGCAAACCATGTTTAGTGCCAAGCTGGCAATCGAACAAAGTAAAAATGATTTCAGTACACTCAAAAATCAATTTGATAATCTTAACATTGATGCCAGTAACAACATGATCGATCTAGAAATTGTAGAAGCACCCGCCTCAGAAGCACAATTATTAGAAGCCGTTATTGGCTCAGGTGTTCGCATTGATGACATGTTATTTACCCTGAGCAACACCGTCACCGAACTGGGTCGCTTAACCACGGCAGATGCCGTTGAAGTCCATAAGCAGGATGTGGCGATGTTACTTGGCAATATCACGACTAATAATAATTACCTCAAACAACAAGCCGCCGCGCTCCCTGTAACACAATTGTTAGCCGACTTTGATGCCAATTTAGAGAAGATCTTGGTGTTAGTTGATAACCCAGGTGACTTGTATAACGCACAAATGAAAGTGGTAAAGCAATTTCAGCAAGCGGAATCCAGTTATACACAATCGAATCAACTATTTGAATCCACAAACCAACAATTAGATAAGCTGGTGCAATTAGCCAACCAAGGCTTTAACGATATGCAAATGCTCGCTATCGATGAGGTGACTACCGCTAAAACATTAGCCATATTAATGGCCGTTGTATTTGTGTTGATGGCAGGCTTTATTTATTACTTCACTTCTAACGCCATGTTAGGGCCCCTAAAGGCCAGTAATCGTGCATTGTCACGCATTGCCAGTGGCGATTTATCGCGGCGTTTAACAAAGCGCAATGACGATGAGTTTGGGGAACTCATGGATAACATCAATAAATTAACAGATGATCTTACTGAGTTATTACAAGACATTAACCGCGACGCCCACTTACTGGATGACGCGGCAATTCGATCGCAAGATCAAAGTCAAAAAATATCGACATCAGCATTAGGGCAAATTAGTCATATTGAGCAAGCGAAACAACTGGCAGAACAGATACATCACAGCTCAATGACCGTAAACGAGCAAGCGTTAGAGTCTGAACAACACGTGAAATTAGCCTCAGCCCAAGGCGAGCAAGTTAAAACCATCGCCAATGATAACCGTATTCGGATTGATGCTTTATCAAAAGGGTTGGGTGACTCGGTGATTATTATGACTAAGCTCAGTCAGCACAGCGACAATATTGGCGGCATTTTGACCACCATCAGCGCGATTGCAGATCAAACCAACTTACTTGCATTAAATGCAGCTATTGAAGCGGCTAGAGCGGGCGAACACGGCCGAGGCTTTGCTGTTGTGGCAGATGAGGTTCGTTCCCTTGCCTCGCGTACTCAATTATCGACTGCTGAAATTCAAAACATGATTAGTGCGCTGCAACAAGAAACCACTAACGCGGTCAATGCGATATCTCAGGGCCAAAATCAAGCCAATGAATGTGTAGAACAAAGTGTGTCTTTACACGATGCTATCGAACAAATAGAAGCTGCATTAGGGATCATTAATGGCATGAGTCAAAGTATTACTCAAGCCGCAGAGCAGCAAGTGAGTTACAGCCAACAAATAGAACAAACCATGACAGAAACCTCAGAAGCAGCTACACAAAATGCTGACGAGTCGACCACAATGGCGCAACGTAGTGAGCAGCTAAATCAACTGGCTCATTCATTAACCGCTTCAGTAGAACGGTTTAAGCTTTAATGTCTAAGGTGCAAGAGAGTTAGATGTTAAATGTTAAATGTTAAACGGTAGGCGGTAGGCGGTAGGCGGTAGGCATTAATAAACACGACAAGCACTCACAAAAAGTATAAATCCCCACAAACAGTTCGCTAAAATTACCACCATAAAAAGGCCCGACAGATTAATGCCGGGCCTTTTTTAATGACCAATAGCTCAAATCTTATTTTTTACCTAAGGTCCCGACTGCAAAACGGCGAATAATTGAACGCACCATTAATACAGACTTCCCTAGCTCGTTGCTATTAAGCAGTGACTTTTGCGAGGACTCTTTGGTAATTTCGGCAGAATCAGCAATATCAATAATTTGCTGATTAATGTGTTCCGCCACGGCACTTTGTTGCTCAACCGCGGCTGACATGTCTAACGTTAATTGTGTAATCTGCTGAACAGATTGATTAATCGAAGCTAAAGCATTGCGGGTTTTATCAACAATACCCACACCATTCATTGCAGCTTGCTCGCCTTTAACCGACACTTGTACCGCATTTTCTGCACGTTTGGTTAGCACATTCACTATCCCGTGAATTTTGTCAGTTGACTCACGTGTTTTAACCGCTAAAGAGCGCACTTCATCGGCGACAACACTAAACCCGCGCCCTTGATCGCCTGCTCTCGCCGCTTCAATAGCGGCATTTAATGCCAGTAAGTTGGTTTGGTCGGCAATACTGGAAATCAAGCTCGCAGCTTGGCCAATCTCAACTGTCGACGCTGATAATTCGCGTACCGTAGTGGCAATATCAGCAACTGAAATATTGAGTTCATCAATGGAATGTTTTGCTTGATCAGCAAGCATTGCGCCTTCATTGACGTTGTCTAAAGCATTTTTAGCGCTGTCGGCATTGCGTTCCACATTGGCAGACACCTCTTGAATCGCTGTCGACATTTGCGTAATAGCCGACGCAATTTGTTGCGTCGCAAGGCTTTGATGCGCAACCGCTTTTGCAGACGATTCGGCCTCAACTTGAGTGTGTTCAACAATACCATCTAATGACTTCGCGGCATCTTCAATGCGTGTCATTGCTGTACGACAACGAGCAATTTCACATCCTAGTGCTAATTTTGCCTGTGCTTTAGCACCAAAATCGGCAAAATATGTTTCAGCAACGGTTAAGTCAGTAAATGAATTAGGGTTAAGCTTAACCACTTCAAACCAATCTTGTTGTTGTTTATATCCGCTCCACGCTGTCGAAATAATCAATGTCAACAAACCAACACCACCGGCTCCACTCCCCCAAAGCTCAAATAATACAAAACTAAGAACAAGCATGGGTAACCAAGTAGGTAACAGCTTAATAGCATGGTGTTTTAGCTTCGCACTAAGAGGTTTAGGTGGTTTATTATTTCTAATCCGAGCATAAGCCGTTTCTGCACGGGCGATTTCACTGGGTAATGCGACGATACGCACAGACTCAAACCCGACCACTTTGTTGTGTTCAAAAATAGGCGTGACAAAGGCACTCACCCAATAGTGGTCACCATTTTTACGTCTGTTTTTGACTAATCCCATCCACACTTTGCCCGCAGCAATGCATCCCCACATGGCTTTAAAAATATCACTAGGCATGTCAGGATGGCGCACAAGGTTATGCGGTTTACCAATCAACTCGCTTTTATCAAAACCACTGACCTCAACAAACGCATCGTTGCAATAGGTAATATGACCACGTAAATCCGTACCAGAAATGAGGCGTAAATCATCATCAAAATGATATTGCTTTTGGGTCACGGGTTGATTATTGCGCATAGGCACGGACTTCCTAGTCTGAGAGTAATGAAGATTTAATCGTTTGCACATTTTTAACACCACTCACTAAAGCGGCAATCTAGCTGTTCAAAGATTATAAGACGAAGCTTAATTAATGATGAATAATATAGCGTTAAACGGTTAAAATACATAACCTTATTTTTTATAAGTTCAATTATGGTATCTACTTGAAATTTATCAAATAAATAACAATTAAAGCCTCAATTTACCGAACGAAAAGCGTTAATATTATTTGGCAATTATTACATATGATTCAAACATCACCTGGGGATAAACTACAGAATAAAAAAATGGCGTGGAATTCGATTCCACGCCATTTTTCACTCTAATCAAGCTGTTAATTCGTCAAGCTATTCACTCGTCAAGCTATGCGTATTCCTGCATAAAATCATCAAGATTGTCATTGATAATTTCAATTTCATCGCCACTAAATTGGGCTATATGAAACAGGGCTTCACCTTCATTGGTTACCGGAATATTACTGTTTCCAATAATAATGCCGTCAGACGGTGCCAATAACGGCCATGGTTCGCCACCTAAAGGGTTAACGATATTAGCCAAGACTTGACCTTTTGATACCCGCTCACCCAGCTTTAGCTTGATGTTAACAAGTCCGTCGGCTTCACTGCGGACCCAATAACTGCGGCTGGCATTCACACTGGTTGTGGCTTTAATTTTACCTTTAAGCATACCAATACAACGCATCACATTAATCACGCCATTAAGGCCTGACTTAATCGACATGTCACTAAAGCGTAATGCCTCACCGGCTTCGTATAAAATACACGGAATATCAAGGCTGTTAGCGTAACCACGCATAGAGCCTTCGCGCGCTTTAGAAGACATCACCACTGGTGCACCAAAGGCATTGGCCATCGCGAGCATGGTTTCATCGTCAGTATCACAACGAATTTGCGGCAAGTTCTCACGATGAATCGCACCGGTGTGCAAATCAACAATATGAGTTGCGCGCTTAACTAACATGCTGCTAAACAAATGCGCTAGGCGACTGGCAAGCGCACCTTTAGCGGTTCCTGGAAAGCAGCGATTTAAGTCGCGGCGATCAGGCAGGTAACGCGATTGCTGAATAAAGCCAAATACGTTAACAATCGGGACCACTAATAATGTGCCGGTTAAGGTTTTAGCATTCACACGACCGAGCAAGCGTCGACATATCTCAATGCCATTTAACTCATCGCCATGGATAGCTGCACACACTAATAAAGTAGGGCCAGGTTTAGTACCGTGAAACACTTCTACATGCAAATCCATTGGCGTATCGTTATACAGTTTTGCTGCGGGCAGTTTTACACTAAGCTGTGTACCTGCCGCGACGCTAACATCACCAATAACAAACGGTTCGTGCTTTTTTGCCATTAACCGACTCCTTTAGTCTTCGAGCTAGTAGGCTTAACATTCTTTTCAATAAATTGAATAATTTTTTCTGCCACATCAATGCCAGTGGCTTTTTCGATGCCTTCAAGACCTGGCGACGAGTTTACTTCCATCACGAGTGGACCGTGCTTAGAACGTAAAATATCTACGCCGGCAACGTTTAGGCCCATTGTTTTAGCCGCACGAAGTGCAGTTGAGCGCTCTTCTGGGGTTAATTTAACAATGCTCGCAGAACCACCACGGTGTAAATTAGAACGGAACTCACCCGGTAATGCTTGGCGCTTCATTGCAGCAATGACTTTATCGCCAATCACAAAACAACGAATGTCGGCACCGCCAGCTTCAGCAATATACTCTTGCACCATGATGTTGGCTTTTAAGCCCATAAAGGCTTCAATAACCGATTCAGCGGCTTTACGCGTTTCGGCTAATACCACGCCAATACCTTGAGTACCTTCAAGTAATTTAATCACACACGGTGCGCCGCCTACCATATCAAGCAAGTCAGGAACATCGGCTGGTTGGTTAGCAAAACCGGTTACCGGTAAACCAATATTTTTACGTGACAAAAGCTGCAGTGAACGCAGTTTGTCGCGAGAACGTGTAATGGCAACAGACTCGTTTAAAGGGTGTGTACCCAACATTTCGAATTGACGCAGAACAGCTGTGCCATAAAAAGTCACCGAAGCACCAATGCGCGGAATAACCGCATCAAATTTCGGCAATTCTTCGCCGCGAACATGGATACTTGGTGCATTCATGTTGATGTTCATATAACACTTTAATGGGTCGACAATTTTAATTGTATGACCACGAGCTTCGGCGGCTTCTTTAAGACGACTTGTCGAGTAAAGATTACGGTTTCTCGACATAATGGCGATTTGCATTTTGCTATTCTCCTGCTAAAAACGACTCTGCTGAATTAACCAAAAAACGCCCTTCTAATGCGCGTCTACCGAGTAACATTCTAAATTTCATGTTATCTCTGTTTGTTAAGGTCAGTTCGATGTCAAATTGTTGGTCACCGATAATAATCGGCGTATTTATCACGTAGCGCTTCGTCACATGTCCGCCAGAGTCACTTACCGCTCGACGATCAAATACAGGGAATTCGCACACTACTTCACGATCTGAGTCTTGATCTGGATGAAGCCAAACTCGGACCCACTTTTGTTTTTCTTTTTGAAACGGTTTAATTTTAAACGCATGTAAACAGGACGTTTTTGCGCCAGTATCCACTTTGATTTTGACTCTTTCGTTGCCAATCTCAGGAAAAGTGCCCCACTCTCGCCAACCCACAATACCGAGGGAGTGTTCAGTCATGGTCAATCCTTTCTTGTAGAGGAATTTTCATTCCAGAGTGTAATCTATCAATAAAATCTATGTATGATTATGTACTGTAATATCGTCAATCTGTGACTTTGTTGCCATCAATGTGACATCGTTCAATATATTCTCACCCACTAATTGACTCACGACTGACTAATTTTTAACGTCAGCAAGTCGTACTCATTACATTAACATGTTAATCCAGAGGATGGATGAGTCATTATGAATGAATACGAATTAGGAAAGAGTGAACAAGATGCTGCACGACAAATAAAAACAACAAGACTGGGATAAAACAACCTTTGGCTCAATTTTAACACTAACGCTTTATTTATATCAAACTAACATTAACGCTTAGAAGAAAATAAAACATCAACTCAGTTAGTTACAACGTTAACACTTGACAATAAAATGACCAAAAACACACGTCAACTTGAGATAAACACCTTAAATTCGCTAAGTAAAAATAAAAAAGGTCAAATATCACTCATCTTTTGCATGATTTAATTATAACTTCGACATTTAATCTTGGTTTCACTCGTCTACCACATTGATTATGATGGTTGAGTTTCTATTAAGTAAACCCGTTTAAAAGGTATTGCTATGTTTAGCCTACAAAGTTTTGATTTTTTACATAAGCTGGCCAACAACAACGACAGAGAGTGGTTTAAAGCGAATCAACCTGATTATGAAGATCGCGTGCGTACACCCGCATTGCAATTTATTGAAGCGATGCAGGGCACGGTTCTAGGGTTGTCGCCTCGTTTTACTGCCGTTCCTAAAAAAGTCGGTGGCAGCTTAATGCGCCCGCAACGCGACAGCCGTTTTAGCAAAGATAAAACACCATATAAAACCAATGTAGGTATTCAGTTTCGCCACTTTCAAGCAAAAGATGTGCATGCCCCAGGGTTTTATGTGCATGTAGCTAACGACGAATGCTTTATTGCTGCAGGTATTTGGCATCCCGAAGCTAAAGCATTAAATGCCATTAGACAGTGCATAGATGAAAATCCAAACGGTTACAAAAAAGCCTTAGCCGTATTGAGCAAAGCTGGTTTTGAACTCACTGGCGACAGCCTAATTAGACCGCCACGAGGGTTTGATAGCCAGCATCCGTTAATAGACGAGCTAAAACGTAAAGATTTTATCGCCATTAAACCCGTTTCGATTGAACAAGTGTGCAGTGACGACTTTGTCGAGTTTTGTACAAAAGAATTTGAGCAGACACGTTCGCTAATGGCTTATCTTTGCTTTGCATTATCTTTAGACTTTTAACGTTTAATGCTCTAAACACAAACTCAATATCAAGCCAGTGAAGGCTTAACTAACTCCACTGGCTTATAATGATTTCGTTTCAAGACATGGTAAACTACCGCCATATTGCATTAAGTTGCACCAACATCGTTGTTATATCGTCATATCAGGTCATTACATGAGTCAAACACGTTCTGCTCAACCCGCCCTTTCTGTGTTCAATGATACCCTCAACATTGAAGCCACTACGCCAGCGCAAAAGCGTGCGCTCAGTTATGCAGCAACAATCGAAATGTTGTTTAATCAAGTGATGAGCAGCAAAATGCCTGCTGATAGGATTATTGGCCAATATTTTCGTGAAAATAAAAAACACGGTTCAAAAGACAGACGAGTGATCCGCGAAAGTCTATTTGGTTTATTTCGTTGGTGGGGTTGGCTGAGCCAGTTACAAGCATCACAACAGCATGTGATTTGGTTTAGGCAATTAAGTGCCTGTGCAGCACTTGAACAACATACATGGCACGATGTCACCCAAGCTTGGGACGATATTGCAGCATGGCACGATGCGACCAAAGCAGAGAAGGAAGCTCCTGGAGATCAAGTTAACAAAACTCAACGCACCGAGAGTGTCAATGATAAGTTAGCGCTATTTATTGACTTATCAGGTATGACACAGTGCCAAACCAGTGACTTATTACCCCAATGGTTTTGGCAAACCTGCCCTGTAACAGCAACAGAAAAAACAGCCGTTGTTGAAGCCATGAGCAGCCGCCCACCCATTTGGGCCCGAGTACAAAATATGACGACTAAACAAGCTTTAGCGCAGTTGTCTAAAGCGGGTATTGAAGCTACAGCAAGTGAGTTTTTTACTGACGCCATGAGCCTGGGTCATAAAAGTATTAACCTCAATGAAGTCGACACGTATAAACTCGGGCATCTTGAGATTCAAGATCTTGCGTCGCAAGTGATTGGCCAGATCTGTCAGCCCCAAGCGAATGAACAATGGTGGGATGCCTGCAGTGGCGCTGGCGGTAAAACCTTGCAATTACGTTCGTTGATGCTGCAACAAGACCCAAATAGTCGCGGCAGTATTATTGCCTCAGATATCCGTAACAAACCATTAGAAGAACTGAACAAACGGGCTAAGCGTGCTGGTTTTAAGCATATCTCGGTTTCAGCTTGGAAGTCAGATGCCCTTCCCGTTAACCCCAATGCATTTGATGGCGTGTTAGTCGATGCACCTTGCAGCTGTACGGGCACGTGGCGCCGAAATCCTGATATGCGCTGGTTAGACGATGTCAGTGCAGTCAGCGATAAACCCGCGCTTCAATTGGATATTTTAACTCGAAGTGCTGCAGCTGTTAAATCGGGTGGGCAGTTAGTGTATGCCACATGTTCACTGTCGCCGAGTGAGAACGAGCATGTCGTGGAGGCTTTTTTGGCGCAAACCAATGAATTTGAGCTTATTCCAATTACACACCCGTTTACTGGTGAGTTATGCAACATGCTCACCATATGGCCGCAACTGGCAGACAGTGACGGTATGTTCGTCGCTAAAATGCGTCGAAAATAAGCGCGACTTCAAGCCTATTCTTATGCTTTCAATGACAATTAATTAGTCATTAGTTAGTCTAATCATTAATCAGTCTAATAATTAGTAACAAAACGCCATCAAGTTGATGGCGTTGTTGTTTTTATCTATATACCATTCCGTCTTAATAAGTGATGACTCAGAATGCGGATTGGTATTACTTTCGATGCAATCTTAAAATCAGCTCGGCTTCGGCTTTGGGTAGTTCACATTCTTGAATTAACTCTTCAATACCCGCCCCTAGCGCAACCATTTTAACCGCACGAGAATACAACTTAGCTTGTGGGTCTTGCTGGCTGGATTCTTCAATCATATCGGACTGTTGAACAAGCTTTTTTTCTAGTTCAACCACTCGACGGCCAACACCAATCGTGCCGCTGCGCAATTCTTGTAATTCGCGTTTTACAGCTTCGCGTTGGCGATCACTTTCTTTAACTAGCACGGTTAATGCGTCAACTTTAGTCTTTAACTTGCGTGATTGTTTTTGTAAGTAAAGCACCAAACCAAGGCAAATAATCACGGAAACTAGCGCAGCAATTAAAAATTCATCACCCATCAACATACCTACATTGCCATTACATAAAAGCAAAATAAAAAGCCAACAAACAATGGTTGGCTTTAGGATTACAAATTAAAAATTAAAGCTGTGTTAATTCGTCCCACTCGTCGTCTGACAATAACTTATCTAGGTCGACTAAAATCAATAATTCATTATCACGATTACTCACGCCTTGAATAAACTTAGCACTTTCTTCAGTTCCCACATTTGGCGCGTTATCGATTTCTGAGCGACGTAAATAAACCACTTCTGCAACACTGTCTACCAAAATACCAATAACTTGTTTTTCGGCTTCGATAATCACAATACGGGTAGAATCATCAAGCTCAGCTGACTGCAAACCAAAACGTGAGCGCGTATCAATGACGGTCACGACGTTGCCACGAAGGTTAATAATGCCTAGTACATAATCAGGCGCGCCCGGCACAGGGGCTATCTCGGTATAACGCAACACTTCTTGAACTTGCATTACATTGATGCCGTAGGTTTCATGGTCTAACTTAAATGTTACCCATTGTAATACTGCATCGTCTTTACCCGCAGCAACCGCTGCTACACTTCTAGAATCGCTCATAGTTAACCTCGGTCAATCGAATCCTGACAACCTAAACCTGCATCAAGCATTTCAATCAATGCTTGTACATGCAAAATGCCACACATTTGTTGTTTTACTACCCCAGCAAGCCAAGGACGCTTACCCGGTTTTTCACGCCAATTGACGTGTGATTTGTCTATCTTCACGGCATTAACCAATGACTCACAGGTTAAGCCCCAAGAACTGTTTTCTAACATAACAAGATACTGATAGTTCACTGTTTCTGCCAGTGCCGGTGTATATTTTTCTGGCATGACCCAGGCACAGGTATCAACCACATTAATTTTACTGTCGCGGTGAGTTTGCACTCCTTTAAACCATGACGGCCTACCAATGAGATGGTTAATTTTCTCTATCTTTATAATGCCACCTAAACTCACTAATGGCACGGCTAAGGTTAAGCCTGCAACATTAAAGAATAATACCTGAAATTCATCATCTAATACGTCTTGTAAATTTTGAGTAATACTCGGTGGTGTCGCCCCAGTTTGCGTTTGCAACGCTTGTTGTTGCGCGGCTTTGTCTTCAGCGAGCTTGTCATGTTTAATAATAGCGTCTTTTAATTCAGCTAGCGCACTATTATCAGTTTTTATATCGACTAACGGTTTGATTTCTTTATTCGTTAATGACGTTTTTTGTATATTTATACTTTTTAGCGCGGATTGCTCAACAGGTGTCGTCTCTGTTTGGCTGATAGCTTGACGCACTCTTTCTGCACTGGCCTTAATTTGCAGCTGTATATCAGTGCCTTTGTCGACATGCGATACCGCAGACAGTAGCTTTTCCAGTGCTAATTTATCGACTTGAGTTGCGGGTTCAGCAAAACGTCGAGCACTCGCAGCTTTTATTTGTGACGCAAATGAAGACTCAGGTTTACTGGTCACATCTGCACTCTCTTGTGCTGACTTAGCATTGTCTATCGATTTAGGATGAACCGCGATAGGTGCAGCGACTGGCTTGGTTTCAGATGTTATTGCAGGTTGGGCTTCTGCCGGTTCCTGTAATAAAATACTGAAATAATCAAAAACAGTTTCATCAACCGATTTTGACATGAGTAAACTCCCGAGCGTATAAAAAATCAAGCAGACGATTGTATGCTTTAACCCCACGACTCGTCGCAGAATAATGTGATGCGGGTAAATGCGCTAGGCTGGCATCTCTAAATTTGGTATCTACTGGGATCACGTCATTAGGCCACAATGTTTGTCCATATTTGTCTTGTAAAAACTGTAACGCTATTGGTGATGCTTTGGTGCGTTTATCGTACATTGTCGGTAACACTGTGTAGCTATAACGGGTCTTTTTAGAACGGCCCATAATTTCCATGGTTTTCACCATTCTCTCTAAACCTTTTATCGCTAAAAACTCAGTCTGCACCGGAATAATAATATGATTACTCGCCGCTAACGCATTGACCATTAATACCCCAAGCACTGGCGGACAATCAATAATGGCCACATCGTATTTGTCTTCAACTAATGATAATAAATTACGTAATACTAGCCCCATACCTTCTTGATGACCTAAAGAACGGTCAAGTGTGGCAAGTGCCATATTGGCGGGAATAATATCTAAACCTTCTATTTGAGTGGGTATCACATTTTGCATAATCAATTCTTGAGTCAAAGCTTGATGATTTAAAAACACATCATAAAGCGACCCTGGTACTTCATCGGAATCAATACCCAAGTAATAGCCCAATGAAGCATGAGGATCGGTATCAATCATCAACACACGTTGACCACGTTTAGCTAACGCTCCAGCTAAACTGGCAACCGTGGTGGTTTTACCGACACCACCTTTTTGATTTGCTACTGTCCATACTTTCAAAAAAAGCCTCTCAACTTATCATTATGCGATGGAATGCTCATTGCTGTTTTTGTTGTTTATCTTCTCGAGTGGTAACTCGAATACCGCCATTAGGCAAGCGAATCACTTTAACGCCTTGAGCATTTTCAGACACTATAACTTCATGCGTTGGTAATGTCTGTGAGCTGTCAGTCGATGGTGATAATTTGTCATTGTTAGGCGCCTCTGCTCCTGGCCCAACTAGCACACTTTTCGTGTCATTTTTGCCCGACTGACTAATCATGGCTTGGGTTTGCTCTGGATGCATTAACAACCAATTGGAAATATTTTCAGCTTGGTCTTCCGGTACCATCAATAACACTTGCGAAGATTTTAGTTGTTCAACCTCTTTTGTAAGTAAGGTCATTTTACGCCGTGAATCAAGATATAAACTGCCTAACACAAGGATGGCAACAAAGCACAAAAATAAGCCTAATCGAAGCTTAGTGATTAATGATGTTGCTGAATTAGCCACGACTGGTCTCTTTTAAAATCGCATCGGCCATATTATCAAGCGCAATAGAATGTACCGATATTCCAGCAGAAGCAACGGCTTGTGGCATTCCATATACGACACAACTGGCTTCATCTTGAGCCCAAATAGTCGCTCCAGCTGACTTAAGCATTCTGGCGCCTTCGCGGCCATCGGCTCCCATCCCAGTTAATACCACAGCCAAGACATCACCACCATAAGCTTTAGATGCTGACGCAAAAGTAATATCTACCGATGGTTTATAATTCATGTCTGCGTTACCAGCTAACACTTTTAAGCGTGCGGTCATCCCGGCGCGCTCTAACATTAGCTGCATACCACCAGGTGCAAGATACGCACAACCAGCACGCATGACGTCGCCATTTTGTGCTTCTTTCACTTCTATTTTGCATAACGAGTTTAAACGAGCAGCAAATGCGGGCGTAAACGCGGCCGGCATATGTTGAATGAGTACAATAGGGTGCGGGTAATTAGCTGGAAATGCCGTCAGCACTTTTTGTAGTGCAACAGGCCCACCTGTTGAGGTACCGATTAATAAGACTTTGTATTGTTTACCACTGGCTCGAATAGTAGACACTGATGGAGCAATCTGTGCTGATTGACGCTCAGTCACTGGCGAAGTTAATCCGCTGCGCGAGGGTAATGAAGCATTCCCAACAGCTGCAGTGCTTTGATTAATTCTTGAGCTTAATGGTCGGCGAGATGCACTTAAACTGTTGTCTGATAAGCTCGATGAACGACGAGAGTCTATTGTATTGCTAGATAATGCACTCGGAGTTGATAACGCGCTCGGTCGATACATTCGTCTGCGACCCAACGCTTTGATGCGCTGTTGTAGCAAACTAATTGCATCATCTTTATTGGTCGCGATGTCTTCAAAACGTTTCGGGAGAAAGTCGAGCGCGCCAGCTTCTAGCGCATCAAGTGTCGCTTTAGCTCCGTCATGTGTTAACGAAGAAAACATTAAAATAGGTGTAGGATTGTTAGCCATGATCTCACGGACAGCACTAATACCGTCCATAACCGGCATCTCGATATCCATCGTGATCACTTGAGGGTTTAACTTTGCAGCCATCTCAACCGCTTCTTTGCCATTAACAGCAACAGCAACGACTTCGAGATCAGGATCTTGATTAACAATTTCACTGACTCGACGTCGAAAAAAGCTAGAATCATCTACAACTAATACTTTTATGGCCATTTAATTCCTTAATTTATGGAACTTTTTTATTTTTTGTTTTTATTTTTGGCGTAATGTTTAAGTAAACCGGGAATATCTAAAATAAGCGCAATGCCGCCGTCTGAAGTAATTGTTGCTCCAGCCATACCAGGCGTGCCTTGCAACATACTGCCTAAGGGCTTAATCACCACTTCTTCTTGACCAATAAGTGCGTCGACAACAAAACCAATCTGCAAAGTGCCAAGCTGCACAATAACAACATGGCCATGCTTTTTATCACCATGCTTAAACGTCGTTTTCTTGCTATGAAGCCAATGCTCAAGATAAAACAATGGCACAGCTTTATTACGGAAAATCACCGTTAATTGGCCATCGACAATATTAGTTTTAGTTAAATCTAAATTGAATATTTCATTCACACTCGACAGCGGCAATGCGAATACTTGCTTAGACACATCGACCATTAAGGTTGGCATAATCGCCAAGGTCAACGGCACTTTAATTTCAAGAACCGTGCCTTTGCCTTTCATTGAATCAATGTGAACAGTACCGTTTAACTGATTAATGCGAGTTTTAACCACATCCATGCCCACACCACGGCCTGAAATATCAGATATCTCAACTTTAGTTGAGAAGCCTGGTGCAAAAATCAGATTATACGCTTCGTTATCAGTCATTCTTGATGCGGCATCTTCGTCTAACACGCCGCGAGTGATAGCAATTTGTTTTAGCTTTTCAGGATCCATCCCTGCGCCATCATCCTCAATTTTAAGCAGGATATGGTCACCTTCTTGACTCGCAGAAAGCGTAATGGTGCCTGTTCGAGGCTTGCCATTGGCTTCACGCGTAATCGGCATTTCAATACCATGGTCTACCGAGTTTCGCACTAAGTGGACTAATGGATCGGCTAGTGCCTCAACTAAATTTTTATCAAGATCGGTTTCTTCACCAATCATGATCAAATCAATTTCTTTATTTAATGTTCGAGCTAAATCGCGGACAACCCTTGGGAAACGGCCAAACACTTTCTTAATTGGCTGCATGCGGGTTTTCATTACCGCACCCTGCAAGTCAGCGGTAACGAGATCAAGGTTGGCCAACGCTTTAGACATTTCTTCGTCTTCGCGGGTAATGCCTAAACTCACCAGGCGATTACGCACTAACACTAATTCGCCAACCATATTCATAATCTGGTCTAAACGAGCAGTATCTACACGAACCGTCGTTTCGCCTTGTGGGACTGCATTGGCTTTAGCCGCGACAGGTACAGGCGCTTTATCTTTGGCGACTTCAGCTTTAGGTACGGGCACTGCTGCCGGCGCGGCTTTGGCAACGGGGGCTGGTGTAACAGCTTTCGGTGCGTCAGGAACTTTAGGAGGTGTAGGCGTAGCCGCTACGACAGGGGCTGCTGGTTTAGCAACGACTGGAGCACTGCCTTTACCATGTAATTCATCTAATAAGCGTTCAAATTCATCATCGGTAATTTCATCAGAGTCGACTAATGGTTCAACAACCGGTTCTGCTGGCTTAATGGGTTCGCTAGTGGTTTCAGCTTTGGCTTTAAACGATCCAGAACCATGAAGCTCATCAAGTAATGCTTCAAACTCATCATCGGTAATTTCATCACTATTGCTTGATGATGCACTGGCCGATTTAGGTGCTATGGTGTCTTGATTTACAGCGGATGTAGCTGTTGAGGTTGGGCTTTTACCTGAGCCATGCAAGGCATCGAGTAATGCTTCAAATTCAGATTCGTCAATTTCATCAATACCAGTTGAGCTAGGTGCAGAAGTAGATTGCACACTAATGTCTTCGACATATTCAGGTTCAGAGACTTCAGCGGCTTCTTCTATGATTTCAGGTTCAGCAGTTGATTGACCCATTTCAGACGGCAGTGGAGCGCCAGAGCTTAATAATTTTAGTTTTGCTAACAAGTCTGAATCGGCAGGGTCTTGTTGTTGTCCCTGTTGAGTTTGAGCAAACATGGTATTAATTGCATCAACCGCTTGCAAAATTATGTCCATTAGCTCTGCATTGACTACACGTTTACCAGTACGTAAAAGATCAAACGTGTTTTCTGCTTCGTGACACACATCAACCATGGGTTTAAGGCTTAGAAAACCTGCCCCACCTTTGACGGTGTGAAATCCACGGAAAATAGCATTAAGTAAATCACTGTCATCAGGATTATTTTCAAGAGCGACCAGCTGCTCTTGTAGAAGCTCTAAAATCTCACCAGCTTCAATTAAAAAGTCCTGGAGTATCTCTTCATCAACATCAAATGACATTAAATTGACTCCTAATTAGAAACCCAGACTTGATAGCAGATCATCAACTTCATCCTGACCCGTGACCACGTCTTCACGTAACTCAGCGTTCATGATTGGGCCTTCTGCCTCTATCTTATTATCTTTAATTGTAGGTAATGACTCAGTAGTATGGTCACCAAAAACGGTCAACATGGATACTAAATTACTCTCTACTTCGCGCACTAGTTCAATCACTCGGCGGATCATCTGACCGGTTAAATCTTGGAAGTCTTGCGCCATCAATATCTGAGTGAGCAATTCACGAAGACGGTTAGAATCATGCTCGCTATTAGACATAAACTGCTGAACATCATGACAAAGTGATTTAAATTCACCCAGTTCGATGTCGCGACGCATCAGTTTATCCCACATAGGCGTTACAGATTGAATGTTGCTTATAATGGTATCGGCCAAAGGCAAACATTCTTCAACCGCATCCATGGTTTTATTAGCAGCTTGTTCTGTCATCTCAATAACATAGTTTAATCTTTCTTTAGCATCCGGAATTTCAGTGTTCGCTAATTCAGATAAACGGTTATCAACTTGGAAATCTTTTAGTGCGCTGTGCAATTGGCGAGTGAGTTTACCGACCTCTTCAAACAGCTCACGCTGCAGAGGAGTCGCTAAATCTCTAATTAATTCGTCAGCTTTACCTTGCTCTCCCGCCGATAGCAGTTCAACAAGTTGCTGGGCCTGTTCGAGAGTAATTAACCCCGATATTGATGCCTGCATGACTTATCCTTGCTTAAGCGAGTCGTTCAAAGATTTTGTCTAACTTTTCTTTTAACGTAGCGGCTGTGAACGGTTTAACAACATAACCATTAACACCAGCTTGAGCCGCAGCAATGATTTGCTCACGCTTAGCTTCAGCCGTAACCATTAATACAGGTAAATGTTTTAGTGAATCGTCTGCACGGATTGCTCTAAGTAAATCAATACCCTGCATTCCCGGCATATTCCAGTCGGTTACAACAAAGTCAAAATGACCTTTTTGTAACATAGGTAGGGCTGTTGAGCCATCATCTGCTTCTTGGGTATTATTAAATCCCAAGTCTCGCAACAAGTTCTTAATGATACGTCTCATTGTTGAAAAATCGTCAACAATAAGAATCTTCATATTCTTGTCCAAGGTTTCCTCCGGTGAGCTGACACTCGTTTGCTCTATAATTAGTTATTATTCTTGTGTCCAATGCTTGAGTTTGGCTTTTAGTCTGAGCATGGCCTGACTTAATATCTGGCTAACTCGCGACTCACTTACCTCAAGGATGGCACCGATTTCTTTTAAGTTTAATGCTTCGTCATAATATAACGACAGCACTAAAGCATCTCTTTCTGGCAAGGTTTTAATTGCTTCAACCAGTGCAGATTGGAACTGAGTCTCGGCGAGAGAATCAAAAGCTTCATTTGGGGATTCGTCGTCTGTGGTTAACACATCCTGGGAAACACCAAGGTCTTCTATGCCTATGATTTTACCGACAGAAACATCATTTAAGATATGATGGTACTCATCGAGAGACATATCAAGTTTTTCAGCAATTTCTGTGTCTCGTGCATCGCGCCCTAACACTTGTTCAAGTTCGTCAATGACATGGGCTACACGGCGATTATTACGATGAACTGAGCGTGGAACCCAGTCACCGCGGCGAATTTCGTCAATCATTGCGCCACGAATACGAATGCCAGCAAAGGTTTCAAATTTAGCCCCTTTGGTGCCATCAAATTTTGATGATGCTTCTAGAAGCCCCATCATACCTGCTTGTAATAAATCATCCAGTTGCACTGATGCTGGCAGCCTTGCCAACATATGATGAGCAATGCGTTTCACCAACGGTGCATACTGTTCAACAATCGATGTTTTGTTATCGAACTGAGTATACGCTGCGGCTTTATTCACTCGCTCTCCCCTCTTCTACTGGTTTACGTTGTACTAAGCGTTCAACAAAAAACTCTAAGTGACCACCAGGTTGTTGCGGTACAGGCCAGGTCATAATTTTATTGGCCAACCCTTGGTATGCAATCGCAGAAGGTGATTTTGGAAAGGCTTCTACGACCAGTTTTTGTTTACGAACTGCTTTGCGCAAATTTTCATCGAAAGGAACACTAGCGACAAGCTCTAAGGCCACATCTAAAAATCTATCTGTTACTTTACTGAGTTTAGCAAATAATTCCATGCCTTCGCGTAAACTACGCACCATATTTGCCACAATTTTGAAGTGGAACACACCGTGTTCACGACTTAAAATTTTAATCAGGGCGTAAGCATCAGTAATCGATGTAGGTTCATCACATACAACGATTAATACATCTTGTGACGCCCGCGAAAAACTCAGCACCATATCTGAAATACCCGCAGCCGTATCAACAATTAAAATGTCGAACTGGGTGCGCATTTCACTAAAGGCACGAATTAAACCGGCATGCTGCGCTGGGGTCAATTCAACCATCGCTTGTGAACCAGACGTGGCCGGCACAATACCGATCCCTTTTGGCCCACGGACAATGATGTCATCTAATTCGGCATCGCCAGACAAAACATGAGATAAATTTTTCTCTGCACGGATCCCTAGCATCACATCAACGTTGGCTAAACCTAAGTCAGCATCAAGCACCAGTACACGCTTGCCCTTTTCGGCTAATGCGACTGCGGTATTAATTGATACGCTTGTTTTACCGACTCCGCCTTTACCACCGGATACGGCAATTACTTTAACTTTATCGTTATTTGGTTGATTCATCATACGTAAACCACTTGCTTGATCCCGAGTCATATCTTTACTCAAATGCATAGGCAGTGTCATTTGACCATGCCGTGTCTTGTGACGTTGGTTGTTCTGTTTCGTTTAATGCGGCTAGTGCTTGTTTGGCTAATTCTAGTGTATCAGCCACTTTCATGTCTTCTGGAACACGTTGACCGTCAGTAACATAACTCAATGGTAACTCATTTTGAATCAATACGCTCAATGCACCTGCAATTGATACTGATTCATCTAATTTAGTCAAAATAGCACCCGATAACGGAATGCGTTTAAAGTGTTCAACTGCATCTTGCAATACACGACGCTGGCCAGTGGCAGACATCACTAAATAACTGCGAATTGGGATCCTACTATTTGCAGTCAAATTATCAAGTTGTTGATAAAGACGCATGTCTCGTTGTCCCATTCCCGCAGTATCAATTAACACTAGCTTACGATTTCTAAATTGATATAAAATCTGCTCTAATTCGCTTAAATCATGTGCTTGCTTAACAGGGCAGCCCATAATTTTACCATATGTCGCTAATTGCTCATATGCTCCAATTCGATAATGGTCTGTCGTAATCAACGCGACTTGTTCAGGACCATGATGTGCAGCAAACCGCGCAGCAATTTTTGCTAAAGAAGTCGTTTTACCGACACCCGTTGGGCCAACAAAAGCAACTACACCACCACGTTTAACAATATCATCACCTTGATTATCAAGTAAATTAGCTAAACTTTGTGGTAATGCTCGCACTAAGTCTGCTGGCGTGTAGTGTTGGCTCAGCCCAGCTAGTTTAGCAGCAACAGCGGGAGAAAACTCAGCTGCAATTAATTTACTTTCTAACATGGCGCCAACTGGATCAGAGCGCTTTTTGTGATCTTTCATTAAAGAAGACACCTGGTGGGTCAGTAAGCTTCTTAACGATGCCATTTCCTCACGCAATGAGTCTAGCTCGGCAGATTGATTTTTATTACTTTTATTGGGTTTTTCAAGATGATTTACCTGTGGCGCACTTGGGGTAGGCTTAGCCGTTTTAGCCCCTTGTAATTGGCGAGCCCATTCAGGTAACTCTGGTTCATCTTGATGCACAGACATTTGCTGTGCCATGCGATTGTGCTGCTTTTCAAGTAATGCTTGTAACGAGTCCGCTGCAGGCGGTGGGCTCACTTTTGAATGTGCCTTAACGGCAGGTTTAGCGCCCAATGAAACTCTATCTTCACTGACATCCATAAAGCTATTCGTTGGCGCTTGCGACGCCATAGCGGCTTTTGGTTCGTCATAATCAACCGCGGCAACAATTTCGATGCCACCAGCCACTTTTTTATTAGACATAATGACAGCGTCAGACCCTAAGGTGTCTTTAACTTGTGCCAATGCTGCACGCATATCTTTGGCAAAAAATCGTTTAATTTTCACGTACGCACCTCTTTAAACTGACGTTATCACTATTGACCTACTGCAGAAACAATTCTGATTTGTTTCTCGTCGGGGATTTCTTGGTAAGAAATCACTCGTAAATTTGGAATAGTGTATTTAACAAATCGTGACAGCGTGGATCTCAGCATACCAGATGTCAATAATATGGCTGGTTGCCCAACCATTTCTTGCTTCTGTGCAGCATCTAAAAGTGACTGCTGCATGCGTTCTGCGAGTCCGGGTTCAATATTTGGCCCTTCTCCACCTGTCGCCTGCATAGACTTATGCAACATCTGTTCCAACTCAGGCGCCAATGTAATGACAGGGATTTCAAGTTCTGGTCCAGAGATCTCCTGGACTATCATCCGTTTTAGGGCGATACGCACTGCGGCTGTCAATACTTCAGTATCATTACTCTTACTACCATACTCTAATAACGTTTGGACGATTGTGCGTAAATCTCGAACCGATACACCCTCATTTAATAAGTTCTGCATGACTTTAACCACAGAGCCTAAAGGCATAACGTCGGGTACAAAACCATCTACTAATTTTGGTGAGTTCTTTGCCAGCATATCCATTAACTGCTGCACTTCTTCGTAGCCTAATAGTTTAGCGGCATTGTTGCTTAACAACTGGCTAATATGGGTTGCGACAACGGTCGCGGTATCTACCACTGTGTAGCCTAATGTTTGTGCATGCTCACGTTGCTCTGGCGAAATCCAAACGGCCTCTAAACCAAATGCAGGATCGCGAGTTTCAATACCGTCGAGCTTGCCATAAACTTGACCTGGGTTAATTGCCAGTTCACAGTCATGTCTCACTTCGGCTTCACCCACCACAACCCCCATCAATGAAATCCGATAAGCATTGGGTGATAAGTCTAGATTGTCACGAATATGCACTGCTGGCACTAAAAATCCTAACTCTTGAGATAATTTCTTACGAACACCCTTAATACGGCCTAATAATTCGCCACCCTGGGATTTATCAACCAATGGAATTAACCGATAGCCGACTTCAAGACCGATGGTGTCAACGTGGCGCACATCATCCCAGCTCAAATCTTTAGGTTCTTTATCTTTGGCTTCCGCAGGGCCTTTAGTCGCGACGACTAACGCGGCTTGCTTTCTTTCAATATTACGTTTGTAAACAAAATAAGCGGCGCCGGCGGTGATAAATGCAAACGTTAAAAATGCCACATGCGGCATGCCGGGTACAATACCCATAATAAACAGTAGACCTGCGGCAATCGCTAAAGACTTATGATTGTCAAACATCTGACTCATCATCATCTGGCCCATATCACCAGATTCATTTTGACGCGTTACCATTAAGGCCGCAGCAATAGACAATAGTAAGCCAGGTATTTGCGCCACTAAACCATCACCAATGGTCAGTAAGGTATAAATTTCTACCGCACTTGAGAAATCGAGATCATGTTGCACTATACCAATAACAAAACCGCCGAGGATGTTGATCACTAGGATCATAATACCGGCAATAGCATCACCTTTTACAAACTTAGATGCACCGTCCATTGCGCCATAAAAGTCAGCTTCACGGGTCACTTCAGCACGGCGAATACGCGCTTGGTCTTGAGTAAGCGTTCCCGCATTTAAATCTGCATCAATGGCCATTTGTTTGCCGGGCATTGCATCGAGGGTAAAGCGAGCACTCACTTCTGCAATACGCCCAGCACCTTTAGTTACTACAGCAAAGTTAATGATAATTAGGATAATGAACACCACCAAACCCACAGCATAATTGCCGCCAATTACCACAGAGCCGAAGGCTTCAATCACCTTACCCGCGGCATCTCCACCGTTATGGCCTTCTAACAATACAATTCGAGTTGAAGCGACGTTTAACGCTAATCGCAACAACGTCGCGACAAGTAACACGGTAGGAAAGGCAGCAAAATCAAGGGGTCTGTCGGTATAAATCGCGACGAGTAACACCACTAACGCTAAGGCTATATTGAAAGAAAACAAGATATCGAGCAAGAATGGCGGGATAGGCAAAATCACCATCCCTAATGCAGCCAAAACTAATACAGGCGTACCGATACCTTTAAAAGTAGATGGTCTTATTTGTTTAAATTGCCCAAAAGCTGCTTTTGCATCCATATTTAGATGAACCCTTTCTGTCAGTCTACTGCGTCAATGGACTGTTAATTGACGCGAATAAACTTAGAAAGCAAGAATTAAGCCAAAAATAGCATTATCTAAAAACACGCTGAGCTTAATATTTTAAATCATCGGGGATAGGCTGTTTGTAAGGAATAGGTTTAGGCTTACGTCCCTTACCTTTTTGATACTGTCTGAGTTGAAACACGTAGGCTAATACTTGAGCTACTGCAGTAAAGAGCCCTTCTGGCACTTGTTGGTCAATCTTGGTGGTATGGTAAATAGCCCTGGCAAGAGGAGGAGCTGACACAATAGCGACGTTATGTTCACGAGCAATTTCTCGTATTTTAAACGCAACATCGTCTACGCCTTTGGCAATTAAAAATGGAGCCGATGAACGGGTCACATCATATTTAACCGCTACTGCATAATGCTCGGGGTTAACCACAATCACATCCGCTTTTGGCACTTCTGTCATCATTCGGCGCTGAGCCAATTCATGCTGCATTTGCCTAATACGCCCTTTGACTTCTGGTTTACCCTCAGAGTCTTTATATTCATCTTTGACTTCTTGCTTGGTCATTTTAAGCTGTTTATTGTGATTCCAAATCTGGAACGGCACATCAATAATGACAATCAGCAACATTGAACTGCATAAAACAATAAACATCCATACCAGCAGATCTAACGCATGGTACACATTACCCGGCAAATGGTCGTTCGATAACATTAAAATATCGTAAAAATAAAACCTTAATAAAAAATATGCCGACAGCGCAACAACAGCAAACTTAGCGATACCTTTAGTTAACTCAACCAACGCTTGAGTACCAAACATGCGTTTAAAGCCATTCATCGGATTAAGCTTACTGCCTTTAGGCATAAATGCTTTGACCGAAAAAGACATTCCACCTAATACGATATTGCCTAAGAAAGACACAAACGCCAACAATACAATAAAACTCAACAGTGGCCAGGCAAGCTCATTACCCACGACGCCCCAAACACGAAACATCGAGTTGGTATCGAATATTTGATCGCGCTCCATGGAGAAAATTTGTTTCATGATGTTGTAAAGACTAATCGCAATAGAAGGTCCAGTCATGGCAAAACCTACTGATGCAGCCAATAACACCGCGGCGGTTCCGAGTTCTTTTGAGCGAGCAACTTGACCCTTTTCACGTGCTTGTTCAAGTCGCTTACTGGTGGGTTCTTCTGTGCGTTCTTGACTGCTGTCATTTTCGGCCATTTTCCCTCCTTAGAACACGATTGCAGCGTCGGTTTGACATTGAAGTTGTAACACATCACACATCAACAGCTGTGCCGCCTGCCAGACTTCATCAAAATGCGCCATGATAGGGCCAAGGGTTAACCATAAAATCAGCAAACCACTGACCATGGTAACGGGGAAACCAATAGAGAAAATGTTTAACTGAGGTGACGCTCTGGTCATCACACCAAAAGAGAGGTTAATCAGTAATAAGGCCACAATCGCCGAGATTGACATGGTTAATGCCGCCCCAAACATATAACTGCCCCATTCAGCTAACGCGCGGTAATTGGCAATTGAAATACCTTGAGTCGATATAGGGATCGTTTCAAAACTGGCCACCAGCATTCTGAACATTAATAAATGGCCATCAACGGCTAAAAATATCAGCGTCGCGAGCAGTAAAAAAAAATTACTCACCACAGGTACTTGCTCACCTGAACCAGGGTCGACCATAGAGGCAAACCCTAAGCTGGTTTGCATACCAATAATTTGCCCTGTTAACACAAATGTCTGCATCACCATTAAAGTAACAAACCCCATCGACACACCAATAAGAATTTGTTGAGCAATCACAAATACTGAGCTAAACGCCACGAGCTCAATGGATTCTACTGGTGGTAATACCGGCGCAACAGCAACGGTAATGGCAACCGATAACATTAAACGTACACGCGATGGTGTAGTATTAGCACCAAAAACTGTCATCACCATCAACATCGATGAGATGCGAAAAAACGGCAACAGGTATGCGGCAATTGTTTGACTTATTTCATCAAACAAAATATCCATAACCTAACCTATCACTAAAGGAATGAGGTTTACCATATCAAGGAAAAAATCCATCATCGTTTGTACTAGCCAGTGACCTAAAAACATTAGTGCAAACAAGGTCACTAAAAGACGAGGTAAAAAACTTAAGGTTTGTTCATTAATCGAGGTTGCCGCTTGAAACACTGCCACAATCAAACCAATAAACAAACCGGGCAAAATAATCGCCGACACAATCAGTACAATGACCGACAATGCTTCTCTAAAGATATCTATTAGCGATTCTGGAGACATAAATAGGCGGCCTTATATTCCGAAGCTATTCGCTAATGTGCCCATCACTAGGCCCCAACCATCAACTAAAACAAATAACATAATTTTAAAAGGTAGTGACACAATCATCGGCGATAACATCATCATACCCATAGCCATTAAGATACTGGCGACCACTAAATCGAGCACTAAAAACGGCACGAACAACATAAAACCAATCTGAAAAGCGGTTTTTAGTTCACTGGTAATAAACGCAGGGATCACCACGCTCATTGGCGCTTGCTCTGGAGATTGAATGTCTTTGTAGCCCGAAATTTCAATAAAGGTTTGTAAGTCTGTGGTGCGAACTTGCGACAACATAAACGTTTTTATCGGTTCTTTGCCAACATCATATGCCTGGGTTAAGGTCATGGTTTCATTAACATATGGTTCAACCGCCTCGACATAAATCTTATCAAATACTGGCGCCATAATAAAAAACGTCATAAACAAGCTAATGCCAATAAGCACTTGATTTGATGGTGTTTGCTGTAAACCCAATGCTTGCCTTAATATCGATAACACCACAATGATACGCGTAAACGATGTCAGCATAATCACCATTGCTGGGATAAAGCTCATCGCCGTCATCAGCAATAAAATTTGTAATGTTACTGAATATTCTGTTGCACCGTCGGCGCCTGTGGTCACAGTAACAGCCGGTAAAATACCATCTTGCGCGAACGCATCAGGAGCCATCAATAACCCGAGCATTGCCATAATGGCCATCAGCAACATGCTAGTGTATTTATTCATTATTGCTGTTCCTTAGCTTTTCTCAAACGGCTGGCAAATGAAGTTGCAGAGACGTCTACCGCGGTGTCTAATTTGTCGATGAGATTAATACTTTGCGGAGTAACACCGAGAAGATATTGCTGGCCATTAACGTCAATAAGCATCACTTTTTCACGTTGGCCAATGGGCGTCACCGCAAGTGTTTTAATGACCCCACCATTTGATGGCACAAGATTTAGACGTTTTACAATGTAAGCTAAGACAAAAATGATCGCCAGTACCACAATTAATCCACCCACCATATTGGCAAGTGTTGCAGTATTTGAAACTTCAGAGGTGCGAGTGAGTACAGCGGTAGTTGCAGAGTTTGCAGCATTGGGCACTTCGGCATCGGTCAATGCTTGGGCCATCACACTGAGCATTGAGATCATATTTGCCACGGTCATTCCTTGTGTTGTGAACCTTTAGCAAAACCTGTACAAGGCCGGTTTTGCTCATCAAGATTATTTAAGCTTTTTAATACGTTCAGTTTGGCTGATCACGTCGGTTAAACGGATACCAAACTTATCGTTCACGACCACCACTTCACCATGCGCAATTAACGTACCGTTTACCATCACATCAAGCGGCTCACCGGCAACACGATCAAGTTCAACCACTGAACCCTGGTTTAGCTGCAATAAATTACGAATGCTAATAAAACTGCGGCCCACTTCCATTGAAATGGTCACCGGGATATCAAGAATCGAATCCAGTTTAGCGGCTTCTTCTTTGGTTATCGGTTTAGAGTCATCAACTAACTCATCTAGCTCAACCTGCTGCGCTTCTTCTAATGCTTGCTCAGCCATCGCTGCAGCCCAATCATCACCAGTATCTTCTGTACTCATTTATATCACCTTATAAATCTGAAATTTCACGAGCCTTACCTTTACGCGTAACCAGTTGGAGTTCTGATTTGACCGTTTCTGGTCGAGCTATTTTCTCGCTAATTTTTAATGCTAAATTATCGCGTGACTTACCGAGTTTACAACGATAAGTCGGCAAGTCTTCAATGCGCATCATAATATGTTCAGGCAAGTCGATAGGAATAATATCCCCGGCTTTAAAGCCCATCACGTCGCGTAATGTCACTTCGTGTTCAACGATATTGGCATCAAAGCCAACCTGTACGTCCATAATTTCATCACGAAGCGCTTGCGACCAACGCATGTCAGTATCTTGCTTATCACTTTGCACACCCGCGTCTAATAACTCACGAATAGGCTCAATCATCGAATACGGCATGGTAATATGGAAATCACCGCCGCCGCCGTCAACTTCAATGTGAAATGAGTTAATGACTACCACTTCAGTTGGGCTGACAATGTTAGCCATTGCAGGGTTCACTTCCGAATCAAGATATTCAAACTCAACATCCATCACTGGCGCCCATGCATCTTTATAATCTTCAAAGATGATTTTTAGCAACAACTGAACAATGCGACGCTCTGTTGGGGTGAATTCTCGCCCTTCAATTTTGGCATGAAAACGGCCGTCACCACCAAAGAAATTATCAACCAAAATAAACACTAAACGTGCTTCCATGGTGATAAGTGCAGTACCCTTCAACGGGCTAAAACGCACCATATTTAAACTGGTAGGGACAAATAACGTATGAACGTACTCGCCAAACTTAAGCATTTGTACGCCATTAATAGACACTTCTGCCGCGCGGCGCATCATGTTAAACATGCTTATCCGAAGATGACGTGCAAAGCGCTCGTTAACGATTTCGAGCGTGGGCATACGTCCACGTACAATTCGGTCTTGAGACGAGAAATCATAAGAGCGCGCATCTTCGCTATTCTCTTCAATATCATCGTCATCAACGTCGTCTACTCCATGAAGTAGCGCATCGATTTCATCTTGGCTTAATAAATCACTCACATCGTAGCCTTAGCAGTTAATGCATTTGGTTATTGCATCACAAAACCAGTAAACAGGACTTTTTCAACCACTTTTTTGCCCGTTATTGGTTGCAGCGTATTTTGCACATTAAGTAATGCTAATTGACGAAGCTCATCTTTACCGGCTTGGGTACTGAGCTTTTGCACATCTGCACCACTAAATGTAGTTAACAGTGCATCTTCAATTAAAGGAATATGTTTCTTAGTTAAGATACTGTCGTCTTCACCGCGTACCATTAGCTGCACTTTAATCTCAACTAACCGCGCACGATCAACGCCAGGCAAGTTGAATAAAAAAGGTCTCGGCATACCGACATAATCTGCTTGAGCAGAGACAACCGCCTCAGCTTCTGACTGGGTAGCATCTGCACCTTCAGCAACCGGTGTAACAGGAGCAGGATCATCTGACCCCATAAAAAACCAGGCACCACCCGCGGCTAATAAAAGCACAACCAAACCTATGCCACCAAATAACACCAGCTTGTTCTTCTTTTTCCCGCCGGTTGCAGTCTCTTCTAACTCTAATTCTTCAGCCATAAAGGTTCCCAATAAACAATGTGACTAACTTGATGACGAGCTCAATAACCCATTGTTATTAAAAAGTCATATTATGTGTATAGGTTACCTGCTTAAGCATAATAATCTATAGCAGAATGTAAACTCCTTGATGTATTTGTCATCAAGCTGATGTCTTGTGTTGATATTTCGTCCAATTGACCATCAGATGACTGGCCTTGATGTTCAGATGACTCTTGTTGCTGCTCTCGTCCGCTACCGCCTTGCGATACCTTGCTGTCGGTCAGTTGTAACCCTTCACTTGCAAGCATGTCACGTAAACGAGGAATAGCTTGCTCAACAAGATCGCGAGTTTGCGACTGCGCAACATGGAATTGCACTTGAGTTTGATCACCCTGAATTTGTATTTTTACCGTTAAATGACCTAGCTCTGGTGGATCAAGACGAATTTCGGCTTGCTGAATACCATTACTCACCATGGTGATTAACTGTTGCTTCATGACAGGAGAAAACTTTTGGATCATCTCCTGCATCTGGCTGCCCGCCTCCGACTGTGGCCTTAATGAGAGTTGAAATTGCGGTACCTCACTCTTGTGCACAGGCGTAAAGCTACTTTGATTTTGTAACGACTTATTGTCAACTTCACTGACATCAGCAAACATATCAAGTCCGTTATTGGCGGAGTTAACGTTTACACTAGATTCATTAGCACGCTTACCTGCAACAGAATCTAACACCACCGAAAAATCAGCTTTTTCTAAGGCTTTTACCTCAGCAGCAACAGGTTGAATATTACCATCGATCCGCGTTTTATCACCTAAAATAGCTTTAGCATCTGCAGCCAAAGTTGATGTCATATTCTGATCAGACTGAGAGGCGCTTAACTCCGCGCTGAATGATGATGCGATACTCGCACTCAGTGTCACTGAAGATGGGATTGATGTTAACTCAACATCCAATTGCGCCATAGTAGCGCCTTGATCTTTAACTCTCGCATTCACAACAAGCGCTTTATCTATCTCGCTTTGCTGGTAAGTATTAAGCACATTAACCGAAGTATCATCAATACTTTCAAGTTCGAGCTCAGCCATCGCTAAAATAGACTCATCCACAACGGGCATTTGTAAATTAAAATCGCTCACTAACTCACCTAATGCTTCAGCATCTAGTGCTTGTAATTCAGTGCGAGAAAGTTTGCTAAATGCCATTAAATTGGCTAATTGCTCGGGATTAAGCTCTGAGATAACGAGTGAAGATGAAGACGAAGGAGATAAATGAATTGTTTCGGTAAATAACTCATCGACATTGAATTCACTGCTTTTACTATCAAGAGAATCTAAATCAATTTGTTCAAACGTTAAGTCACCTAATGTATTTCCGATTACATTAGGCGAATTAAAAATGGGTTCTAAAGTGGCGCCCTGTTGCGTGTAAACACCGCTCTTATCGACATACGGCAATTCATTTCCGCCATGAGGATTACGCTTACCTAAAGTATCGGCCATCGTCAGCTGAGCAAAAATCATCTCTGCATCTGAATTTTCATCAGAAAGTTGCTCAGCTGTTTTATTGAGTTCGTTTTCGATATCGGCATCATATATTGGCACTTCGACATTTGAGTCTACGGTTTTAACGCTAGCATTTTTTACTTCTGCACTTGATTCGCTCGCCTGATTAAAAGTAGATAAGAATGACGTATTTTCAACATCTTGCTTGTTACCTTTCAAACCCACATCGGCAGATTTACTGCTATTGCTAAGTAAGATATTGCTCATCTGCTGCATAATCGGCTCCACTTAAATCAAATCAAGTTTGGTGAAATATCATCTCGAAAGGGGTCAATATCAAGTACGTTATGCACTGTCACATTGGTATGTAGATAACCCGACAGCAACTAACATGGACTTTAAAAATCCACTTAGTACTGTCACTTCGCTGACGATGTGTTTTTCTATGAACAGAATCAAGCAATTTAAGTGCCACTTGTTTAAAAACACTAAAGTTAAACATTGAGGCCAAAAACTGAGGTAAAAATAAGGTAAAAATACTAATAATCTAATGCTGACAATCTAATGCTGACAATCTAATGCTGATAATCTACTGCTGACAAGCAAACCTTGATAAATTCTGATTCAACAAACTACTTCATCTTCTGCCGAAAATATTGCTGCATCGCAAACTCATCAGACATTTTTTGTTCGCGTTTTGACTCAGCCATTTGCTCTTTGGTGGCTTTTTTAGCCAACAACATCTCAACCGCTTTACGCTTTTGTTGAGTCTCTTGCCAATGTTGCTGACGATAACCCACTTGTTTTTCACCGTCTTTAACCACGGCCACTTGTTGTAAAATGGCCTGATCAACCTGGCGAATAAATTGATGAAACTGATGATATTGATTAGCACGTAATGTGGTGCCGGTGTGGCCTTCCATTTGCTTCATGTAATCTAAGCGGTAATTATTTAGCGCATCAAGCTGCCCCTGGCGCTTTTGGCGTTCAAATTGAGCGGCTTTTAATTGCAACGCGGCTTTCTCTTCTGCGGCAACAGCTAATTTAAGTACGGTGACTAACGGATCTGTTTTAGCCATGGATTAACCTTGGCACTGCGCGGCAATTTGCGTCAGCATGAGTTTACTGTCATCAAAGCTCACAGGTTCTTTAAAGCCCTGACGTAAAAATGCATTCATTGCAGGCTGTAAACGAATGGCATTATCAATGCGCGGATCGCTGCCTTGTGAATAAGCGCCGATAGAAATCAAATCACGATTTTGCTGATACAACGAATACATTTGTTTTACACGACGCATCGCTTCTAGATGCTCACCACTTATCACCATTGGCGCCACACGACTAATAGAGGCTTCCACATCAATAGCCGGGTAATGCCCAGAGTCTGCGAGCTGGCGAGATAACACCACGTGGCCGTCTAAAATGGCACGAGAAGCGTCGGCAATCGGATCTTGCTGATCATCACCTTCTGTTAGCACAGTATAAAATGCGGTAATAGAGCCTTGACCAGGACCGCCATTACCCGCTCGTTCAACGAGTCTGGGTAATTTTGCAAACACCGATGGTGGATAGCCTTTAGTGGCTGGCGGTTCACCCACCGCTAACGCAACTTCACGCTGAGCCTGGGCATAACGGGTTAAACTGTCCATCAGCAATAACACGTCATAACCTAAATCACGGAAATACTCGGCAATACGCGTAGAGGTTTCACACGCGCGTAAACGCATTAATGGTGAAGTATCTGCTGGCGCGGCAACGACAACAGAACGTGCTCGGCCTTCCTCACCTAAAATCTCTTCAATAAATTCTTTAACTTCACGGCCACGCTCGCCCACCAGCCCAACCACAATAATGTCAGCGGTAGAACCGCGAGTCATCATGCCAAGGAGCACACTTTTACCGACACCAGAGCCAGCAAACAAGCCCATACGTTGACCTTTACCAACGGTGAGCATCGAGTTAATCGCTCTTACACCGACGTCTAAAGGCTCGGTAATCGCTCGTCGAGACAAGGGATTAATATTGGGTCCGTGACGAGCAGCTTGGTGGTCAGTATTCAATGGTCCTAAACCGTCTAACGGTGCACCACTGCCATCGAGCACTCGTCCGAGTAACGACATGCCTACATTTAAACTCGATTGCTCACCTAACGGTGTCACTCGAGCGCCTGGTAATACGCCGCGCAGCTCTTCAATTGGCATCAAGTACAGTAATTTATCATCAAAACCGACCACTTCAGCCACTAACTCGCCCACCATGGTTTCAATTGAACACAAGCTGCCTACAGGCGCACGACATCCAGTGGCTTCAAGGGTTAACCCGACAACACGCACTAATTGACCACTGGCCACAGGGCGCAGAGGCAACACTTTTTTGTGATGAACGCTAAATTTATTCAGCAACTGCTGTTGACGATGGTTCATCCATTGTCCTTAGCAGTATCAACATTAGTGGCATCAACATTAGTGGCATCAACATTAGCGGCTTCATCAACTCTCGCAGTATCATCAACACTAATCGTATCTGGCGTTATCGGGACTTGTTGTGATGGATCATTTACATTTTGTTGTTCATTAATGGCAGGCGATAAAGCCGCTTTCGCATGGCTATCTTCTATGCGATCGATTTGTGAAGAGTCCGTTTGTGATGAGTCAACTTGATCAACTGATGATGTACTCTCATCGTCAACATGAGCCTGCTCAGCAGATGCTTGCGTATAAGCAGCTAAATCTTCAACTTCAGATGATTGATAATTAGGGGTTGTAGTTTTTAACTGTTGGGCATTTTTAGTCAGCTGAGTGGCCTGCTCTTCAAGCTCAGTAAACACTTGATCAATACGTTGTTTAACCCGTAAGTCGACTGAAGAACGCACGCTTTCAATCATGCAATCACCGTTTGATAACGTCGGGTCGATATCGATTTGCCATTGATTTTTTAGCAGTTGTTCTGGCGGGTAGTTTTGCGACACGATATCGGCATCGTGCTGGTTTAAGCGTAGCTTAACCCTTTGCTCTTTTAACGGCAGTGCGTCAACACCTTGACGAAGTGCCGACAAAATATGCTCTGGATGGGTTTTTAATTCATGACCAATCACTGACTTAGCTAAACTCATTGTCATCGCCAGTAATTCCGCTTCAATCTCAGCGTCTAAAACAGATAACGGTTGTTCGAACTGAGCGATAAGCTGCGTGAGTTGCTCAACCAATTGGTTAACGGCTACTTGCCCAGCTTCAAGGCCCTGTTGTTCACCTTGAGTAAAACCTTCACTGTGGCCTTGCTCTAAGCCTTCTAAACGGCCTTGCTCTAAACCTTGTTGATAACCGTCTTGCTTGCCCTGCTCAAACCCTTCTTGTTCCGCAGCAGCGCGAATATCTTCAATTTGCGCCATGGTTGGCGGAGCCATTGATTTTTCAGCGGTCACAGGTTTGGTTTGGTAAGGCTCAGATGACTTACCAAACATATTAGAAGGATCTTGGCTTTTATCTCGCGTGATATCAGGAAGCTGCCAATGACTGAATTCAACTTCATCATCGACACTGAGGACATTTTTAGACGATTTGGATTCAGACATAATCAATCACTTGTATTGTTAGTAAATTAGCTATCGGAAATAACGGCACTCAAACGACCGATTATAAGAACTCGTCACCGCCACCACCGCCCAGCATAATTTCACCACTGTCGCTTAAGCGACGTGCAATAGACAGAATTTCTTTTTGAGCCACTTCCACTTCACTGATACGAATGGGACCCATGGCTTCAAGATCGTCACGCAATAATTCTGCAGCACGTTTAGACATATTGCCTAAGATTTTCTCTTTTAAGGCTTCATCAGCCCCTTTAAGTGCCTTCATCAGCACATCTTGCTGCACTTCACGTAACAAGGCTTGAATACCCCGATCATCAACATCAATCAGGTTTTCAAACACAAACATCATATCTTGAATTTGCTGCGCCATCTCTTCATCAGACTCACGCATGGTTTCCATAATCTGGCTTTCTACGCCGGTATCGAGGTAGTTCATAATGTTTGCAGCCGCTTTTAAGCCGCCCATTTTCGCCGCTTGTGCGCCACCTTGACCCGCAAATTGTTTCTCCATAATGTCATTCAACTCTTGCAATGCTGCAGGCTGAACTTCTTCAAGATTGGCAATACGCATCATTAAATCTAAACGAGTGTTTTCAGGGAACTGGCTAAAAATTTCAGCCGCTTGATCGGGTTCTAAATAAGACAACACAATGGTTTGAATTTGTGGATGTTCGTTTTGAATAATAGTCGCCACCTGGCGAGCGTCCATCCATTTTAACGAGTCTAGTCCTTTGGCACCGCTACCCATAATAATTTGTTCAATCAAATTACCGGCTTTGTCTTCGCCTAATGCCGCGGTTAACGCTTTGCGCACAAACTCTTCGCTGTTAAAACCAATTGAAGAGAATTTTTGAATATCATCTAAAAATAACTTGTGCACACCAATGACTTTTTCTTGACCAAAGTCATCCATGGCTGCCATCGCCATACCCACTTTTTGCACCTGCTTAGGCTCTAAGTGTTTTAAAATTGACGCGGCATCGGCTTCACTCAAACTGAGTAGCAAAATAGCGGTTTTTTCAACACCGGTTATCGACCCTGGGTCAAATGCAGCCGGTTTTGCCTTTTCTTTATCTTTTTCATTAGCCATTGTCTTGTAACCAATTCTTAACTACTTGAGTGGAAAGCTCAGGCTCATTGGCCACGAGTGCTCTAATTGCCTTAATCATATCATCATCTTTATGCAAATTAGGTATATGAATTGAACCATCATCGGCATAACTATATTCAGCTTCTTTAGTGTTGAGCATGCCCAGGGTGTCTGCGGCATATTGATCTTCAATTTCAGCTAACTCATGACCAGGTCGAGTGTCCGCTGGCATGTCGCTACCTTGTGGATTAGTGAGTTTTTTCAGCATTGGACGAACCACGGCTAAAAACAACACTAAGATCAATAAAGCACCTAACACTAATCTAATGGCGCGCCAAAACCAAGGCTGCTCCCACATGTCTGGCTCTGGTAGCGCTTCAATTAACTGGTCCATAAACGGCACGGTGACCACTTCAAGCGCATCACCGCGTTGAGTGCTAAAGCCCACCGCACCTTCAAGTAAACGACGAATATTAGTCATCTCTTCTTCTGTGCGAGGCACTCGAGACACTTGACCATTCTCATCAACTTGACCCGGTTTAAAGTCAATGGCAACCGACACACTCACCCGGCGCACTACACCAATTTGTTGGCGAGTATGGCTAATGGTGGTATCGAGTTCATAGTTACGAGTCGCTTCTTTAGACATATCGCCAGAGGCTGTTGACACACTGCCCGCTTCACCCGCCACTTGAGGAATGTCAGCTTCCATTGGTGGTTGATTACTCAACGCCCCTGGGATACCGCCAGAACTTTGACCCGACGAGTTACGCTCAATGGTCATTTCGCTGCGAATAGCCGGTAAATCAGGTGAAAAACGCTTAGCCGTTTGCTCTACCGCAGTGAAGTCCATGTTGACATCAACTTGCGAGGTAAAGTTTTCAGGGCCAAGAATAGGCATTAAAATCGATTCAATTTTGCGACGATATTCCGCTTCTTTTTGTTGTACCAGTTCAAGTTCGCGGCGCGCTCTAGCTGAGGTACCGTCCTGGCTACCAGAATTTAATAAACGACCATTTGAGTCGGTGACGGTGACGCGTGATGGCTCAAGACCTTGTACAGCAGAGCCAACAATATCAACAATCGCGTCAATTTCTTCCTGGCCTAATCCGCCACGGCGTACATTAACCACAACCGTTGCACTTGGCTTTGATGCATTGCGGGCAAAAACGTTTTCTTTTGGTAGGGCTAAAATCACTTTCGCGCGGCTAATGCTTTTAAGCTCTTCAATGGCGCGAGCCAGGTTTAACTCCTGGCTGTGCTTTAAACGCGCTTGCTCCATACGTTGGCTCACACCAAAACCACTGTCCTGACTTAAATAATCATTGGCTTGAGTGCTGCTTTCAATGCCTGCGCGGCTTAGGAGTAATTTTACTTCTTGATATTTGTCTTCAGGCACTTTGACAACATCAACATTAATTTGATAATCAATTTGGCTTTTATCCAGTACATCAAGTACCTGGATCATTTCAGCCGTTTCCATTTTACCCAATGGACGATATTCCGGCTCTTGTGCCCACATCATCACAAAAACAGCCAATGCAAGACACACAGCTAAAGCCAAAATCATGATCACCTGGCGCATCATGTCAGCCCCGCCGACGTTGCCCATTAGCCCAGACTTGTTCTCCTGCTGGACACCGGCGTCAACTGTTGAATCTGAACCTACCATTATGTCTGTGCTCACAATATGTACCTGCTATATGTCTGATGTTTGGGATTACCTAGCGCTTAAAACCGACAGCGGCTAAACAGGCATACTCATGATTTCTTTATACGCTTCAACTAACTTGTTACGCACTTGCACGGTGGCTTCAAATGCCACACCGGCTTTTTCACGCGCAATAACGGTGTCAGACAAGCTCACAGTCGTGTCGCCCATGTCTAAACGTGAAGCTAAACTCGATGATGTTTGTTGCAGTCCATTCACGCTACCTACCGCTTGCGATAACAGCTGGCTAAAATCAGCGCCAGTGGTGTTATTCACTTGCTGAGTTAAGTTAGGGGCAATTGATGAACCAATAGAAGGGGCGATTTCGCCACGAAGCGATTGCATTTCTTGTAATAATGGATTGGCGCTAATCTGCATGGTGTCACTCCCTTTCGTCGACTTTTTGACGACAACAATAATCTTATAAGGAGTTAAAGCAATATAGATGCCAAGATGTAAAACAGAAGGGATAACATCAACAAAACCAACTTACCTACATATATGCAGATAAGTTGGTTTTTATTTAAATACTTTATAGTCAGATAGTTATAGATTTAATAACAACATTACGCGGGTAATTGAATACCCATGTCGCGCATTTTTGCCATTTTATAACGCAACGTACGCGCACTGATCCCGAGTTTCTCAGCGACCATTTTCCGACTCCCCTGACATTGATTCAGGGTTTCTAAAATAATCACGTGCTCTTGCGCTTTAAGCTCATCGCCTAACCCTTCAACATCACCAGACTTATCAACATCGAGGATATCGTTAGATAATAGGTTTACGTCTGCAGAATCAATAATAATGTCATTGACGCCAATATCGTCATTCACGCGTAAAATCAGCGCACGTTGAATCACATTATCGAGTTCACGCACGTTACCCGGCCAACGATAAGTTAATAAACGTCGAGTAGCGGCATCATCAAGTTTAGGGACTGACGTCATATTTAAGGCTTTAGCATGCTTAGCCAGTAAATGGCGCGCCAGCGGTAAAATATCCGCAGGGCGTTGATGTAATGCAGGCCAGGTTAACGGAAACACGTTAATACGATAGTATAAATCTTCTCTAAACTCGCCAGATGTTGCCATGGCTTTAAGGTCGCGGTTTGAGGTCGCTAATACGCGTACATCTAACTTAATGGTTTTACGGCCGCCTAAACGCTCTACTTCACGCTCTTGCAATACTCGTAATAATTTGGCTTGTAAACCAAGCTCCATTTCCGATATTTCATCGAGTAATAGTGTGCCGCCCTGGGCCTGTTCAAATTTACCCGGGCATGCTTGATACGCGCCGGTAAACGCGCCTTTCTCGTAACCAAATAGCGTGGCTTCGAGCATGTTTTCAGGAATAGCCGCACAGTTAATGGCAATAAACGGCTGTCCATTACGCTGGCTGTGTTGATGAATATAACGTGCTAACACTTCTTTGCCTGAGCCACTTGGGCCCATAATCATCACCGAAGCTTCAGACACTGCAACACGTTGAGCAAGTGCCAATAACGCCAGGCTTTTGTCATCGGCTACCACAGGTTTATCGTGATGTTGCTTTAACGGCAAATAACGAGACACTTGATTGAGTAGCACTTCTGGCGCAAAGGGTTTGGCGAGGTAATCGACCGCACCTAACTTCATCGCACTAACCGCGCTGTTAATCGTGGCGTAAGCCGTCATCAACAATACCGGTAATTTAGGTTGGTGCTGCTGTAAATAACCGAGCAACCCCATACCGCCGATGCCGTCCATTTGCACGTCACTGATCACCATATCAAACTGGTTGGCTTTTAAGGCGATAATCGCCTCTTCAGCACTGCCAACATCAACGCACTCATAGTGAGCTAACAACAAGGTGTCGAGTAATGCCTCGCGTAAATCAGCATCATCTTCAACTAATAGAATATGTGCTTCAGCCATGTGTCACCTCCTGATGATGTGCTTTTTTGGCATGTGGAAAAATCAATCGAATATGGCAGCCCATTCCGGGTTTGCACGATAACTGAATGTGTCCGCCATGATTGCGTACCACAGACTGAACCACTGCTAACCCAAGGCCTGTGCCCTGACTTTTGGTGGTAAAAAACGGCTCTAGCACTTGCTTTTGCATGGCAGGGTCTAACCCTTTGCCATTATCAATCACATCTAATAATAGTCCGTCAACGGTTTCACTGGCAGACACTTTAATTTTTGTCGCGCCTGCTTCAAGGCTGTTCATCACCAAATTGTTCACCGCAGAACTTAACGCATTGGCATTGGCTAACATCCTCGAATGCGAAGTGTCTTGTGCTTCTAACTGACACTGCTTTTTGTCTGCTATAGGCTCACAGTTAGCCATCACTTGAGTGATAATATCATCCATAGTCACCGACTCTGCCATGCTGTCCTGACGACCTCTGGCCATCAGTAACATGTCATTAACTTGACGCTCTAATTCGTTTAAGCGGTCAACCAACTTAGATTGAAACTTGCTTCGCGCTGCATCGGTTAACTTTGGGCTAGCCAGATTTGAGGCATACAACAACGCCGCCGACAACGGCGTACGCACTTGATGCGCCAGGGTTGCGACCATTTTGCCTAAAGACGACAAACGTTGTAAATGAGATAAATTCTTTTGTAATAAACGGGTTTCAGTTAAATCGGTAATAACGATTAACTGCCCAGGTTCTGGTGCTAACGGCGTAATCGCCAATTTAACACGGCGACCATTTTTTAAAGACACTTCATGGCCGTCATCGTCTTGCGGCGCAAAGGCGCGGTGAATAATGTCAAACCAACGCGCCCCTTGTAGCGGACGCCCTAATAGCTCTGTAGCCACAGGGTTTGCTAGCGTCACTACGCCATCACCATCAATAATCACCACGCCTGATGGCATAGCCTGAAGAATATGCGCCATTTGATTAGACATATTGGCAGCCTTACTTGAATAATCGCTTACAACCGGCGTAAATACCGGTGCTTTCGCATGCGCAATGCTTTGACGTATGGCACTCTCACTCGGCCTATAATCAGCATGAGCCTCAGCCGCTGCATAAGGTGTGGCTGTAAGCGGAGTGGCAATAAGTGGGGTGGCAGAAAGCGATGCTGTCATCGGCAACTCAACCTCCGCTCCACGCGGATTTGATAACACTCGAGCTGAATACATGGCCACTCCGTCAAAAGAATTACATTTGAACTGGTGGATGCATTTAGTGTGCCAAGGCGAGGATCTATGATTAAGGGGGGGCTAGGAACTCGCAGGCTCGCCTGAGGGCGGACTGCGTCCTGCTAGGTTCTAGGTGCTAGGGTGGACTGCGTCCTGCTAGGTGCTAAGTGCTAAGCAACACCTGGATCCCCGATAAAAGCACTCGAGGATGACGTGCGCGGTGGTGCTAGTTCTAGAAGCAAAAAACACATCTGTGGATGTGTTTATAGGTTAATTGCTAATGACGAATCAAAGCAATAATCAGCTATTGGTTATTCTTTGCTCATGCCGTATTTACGCATTTTTTCAACGAGGGTGGTTCGGCGAATGCCGAGCATTTCGGCGGCGCGGGCGACGACATTGTCTTGTTGCTCTAATGCCTGGCGGATCATGTCGATTTCAAGCTCAGCTAGTAGGTCTTTAAGGTTGACCCCTTCAGGCGGTAACTCGCTTGGGAATCGGGTTTCAGGAATATCTACAGGCTCTTCATCGCTGAATATCGATGCGAGTGCATCGCGTTCGAGTTGCTCTTCGCTAATTTCAACGCAGTATTCGGGTACATCAATGTAACGGTATTTATGCGGTAAATCGTTTACATCAACTAGGCCGCCTGGATACAGAATCGTTAACCGTTCAATCAAGTTAGACAATTCACGGACGTTACCGGACCAGTTATGTTCTTTTAACGACTCAATGGCGCGTTGGGTGAAGCGTACTTTACCGCGGCCTTCGTTAAAGACGCGATTCACTAACTCGTGTAATAACAAGGGTACGTCGTCACGACGCTCACTTAAGGCTGGCATTTCGATTGGGAATACATTGAGGCGGTAATATAAATCTTCACGGAATTCATTTTCAGTGATCATGGTTTCTAAATCACGATGGGTTGCCGCTACAATTCGCACATCGGTTGCAATGGTTTTACTGCCACCGACGCGCTCAAACACCCGCTCTTGCAATACACGTAATAACTTAACTTGCATTTGCAATGGCATGTCGCCAATTTCATCTAAAAACAGTGTGCCGCCTTCGGCAAGCTCAAAGCGACCTTTACGGGCAGATATCGCGCCAGTGAACGAGCCCTTCTCATGGCCAAACAATTCACTTTCAAGCAGTTCTGGCGGAATAGCACCACAGTTAACCGGAATAAACGGTCCATCACGGCGCTCAGACAAATAATGAATATTACGCGCCACCACTTCTTTCCCGGTACCCGACTGGCCTAAAACCAGCACGGTAGCATCAGAGCCAGACACCTGATTGATTAAATGTCTTACGTTGGCAATGCCTTCGCTGCGGCCGACTAGGCTGCGGAATAATTTGGTTTGATTGCCACTGGTTAAGGTGTGTTCTCGTTTGGCCTGGCCAAAAACCTGACAAAAATGCAGTAACTCAGTTAATTGCGGGTAATTTACCGGCTCTTCTATCTGCCCTAGCACATTAGACAAATGGATCTCAGATTCGCCAAGCAACAGCATAGGTTGCCAGGGCGCTATCGCGGAAATATTTTTAATGCTCTCTACGCTGATGTTGTCATTAACAATCACTACGGCACGAAAACGCGATTGCTCAATTAACGGCAATAAAGATTGATGAGAGACTATTTCGCATTGCTCCCCCAGGAATTCGAAAATGCAGCACAAACGAGTCACGCGCTCTGATGGGGTACCGACAATTAACATTCTTTGTTCTATTTGCATCATTCAGAAGGCCAAAAGCTCTTGTTATAGGTTTTTATCCAGGATGATTATGCCACAAAAAACAGCCACATAAACCAAAATACATTGTATCAAAAATAGTCGTCAAAAAAGTCGCCAAAAAACTGACCACTTTACAATATTCTATCATTATCGCTCAATCGGCTCGTTAATCTGCAATTTAGCAGCAAGAAAAATGAGTTTACTCATAAATATTGTATTATCAGCGTGGCATAAGCAAGCAACAGTTACATATTATCTACATCAAGGCACATTTTTAATGAAAATGCTGATTTTTCAGTCTAAAAATACCGCGTAAACTCAATAAATCATCTTTGCGCCTACCTGTATGAGTAACTTAAATGAGTAACTTAAATGAGTAACTTAAATGAGTTACTTAAATGAGTTACTTAAATGGACTGCTTAAATGAACAACTGATACAAAGTCATTATTTTTGGTCTAATAGCAAAAAAGACGCAAAGCGTCTTTTTTAATTTACATACAGTATGCCGTAACGATTAACTTGCTTCAGAGGTCAAGTGATGTTGGTCTTGTGGAATGGCATCCCAACCTTCTTTCAAGGTTCTCAACACGCCCACAGCATCATCAATAGCTTTTACATCATTATTTAAATTAGCTTCGGTTATTTTCATAATTATAAAATCATATAATTGGCTTAAGTTACCAGCAATCTCTCCACCAGCTTCCATGTTTAAGCTATTGTTTAAACCATTAACGATCCCAATGGCTTTACCAATAAACACCCCCTTATCTGACATATTTTTATTTTCAATCGCATAACGACTCTGTGCAAGTCTCTCAAGACCACCAGCAAACATCATTTGAACAATTCGATGTGGTGACGCTATTGATATTTCACTATCAAGAGACACCTTGCGATATGATTGTAAAGAACTTCTCATAATAACCTACCTATATACCATCAATATTCTGATAAATCTTAATTTGTCTTTGATGAGACTGTTTCAAACTCAACAAACTCTGTTGATGAGACATAACTTTTGATGATCTACTTATAAAGCACTGAGTAAGCTTTAACTGTTCAGACAAACAAGTTGAAAATGAATCATCGATAGCGTCAGTTATTAATAAATTGATATATATTTGACGCTCACCAATGTACTTTTGCAATAATAACACCAAGTTGTCGGACTGCTCATTTTCAGCAGGAGTGTTCTCGAGTTGACTTAACATACCTTCAATAGTTTCGTTAATTACCTCAAGTTTAGGGCTCAATTTATACATGCGTTTTTACTCCCTAATGACGCCAGGTAACGATGCTAAACTGTTGGTCAAACTTGAGCTTTGGGAATTCAACTGAGAAACAATCAAATCCATTGCATTGAATTGTTTAAGTAATCGAGCTTCTAATTGCTCCATTTTTAATGTAAACGCTTCTCTTTGATCTGAAATGCGACTTTTTTCAGATGTATAAGTGTTATTTCGAGAATCAATAACGCCACCGCTTTTAGTGTAAGTCTTAACTAACTCATCGAATTTATATGCAACTCCGGTATCGCTAGTTGAAAAAACCCCTTCGATAAGCGACATATTATTTGTCACTGCATCAGTCAACTTATCATCATCAATCGACAATTTACCATCACGGTCAGTAGAAATACCTAACTCGTATAAAGCTGATTCAACACCGTCGACACTAACCCGTTCACTTACCATTTTTCGAAGTTGTGACTCTAAAGAACGAATAATTGAATCGCCTTGTAAAGCAGAAGCAGTCCCTTCGTCGACATCGAAAGAAGATAAGCTATCCATGGATGTTAGTAACGAATTGTATGCACTAACAAATGTTTCAATATTTTTCTTTACAGATTCTGTATCCTGGGCAATTGTTAATGTCGATATTGAGCCAACCTCTGCTTTTGTTAAAGAAAAAGTTACACCACTGATGGCATCATCAATAGTGTTACTCTGAGAGGTTAATGTTTGACCATCTATAGATATGATTGAGTTTTTAGCCTCTTGTAAGGTTTCTAAACTCGCACCGTTAAACATATTTGATAAACCTGTACCAGATGAGTCTGTTGCTAATACGGTCATCTGATTATCAGTTCCCGTGTCTTTCGAAGTAAATATAAGTCGGCTACCGGCATCGCTCTTAATAACAGTAGCTGTAACACCCGAGTTCACCGATGAACTATTAATTTTAGAAGCTATAGATGAAAGGCTATCTGTGAATTCAATCGCAATAGAAAAACTTTCACCATTAACTGAAAAATCAAGGCTTCCTTCGCCCACACCCAATGTAGGGTCAGTAACGTTGGCTCCTGCCAACTTTTGAGATTGTGCTAATTGTTCTACCTTAATCTCATAACTACCAGGTTGTGAGTATTGATCTGCTTTTGCAGTAAAAAAATCACTATCACCAGTTGAGACAGTGCGAATATTTAAAAACTCACCACTTTGCAGCTTTTTAACTGCATCTTGAAAGGTAGACAAACTACTCTTTAAAGTCCCCATGGCAGAGACTTTAGCATCTATTTTAGTTTCTGTTTTAGTGAACAATGTCTCTTTGGGTGTTTTCTCAGCATCAACAAGCACACTGACGATATTTGAAATATCCAACCCTGAACCAATACCTGTCGCGGTTAAAGCCATGACCTTGCTCCTTATAAACTGATACTAATAATCAAAGTAAAAAAGAAACCATTTTAAATGAATGTTAAATTCAAACTTCAATTTTCATCAAAATTCCTGACACTTCACTTAATTTTTCTGCCAACTTAAGCGCTTCTTCACTAGGGATTTGCCTAATGATATCACCTGAACTAACATCTTGAACTTTAATCACTTGTTTACCTGAAGCATCATCTACAGAAAACTTTAAGCCTTTCTGCATCATAGCAACCATATTAGTTAAATCAGAAGCAACCTGTTGCAATTGGGCTTTATCAACCTCTTGCTCAGCTTCTTGAACAAACTTGTCATTTGCAGCAGTGTCCGATACTGACGATAACTCATTCACTTTATTTTTCTCAGCCTTTTGTTCATTTAACACTGGCTGAGTACTTATATTATTTTTACTCATTTCTGAAGATCGAGTAAATTGAACAGTATTATTAACTTCCATCATACACCTCGGCGTACTTTGTAACCACCAGATATTATTTATCTTGCAGTAACAATAAAGGGAGAACCGTAATGGATCTCCCTAAACACTGCTAAAACAAACTTATTTAAAGTAGCGATAGAGCGATCTGAGGTAACTGGTTTGCTTGAGCTAACATCGCAGAACCTGTTTGTTGTAGAACCTGATTCTTCGTCATGGTTGATGTTTCTTTAGCAAAATCCACATCTACAATACGAGACTTAGCATCTGCAACGTTTGCTTGAGTATTGGCACTGTTACTAATGTTATACGCTAAACGATTTTGAATAGCACCTAAGTCCCCTCGTTGACTGTCAATTTTTGCTATTGCTTTATCAATTGCAGCTAACGATGATTTACGATTCGCCGAAGTAACATTCGTTATACCACTGATTGAAAGTGTAGCTTTATCGGTTTTAGCAACTTTAACTGTAGCATTTTCACCATTTTGATGACCAACTTGAAAGTTTTTTCCTGCAGAGAAGGTTCCAGTCATTAATTTTGTAGTACCAAATGCAGTCGTAGTACCAATATTATCGATTTCGGTAACCAATTGATCCATTTCTGCTTTTAGTGACTTCAAATCCGCAGTACTATTTGCACCGTTTTCGGATTGCACGGTTAAATCACGCATACGTTGAAGCATGTTAGTTTGTTCTTGCATTGCACCTTCTGCAATTTGAGCAATTGAAATTGCATCGTTTGCATTACGCATACCCACTTCCAAACCGTTGACTTGAGAGTTCAAACGGTTAGAAATGGCCAGACCTGCTGCGTCATCTTTAGCACTATTAATACGCAAGCCGCTAGATAGACGTTCCATAGAAGTTGCAAGTGCACCACTTGACGAATTCAAGTTTTTCTGTGCTTTTAACGACGTTACGTTAGTGTTTACTGTGATAGCCATGATTGCTTCCTCATATATTTCTGACTTGGGAGATGCCTGTATGCTTTGTCTCAAGTCAAACAGGTCTTGCTCGTTACAATATAATTAACGGCAGCAAAACCCTTACCTTTAGCTTTTTTTTTAAAAAAAACAAAAAAACATAGTAATACCTCTAAGTATCTTCGTAAAATAAATGATGTAAGTTAGTTCATTAGCATATTATGTTTTTCTGAATGCTTGGTGAACTTATCACCGCGACAAACTAGTACTATTTCGCCGAGCTAAAGCATGATTCAAGTTCAGTCGAAACAATCTTGTACTAATTTCATTTAATTCTGACTGTTTAAAAGTTTATAAGCTCGGTTGAGTTTCAACCGAGCGTTATCTACATCAAACATCCACTTAATACGTGCATGTTCGTTATTTCTGCCGTTTTCCCAAGCCGTAAGCGAAAGTCGTAGATCATCCCAAGTGGCGATTCGTCTATCCAAACATTGTCTGTTCATCACGCCAATCTCAATTTCTACCATATACAACCAACTGGCATGTTTTGGGGTGTAGTGAAATTCAATTTTCTTCAAGTTACGCCTAGCTTCTTCTGCTCAATAAGCTTTGTATAAAGGACCGGCGGTGTGCGTTGTATAGTTGTCTAAAACCACGTGGATTTTATCCGCATCAGGATAATGAACATCAACAAAATTCCGCATACACGCTGCAAAGTCCTCTCATGTTTTGGTTGCAGTTGCTTTAGCATGCCGCCAGCCTCGATGCCTGTCGAACATCAGATAGATATTGGCCAAATCTTCACGTCGGTATTTGTAATCATCTTTAGCTAAGTGCCCTGGTTAAGCTAATTTGGGCGGTTTTAGATGTGACACTAGTTGTTTCATTGCTTCATCAAAATTAACCACAGGATGTTTTTCATCTGCAGGCATTGCATAAATTTCCAGCATCTCTTCCATCTGCGCAATGAAGTCGCTGTTTAACTCGCCAATACACCACATCTTCTTTTGCCATGGTTTTAATTCATTGTGTTTCAGTCTTTGGCGGACCGTTTCTAGCGATACGCTTTCTAGTTCTGTCAGCGTAATTAATTTGTCTGCGATGAGCGCTAATGTCCAACGAGCGCGGCCATCTGGCGGCTCGCTACAAGCAATGCTGATCAATTTAGCATCTTCATTGGCGGAGAGTAATTTGGGTTGCCCTGTTCGTTTCCCTTCGGAGAGTGCAGCTTCCAGTCCGTCTTCAACGAACCGTTTTTTGGTTCGGTAAATCGTTGAGGTACTGGTATTAAGTAGCTCAACGATGTCTTTATCACTGTGCTTATGTTCGTTTGCAAGCAACAGAATGTTGGCTCGTTTTAACAAGCGAGCATTGTGTATGCCTTTGCTTAGTAAAATCTTTAAGGAGTGCAGTTCTTCTTGGGTCAACTCTACAAAGTAAGTGATATTCATGGCATGATACTCTCAACTATCAAAGACGATAATTGATCACAAAGCCTTGAGAATGTCGATCACCACAGAGAAAAAAATCAACCCCGCATTGAGCGTGAAACAAGGCCAATACCTCGATTTTATTTATTATTACAGCAAAGTGAACGGTTATCCGCCAGCTCAGGCAGATATCCAGAAGTACTTTGGTGTTTCAGCACCTACGGTTCATCAGACAATTTTGAAGTTAGAAGCAGACGAATTGATCAGCCGAACCCCGAGAGAAAGTAGCTCTTTGAAAGTGTTAATAAAAACCGATGAGCTACCGCTGGAATGGTAGCTCAATCGATCAAAACTAAATTGAAACGGTACTAGGTAGTGTAGAGTTAGTTAAAGCACTACGCAAAAAAGGGGTTAGCATCATGCTTTATCACAGCATTAAATTAATGGCGTGATTGAAACTGGTGGTGACGCAAGGCCTAGCTTGTAAAGTCACAACAAAGCCTAAGTACAGTGATAATGTGGCTGAAACTTGCTTAATATTAATTTTATCCAGTTGGGCCGAACCAAGTCTGAACAGGTGATGTGAGCCACTTTAAAACAGGTGAAGATAGGCTATATCTCGCGGTTGTTATAGATATGTATTCTCGCAGAATAGTCAGCTTGCGCATGACGCGAAGTTTAGTTGATAAAGCATTTTTGAAGACTTGCAACTTGCGAAAGCCACCCAAGGGCTTAGTGTTTCATAGTGGTAGAGGTTATCTACATTTGTTAAAGCAATTAAACTGCCAAAGCAGTATAGGTGAGTGCGTGTGGGAACAACATTGCTGTGGAGCGTCTCGTTGATAGTTTAAAGCATGATTGGTTCTTAAAAAATACCACAACATACTCGTCAACATATGTGTGATGATGAGGTTAAATATATGAACTATCAAATTGTAGAACGACTATAAACGACAAATACAGGCCTCTCGCCGATAGAATTTGAATCTGTTTAGAGCTGAGCATGGTTTGAATTGACCATAATACCTAAAGTAAAAATAAGAACTGGGAAGTCAAAGAAATAGGGTAAGGACATTTAGATATTCCGTTACTTAGCAGTTAAAGGCTAAGTAACGGAAAATATGTTACCCAAGTAATGATAATGCAACTTGCGGTAATTGATTAGCCTGGGCCAACATTGCTGAACCTGTTTGTTGTAGCACTTGATTCTTGGTCATTGTTGAGGTTTCTTTAGCAAAATCCACATCTACAATACGGGACTTAGCATCTGCAACGTTTGCTTGAGTATTGGCACTGTTACTAATGTTATACGCTAAACGATTTTGAACAGCACCTAAGTCCCCTCGTTGACTGTCAATTTTTGCTATTGCTTTATCAATTGCAGCTAACGATGATTTACGATTCGCCGAAGTAACATTCGTTATACCACTGATTGAAAGTGTAGCTTTATCGGTTTTAGCAACTTTAACTGTGACATTTTCACCATTTTGATGACCAACTTGGAAGTTTTTCCCTGCAGAAAAACCACCTTGCAATAGCTTAGTATTACCAAATGCCGTTGTAGTGCCAATATTATCGATTTCGGTAACCAATTGATCCATTTCTGCTTTTAGTGACTTCAAATCCGCAGTACTATTTGCACCGTTTTCGGATTGAATGGTTAAATCACGCATACGTTGCAACATGTTAGTCTGCTCTTGCATTGCACCTTCTGCAATCTGAGCTATTGAAATAGCATCATTCGCGTTACGCATACCTACTTCTAAACCACCAACTTGTGAGTTTAAGCGGTTAGAAATAGCCAAACCGGCTGCATCATCTTTTGCGCTGTTGATGCGAAGACCACTCGATAGACGCTCCATCGAAGTTGAAAGAGCCTGGCTCGATGTATTTAAGTTTTTTTGCGCTTTCATTGATGTAACGTTGGTATTTACTGTAATAGCCATAAATAATTCCTCATTCCTAGTTTTGTTGCCAAGACTGTGGAGCTTGGCTAAATTTTACAATTTAACGTGATTGCTTTTTTGTTATATGTAATCAAACAATGAAAGCGAACCCACTTTACTAAACACACTCGATACAGCATTAAGTGCAAGTTGTTGTTTTTCAAACTCAGTAATAGCTTTGGCAAAATCCAAGTCTTCTAACTTAGAAAGCGCACTGCTATTAATGATTTTTTCTTCCGAATGATTTGAAGAAATACTCTCTAAACCTTTCAAATTGTTGCCTGCAATACTTCTAGCGGTACTGACTTGATTTTGACCACTACCAATATCATTCAATAGTTGTGCCAACTGTGATTGGCTTTGTGCAGTAGATGTTGCGTCAGGGCTTTCTAAGAAAGCTATCGCTTGATTAAAAGCATCAAAAATACTTACTGTCTCTTTAGGCTCAATCGTAAAAGAGTCGCCAGCTGCAGGTACTCCCGTTAATTTCACTTCAATGCCATTGAAAGATAACGAACTTGTTGCGTCAAAATTAGTCACAGTTGTTGCAACAGTCCCTGCAGAGTTGACCACCTGCAGATCAACACCAGCGCCATTATCAATAAAGTTAAATGTATATGAATCAGGAGTATGAGGTGAATTTGTTATTTTGGCGCTTGCAACGGTAAAATCACCTTGCTGTGAAGACAAATAATTGACACCATAATCACCTAAAGGATTGGCGGCATTCATGAACGCTGTATCGCCAGGAACATTTGTTGACATCGCGACTCCGGATGCCACAACACTTTTTCTGATACCTGAATCACCGCTATAAACAATTTCACCATTCGTATCAAAAGCAAAAGGTTGAGAATTAGTTTTATTACCTGCAAAAATGTAATTACCCGATTCGTCTTGGCTATTAGCAATAGAAAGTAATTCTTGTAAGCTTTGCTTCATTTCATCGGCAATCATTTGCCGCTCATTTGAACTCAGGCTGCCGTTAGCACCACGCAATAACTGTTCTCGCATAGAGTCCATCAAAGACTCTGTGCTACCAATTTTACTCTCAGTTAGGCCTAGGCGATTTGTTGCGTAATCAATGTTCTTCTCATATTGATCAACCAAAGTGTTTTTTTGTTTAAGATTATCAATCGCTATGGCGGCTACTGGGTCGTCACCTGCGGTTTCGACTCTTTTGCCGCTCGAAATCTGCCCCATGATGCTATTAGTGGCTGATTGCTTTTCTAAAATGCTGTTGGTGCTTTGCTGAAACATTTGTCCGGTAGAAATTCTCATGGCTTATCTCCTAGCGAACCGAGCTTAATAAGGTGTCAAAAATCGTTTGCGCGGTAGACATAATCCGCGCGGCGGCCTGGTATGACTGTTGAAAGCGCAATAAATTGGCGGCTTCTTCGTCTAGATTAACGCCAGATTCGCTTTGTACTCGATCATACGCTTGCTGATAAATAGCTGATGCGGAGTCCATGCGTACTTCTGCGGCTTTGGTTTGGCTGCCGATATCTAACTTGGTGTTTTCAAATACGCTGGTTAAGGTGCCCGTGCCGTTGTTCATTAATTTGACGTCCGACAATTTAGCCATTTCGACTGCGTTGCTGTTGTTGCCTTCGGCAAAGGCTAAGTCGAACGTAAAGCTGTCGGCAGTTGCGGTACCACTTGATGTAATATCAAAGTCCATACCAAAGGCATTAATGTTGTTACCTGTATATGAGGTGCTTGGGCCTAATGACGCTCCAGCACTATCAAATGCTTGATAAGTATTGGCGGCGGTATCAATAGTAAATGTAATTGATGAACCGGTTGCAGTACCTTGAAAACCGGTCACACTTGAGTCCATGCTGTTTAAGCTAACTGAAGTATTACCCGAGTTTGTTGTGGCAGAGGTTAACGTCGGCCCAGCAGCTGCAATGCCTTTAGGGTCGGTCATTATCACTTTTAACCCCGCGGCTGCACCTGCTGTTGGGCGAATTTCAAATTTATCTCCAACATCCATTGCGCCACTGGCAATATTAATGGTGAAGCCTTCGCCACTCACAAGCTGACTGCCGGTTTGGGTTAATGTTGTCACACTGCCAGTTTGAGTATCTGTTAATTCAAAATCGCCTGCGGTAGTAAAGCTCAATTCATAACTGCTACCAGACAATGCACCGACATCGTCAATATTGACAGACATGGCTGCATTACCGGTGTTAGTTGAGTAACCGCCTGCGCGGCCTGTTGCCATTAACGGATTATTGATATCACGGAAAATATCGCTGCCCACGTCGCCATTTAAATCAAAACCACTTGATTGCATTTCATTAAAGGTATCGGCAACCCCTAATGCTAGCTGGCCTAACTCGTTGCTGGCTGGGATTAAGGTGTCGTCGCGATAAGCAAATAACGCCCCTAATTGGCCGCCTAATTTACTTGGGTCAACATTGAGGGTTTTATTACTAATCGATGCGGTGAGTTTGGGTTCGTTAGGGAATGGATCGCCGGCGCTCACACCGATGCTCATTGCCACTTCGCCCGACACTAACATGACCGAGCCGCCTAACATGATTGACTTGGCGCCAGTATCTAGAGGAATAACGTTAACTTGCGCGTATTCGCTTAGCTCTAAAATCAGTGCGTCTTGCTTGTCTAAAATCTCGTTGTTGTCGCCTTGACCTTTCATCAATTCTAAATTGATGTTGGCCAGCTCTTTACTGATTTCGTTTACGCGGGTGGTCACCGACTCAATTTGGCTATTGGTTTGTTTAACCTGGTTATCAAGCTGCGACTGCATTTGATTAATGTTGATGGCCATTTGCTCAGCCGAACTTAAACTATTACTGCGAATGCCTAAATCGGAAGGTAAATCGGCCACACTGTTAAGGCTAGCAAAAAAATCATTGATGCTATTGGGCACCATGCTACCGATTTGCGAGTAAAGCTCGTCAAGTTCGCTTAATTTTGAATATGTGGTTTCGGCAGCGCTCATGCTGGTTTGGCCGATGCGTAACTCGCGCGCGGCAAATTCGTTGTACACACGTTTTACGTCAGACACATAAGTCCCTGTACCGTAAAAGCTGTCGCCAAGACTTTGTGATTGTAAGGTTGCTTGAGTTGCCGTTTGGCGGTTATAACCTTCGGTATTGGCATTGGCGATGTTATTACCGGTTACCCCAAGTTGAGATTGAGATGCCATAACGCCGGTGCGCGCGATGCTAAGTAGATCAATCGCCATTATTTAGTCTCCAGGGGTAATACAGATTTAAGGCCTTCTTTTACCGACTTCATCACGTTAATCACCTTGTTGGCATATTGTGGGTCGGTGGCGTAGCCCGCCTTTTGCAATGCGCGAATAAACTGAGTTGGCTCGCTGGCCACTTTGCGCGCATCTTCGTAACGATCGCCTTGGCCAATAAATGACACAAAGTCGCTAAAGCTTTGTTCAAGGTCGTCGTACATTCTAAAGTCTGCTTTTTGTTGCACCGGAATGCCTTTTTCAAACTCTAGTGTGTTGACCGAGGTTTTTTCGCCTTGCCAACGCTTGTCGGCTTTAATATTAAATAAGTTGTGGCTCATGGTGCCGTCGTTACGGCGAACCACTTTTTGGCCCCAACCGGTTTCCAGTGCCGACTGGGCAATGAGCACTTCGGCTGACGTACCCAGGGTTTTAGCCGCTTTTTCTGCATGCGGATACAACACTGAAATAAAATGCTGTGGACTGGTAAACTCGCTCACTGCCACGCCTTTAGGCTTTAATTTGTTGGTCTCTTGCGGCAAGTTATTGCCTGCGCTTATCGCCGCACTCTCCGGTGTGGCAGCTTGCTTGTTTGCAAACGGTTGGCTTGCTAACTGCTCGCCGCGTAATACACTGGCCAATTGCTGTGGCATTACCGCAGCCATGTCGCTGTGATTAATGGCCTGGTGCGATGTTGCGACTTGCTCAGCAGGCGCGATAGTGTCTAAGGTGTCTTGATCAAGCTCGCTTGGCTGCGGCACAAACATGGTTGGATTGACTTTGTAATTGCTGTCACCACGCAATACCGACGCTGGCGTAACAGGGCTGTTGTTTGGGTCAAGCTGCTGCACCATTAAGTCAGCGAGGCCTAGCATGCCTTTGTTTGACAAATCGACCGACATTTGTTGATCAAGCATTTGCTCAAAAAACGCGGTGGTTTCGCTGTTCATCGGATTGTCTGACTTAAAAGCGGCATTGGCATCGCGCATGCTTTTCATGAGCATTTGAACGAAAATACCTTCAAATTGCTTTGCCGCTTCTTTAAGTGCCCCCTTCTCGTCTTTCTGGGCCTGGACACGAAGTGAATCTAGTCCTCCTAGATCCAGAAAGTTCGATGAATTTGACAACTTTTCCATAGTCATACCGACAATTTTTAGATGATGATAAGTTCACCATGCAAAGCCCCTGCCATTTTTAACGCTTCGAGTATGGCAAGTACATCGGATGGTGCTGCACCCACTAGATTGACGGCTCTTACAAGCTCATCAAGGCTGGTGCCTGGATTAAACATAAACATACGACGGTCTTTTTCTGACACATCGATAGTGCTATTGGTGGTGACCACGGTATCGCCACCCGCTAATGCGTTAGGTTGTGACACTTGAGTGGCCTCAGCGATGGTGACGGTTAAGCCGCCATGGGTTACCGCTGCAGGTAATAACTTAACGTGCTGACCGACCACAATGGTGCCGGTTCGTGAGTTAACAATGACTTTGGCTGACTCGTCTGCTGGCTCAACTTCAATGTTTTCAAGGGTTGATAAAAACGACACTCGTTGTGATGCATCACGCGGCGCACTGACCTGAATAGAAGTTGCGTCAATGGCTTTAGCCATGTCTGGGCCAAGTAAGTCGTTAATGGCGTCTGCTGTACGCTTTGCGGTAGAGAAGTCTGAGCGACGTAAATTAAATGTAAGGTAGTCACCACTTGCAAATGGGCTGGCAACACTGCGTTCAACAATCGCGCCACTTGGGATACGCCCAACCGTAGGGGTGTTTTGAATCACTTGTGAGCCATCTAGGCCTTCGGCACTAAAACCACTCACTATAAGGCTGCCTTGTGCAATGGCATAAACGTTGCCATCAACCCCTTTTAAGAAGGTTTGAATGAGCGTACCGCCACGTAAACTTTTGGCTTCGCCTAAACTCGACACGGTAACGTCAAGGTTTTGACCCGGCTTAATAAACGCTGGCATGTCGGCATGCACTGCCACTACCGCGACGTTTTTTGAATTAGGTTTTACCGAATCGGGTAAATTAATGCCAAAGTTTTTAAGCATGGTGCGAAAAGTTTGTTCGGTATATTTGGTTTTTTCACCGGTACCAGGTAAACCCACCACTAAACCATAACCAATTAACTGGTTACTTCTTACGCCTTGAATATTGGCGATATCTTTTATGCGCTCTGCATGAACAGGGGCTGTTAGGATTAACAGCGAGGTCATTAGCGACACCAGCAATTTGATTTTCATGTATTACTCCTTAAAAAGGCCACCAGTCACCCAAGAAAAACGAATTCAACCAACCCACTTTTTGTGAGTCTGCAAATGTGCCAGTGCCGCTGTATTGAATACGAGCATTGGCAACACGGGTTGAATCGATGGTGTTGTCTGGATTGATGTCTTGGCTGCGAACCATGCCGGTAACGCGAATAAACTCATCACCGTTATTAATTGAAATCCATTTTTCGCCGCGGATAACCAGGTTGCCGTTACTGAGCACTTGTATGACGTTAGCCGAAATGCTGCCATCTAAACTGTTAGATTGGTCGGCATCTGCTTCACGCTTGGTGTTCATGCTATCTGAGTAGCCTAGGTCAATTGGCACTCCGCCAATAGACACATTTTTACCGCCGGCATAGACAGGTGTAACATTTAAGTCACTGCCTTTAGAGATGTCATTATTGGCGCTTTTTTTGGCTTGAGTAGACTCTTTTAGCGTGACGGTGATGATGTCGCCGACGCGATGCGCACGAATGTCGGAGAACAAGCTCGATGCTTGCGTATCAAGAAAAATAGATCCCGTTGCGGCTACCTGCGTCGGCGGCGTGTCTGGGTATACCGGCGCATAGAATGGGTCATCGGCAATGGGCTTTTTTTGTGTAGAACTGCAGCCTGCCAATAAAATCATCGACGCTAACGTTATGTATTTAATCATGATAGCTCCTTAGAGATTCTGATTAACGTAAGACAACATTTGGTCAACCGCTGAAATGACTTTTGAGTTCATTTCGTAAATGCGCTGACCTTGAATTAAGTTCACTAGCTCTTCTGTCACGTTGACGTTAGAGGTTTCTAACGCGCCCTGACGAATGGCACCTAAACCATCTTGCGATGCAGTGCCTTGAATGGGCGTACCGCTGGCACCGGTTTCGGTGTAGAGGTTTTGCCCTAATGGGTCTAACCCTGACGGATTAATAAAGTCGGTCATGGTTAACTGGCCAATCACCTGGCTTTCTGCAGTGCCTGGAATTTGCACCGACACTTCACCTTCTGCTGACACAGTAATACTGGTGGCATCGTCTGGGATAGTAATGGCGGGTTGCACCACATAGCCTGAACCAGGAGTCACAATTTGGCCGGTATCATCCAGGCTAAATTGACCATTACGGGTGTAAGCTGCGGTGCCGTCTGGCATTTGCACTTCAAAGAAGCCTGAGCCTTCAATCATTAAATCTAATGAGTTGTCGGTGGTGAGCATGCTGCCCTGGGTAAACATTTTTTGGGTGGCGACCACTTTGGTACCGGCACCAATGTTTAAGCCATTAGGTAACTTGGTGTTGTCGGCACTGACGCCGCCGGCTTGATTGACTGTTTGATACAGTAAATCTTCAAACACAGCGCGACTTTTTTTGAATCCAACCGTACTGGCGTTAGCCACGTTGTTAGAAATGACCGCGATGTTTGTTTGCTGCGCATCAACACCAGTTTTACTTATCCATAACGCTGGAATCATAATAATTACTCCTAACTAATTTTCATCAAGGAAGTCGACGCACGATCGATTTCTTCGGCGTTCTTCATCATTTTGACTTGCATCTCGTATTGACGCTGGATCTCAATCATTGCGACCATTTCATGTACTGGGTTGACGTTACTGCCTTCAACGGCGCCGCTTTCTACTGCAACATTGGGATCGGTTGGCGCGTTACCGCCGGCCATAAGACGAAATAAACCGTCTTCACCGCGCATCATTTGATTGTTACCTGGATTAACCAGTTTAATGCGGGCGACTTCTTCGATGACTTCTGCGGTTGCGCCTTGAGGTCTCACTGAGATAATGCCGTTGGCAGCAATTTCGACGTGTTCAATGGGCAGTGGTAATACGATTGGCCCTGCATCGCCCATTACCGGGCGGTTGCTGCTGTTTACCAGCAAACCAGTACTGTCAAATTTTAAGCTGCCTGCTCGGGTATATGCTTCTGAGCCATCGGCGGCTTGTACGGCTATCCATCCATCGCCTTTAACGGCGACATCAAGATTACGACCCGTGGTGACAATGGGACCGCTTGCAAAGTTACTGCCTGGGCTTTCAATCATTGAAAACACGCGGCTGGGTAAACCTTCACCAAACGCCTGCATAGAGCGAGCTTGAGTCATGTCAGCCTTGAAACCGTCAGTATTGGCGTTGGCAAGGTTGTTAGCACTGACCGCTAAGGCATTCATGCCTTGCTTAGCGCCACTCATGGCAACATAAAGAAATTTGTCCATTTGCTGCTCCGTCAAACTTTCTACAAAATGAATATATGTAGAGTTATAGCAAGCATCATGCCAATGAAGTTTGTTGCTAGTGAGTTATATTCAACACGCTGAATGTAAAGGAGTAAAAATAGAAGGAGGGAGTGATTAAGAGTCAAAAAAACAGCAGTTTTACGATAGTGAAGGCGGTGTATTATTTAAATGGCAAGGTGTTGCCGACAACGGCAACACCTTGTTTATCGATTACGCGGAGTAATAAATAATTATCGGATCTGTAACACTGTTTGGTTTAGAGTGTTGTTCACTTCCAGGGTACGAGAGTTAGCCTGGAAGTTACGCTGAGCGGTAATCAAATCAACCAATTCTGTGGTTAAATCAACGTTTGATTGCTCAAGCGCAGAAGACTGAATGCTACCAAAGGTACCACTATTAGCTTCACCGGCTAATGCTTCGCCTGAGTCTAAACTGGCTTTCCATGAGGTGTTACCCACCTGGGTTAAGCCTTGCTCATTAGCAAAACGTACTAACGCAACACGCGCTAATGGCACAGTTGAACCATTGCTGTAACTGGCAGTAATTAAGCCATCCGAGCCAATGCCTACGTTGGTTAAACGGCCAACGGTAATACCGTCTTGGCTTAATGCAGTCACTTCAAATGGCGAAGCATATTGTGTTGGGTTATCAAATCTGACTTCAAGTGTTTGAGTACCGTCTGAGCCTGGGTCTAATACACCGGCACCTGGTGTGCCAAGTGTTACAGTAGTGATCGGCGAAGGATTAGTCCCTGTATAAGAACCAACATTGTTAAACGAAATCACTGCACCATTCCAAGCTCCTGTACCACTTGGGTTAGTTGCTGTTGCAGTTTCGCTAAGGGTACCATCACCAACACCATCGCCATCTGCATCTATTTGATAACTCCCTGGAGTTTCCACACTAACCGGCTCACCATCAACAGCATAAAATGCAAGCCAGTTACTCTCCCCTGTATATGAGCCACCTGTAGGTTTCACAAAATAGGTGGTCATAATATGCGACTCACCTAATGAGTCATAGATGGTTACTGAGGTTGAATTGTTGTAGGTGTCAGAATTGTCTGGGTCAAATGCGCTAGGATCTAACGCATCTTCGCCGACATTTAAATTCATTTGCAATTCAACCACACCCGTTTTAACTGGACTACCAGCAGTATCTGGAATTTGAATAGGTTTGGTTGTGGTTAAGCTTACTGAAGTTGAGTTACCTTCGTCATCTACAGGGAAACCTTGTAAAAAGTTACCTGCGGCATCGACCATATAGTTGTCTGAATCGACTTTAAAAGCGCCTGCTCGAGTGTATGATAAATCTTGAGTGCCAACACCAGAAGAGGTAACAAAAAAGCCGCCGCCACTGATCGCCATATCTAATGAGTTGCTGGTAAATTGTAAACTACCTTGGTGAAATTGCTGTGCCACTTGCGAAGTTGATACACCGCCGCCGACCGCCGTTTTACCATTAGAAAAAATTGAGTTTGCGTACACGTCAGCAAATTCAGCACGCGACTCTTTAAAGCCGACAGTGTTTACGTTGGCAATGTTGTTTGCCGTTGTGTTTAAGTCTTTTTGCGCGGCAGAGATACCACTCAATGCAATGTTAAATGACATAATTCACCTCAAAGGTTTTATTCATAATCAACACGTTTATTTAGTAAACTGTAGATAATGTTAAGTTTCAGATACGGCAAGTACGTCAGATAACTTAATACCGCCGACTCCGCGCAAATTCAAAATAGCCCCTGTTGCAGCGGTGCCTAACGACACACTGCTAACATGGGCATAAGTAGATACTGCTAAGTCCTGGGCTTCGCCATCGACTTTCCCGCTCGCCTTAATAGAGTACAATCCCTCTTTTACTGGCGAACCATTTTTATCCAGTCCATCCCAAGACACATCAATGTTACCGCCGGCGCTACCATCAACACTAAAGGTTTTAATGAGCTGTCCGGATTCATCTTGTACACTCACGGTAATAGTTTCCATGGCCGATGGCGTACTAATCACGCCATTTATACCAGGACTCTCAGCGGAAATAATCCCAGTATCAGAAGGGATTAATACCTTACGGCCAACGAGACTCGATGCTTGCAATGCCTGACTTGAGCTCATCACAGTATTGAGGTTTAAAATTTCATCGTTAAGATTTGAAATACCATCAACAGTAGAAAATGATGCCATTTGGGCAATCATTTGATCATTGTCTACAGGCTCAAATGGGTCTTGCATTGATAACTGCTGACTGAGCAATGCAAAGAAGTCTTCTTGCTTTAACAGCTGATCATTCGCTTCAGGAACCGCGCTCTGCTCAGGTAACCGAATTGAATCGAGAAACGAATTACCCGTGGTTAACGTAGTAGTGCTCTGCACTGAACTCTTGGTCACTGCACTCGTATTTGATGCACTGCTTGACGTTTGCGGTAAAGACTGACTGTAAGAATTAATTAGGCTCATAGCTGCCTCCTTGAAAAATCAAAACTATTTACCCATATTGAGCGTTTGTTGCAGCATTGATTTAGTGGCATCTGCTACCTGAACATTCATTTGGTAAGACCGCGAAGCTGAAATCATGTCAGCCATTTCTTCCATTACATTCACGTTTGGCTTGTAAATAAATCCGTCAGCATCAGAAAGTGGATGATCTGGCGAGTACTCTTTAATTAGCGGTTTATCACTTTCAACAATGCCCTTCACCGACACTCCAGGAGATTGATTTTGCTGATTGCTGGCTTTGGCCATTTCTGCTTCAAAAACTGGATGACGTGCACGATAGGTTTTATCGACACTGCTCGACACTGAGTCTGCATTGGCAATGTTACTGGCCGTGGTATTAAGCCTGACAGATTGCGCCGACATCCCTGAACCAGAAACATTAAAGATATTGAATAAACTCATGATTAATCACCTCGCAATGCTTTACGCATGCCACTAAATTTACTTTCAAGAAAACCCAGTGACATTTGATATTCGAGCGCATTTTGCATAAATGCAGATTGTTCTTTTTGCGTGTCGACTGTGTTGCCATCGCCGGTGTCGGGTTGAGTCGGCACACGGTATTGCACGTGTTGCTGTGTTAATGACGTTAAATCAAAGTGCTTTTCGGTGGTTTGACTCATGCTTAAGCCATTTTGATGAGAGCTCGCGGCTTTCATCGCAGAAGCAAAATCCACATCCCGCGCTTTGTAATGAGGAGTATTGGCATTGGCGATATTACTTGAAATCACTTCTGCTCTTTGAGAACGTACGCCCAACGAGTATTGGTGAACACCTAATGCATTATCGAAATTAATCGCCATAAAATTGCCTCCATCAGCTAACTGATAGAATTAAAGCAAGGGTTATGCCAACAATTTCAATAAAGGATGAATAAGTATTTTAAATGAACATGCCGACGAATGCCGGCATGATAAAGCTAGTAAGCTATTTATTTAACTAGGTTTTCTTTTGATAGTAAATACCAGGATTACAACGAACCATATTAAATTCTTCGGTTAAACCGGCAATAGATTCTGACGCACCTAAGAATAAAATCCCTTTAGGGTTAAGTGCGGCAGCAAATTGCCGCAAAATTTTAGCCTTTGCCTCTGGTGCAAAGTAAATCAGCACATTACGACAAAAGATAATGTCGTATTTACCTAATAAACTATAACTTTCAAGAAGATTATGAGCTCTAAAGTTAACCAGACGCTTCACATTGTCTTTCAGTTTCATGTTGCCCGACGGTAAAGCATCAAAAAACTGACGCTTACGTTCATCAGATAAACCACGCGCTAACGCTAAACTGTCGTATTCAGCATTTTTACAACGTTCAAGCATAGAAGGCGATAAATCCGTTGCCTGAATAGATGCTCCGCCAGGCAGTGCGCCAGGCTTACGTTGTTGGTATTCAAGTACCGTCATGGCGAGAGAATAGGGTTCTTGACCTGATGAGCAAGCAGCCGACCAAATCTTTAATGGACGACCTAACTTACTGTACTCAGGTAATAAGGTATTATGCAGTAACTCGAAAGGATAACGGTCACGAAACCATAAGGTTTCATTGGTTGTCATCGCGTCGATCACTTCAGCACGTAACTGGCGCTCAGTCGGTTTCATCGACTTTTTAACCACCTCTGATAATGAGGGTAAGTTATGCTTACCCATCAAAGGGGCCAAACGGCTACGCACTAAATATTGTTTATTCTCGCCTAACACAATACCGCTATGCTGTTCTAAAAACAGTCTAAATTGATTGTACTCTGCTTCAGCAAGTGATTTATCTGTCACATTAACATCCTAAAATAAGTAAGCTTATAGCGCTTAATAATTTACACGCTGTCATTATAGACAGTTATAAGCTCAAATGTTTGTTTACTGCGGCGGCCAATTCATCTGGGTTAAATTTCGCAATAAAATCGTTTGCGCCCACTTTTTGCACCATCGCCTGATTAAATACGCCACTGAGTGAAGTGTGTAGTACCACTTTGATATTCTTCAATTTTGGATCGTCACGAATTTCAGCCGTTAAGGTATAACCGTCCATTTCTGGCATTTCGATATCGGAAATAATTAACGGGATTTCGTGCGATACATCGTCCATTTCAGCCGCGATAGCTTTAAGTTTATTTAAAGCTTCTCGGCCATCTTTGGCAGTATCAATCTGTAGATTTAGCGATTCGAGTGAGCGAATAATTTGCTTGCGTGCCACGGCTGAGTCGTCAATCACCATAATGTGGTAATGCTGTTCTCTATCGATGGTTAGCGTTTCGTTCACTTCTTTACTGATCGCGGTTTTAACCGGAGAAATCTCATCAAGGATTTTCTCTACGTCTAAAATCTCAACCAACTCGCCTTCAATTTCGGTTACTGCCGTTAAATAAGAATAACGCCCTGCACCTTGTGGTGGTGGCATGATTGCAGCCCAGTTCATATTGATAATACGCTCAACGGAACTCACCAGGAATCCTTGCACACTGCGGTTGTATTCAGAAATGATAATGAAACAATTTTCAGTCGACGTGAGTGGACGGCCACCGGTTGCAGCACTTAAATCAATGACCGAAATGGTTGTACCACGAATGTGAGCGACACCTTTAACAAATCGATTTAATTTAGGTAATGTGGTTAATGGAGGACATTGCAGGACCTCTTTAACTTTAAACACGTTAATACCGAAGCGCTGACGACCATTAAGCCTAAACAGCAGTAATTCTAATCTGTTTTGCCCAACAAGTTGGGTACGTTTGTTTACTGAATCTAAAATGCTCGACATAGCGGGGCCTTGTAGTTAACTGTCACCCAAAAGGATACATTTGTTATTAAAATTATCGTAAAGCCTAATTCTTGATAATAAACTTAATTTGTTGATAAAGTTCAATTATCGATAGTAAAACCCGGTTCGCAGTACCCAGTTGCAATATCCACACTACCCGGTTGCAATAATGAATACGTTGTTGATAACACATTTTACTGGCAACGCACACCAGTTAACCATTGCCAGGTCGACTACACAATGAATACTTATCGCCACAACTTATCAACACAAATAGGCATACAACTTGCTTAGATTAATAAACTAGCCGATACGGTATTTTTTTGACGGAGGATAATGAACATGATTCGCCGCCATACCCATCGATTATTAGTCTATTCAATACGTCTACATTATCCGCGTATTAATCGTTTTTCAAAGTATAGGTGCATTCTGGCAAAACAAGCTAGTATCTTCATTATGAAAGTATTTTTTTTATGTTTTTTGTGCTTACTCTCGCTTTCTTTACCGGTATTTGCCAGTGAAGAAGCCACTGCTCCTTCATTATCGACCATTTATCAATTAGCTAAAGAGGCCGTAGAAAAAAAAATTGATGTAGAGTCAAACGCTAAGGTCGAAATTACCCCACAAAATTTAGAAGGAAGGCTGACACCGCCACGCTGCTATCCTCCAATATCGGTTGAGTTAGCCAGCGAACGAGATGTCACTCGAAATAACACCGTTAAAATAAGCTGTGAAACTCCAGATTACGACTACCCGTGGCAGATGTACTTGTCTGTAAGAGTTGATATTCAATATCCTGTTATTGTCGCGACTGAATTATTGTCACCCAATCAGATTCTTAATTCTGATGACTTAGCCATTATGTATGTAGACCAATATAGTTTGAAGGGACAATTCTTTTCAGATAAAGCGAGCCTACTCGGTTCGCGCGTAAAACGTCGAGTCGCTAAAGACTCACCGATCATTGGCAGTAATCTTTGTTTTGTCTGTAAAGGAGACATGGTCTCTATATATGCTAAGACACAGAGTATCGAAATTAAAACCTTGGGTGAAGCATTGCGTGACGGCAATATTGGAGAAGCTATTAAGGTCAAAAATAGCAAAAGTAACAAACGACTAGAAGCTGTAGTGATTGGTGTTGGTGAAGTTGAAGTTAGGATGTAAAATAGATTAAAGTTTTTTCCACGAGCGCCGATAGCCTGTATGGAAAACCTAATACATTACGCTGGAGCCTCACATGGCAATTGATATTAAGCACAATACTGCGACCAATACACAGATGCGCACAGCACGTGACACGCAGTCTACTTCACAAACAAACACTGCTGCGCCACAAAAATCGGCTGCACCCGTTAAAAGTGATTCGGTAAGCATTACTTCGCAAGCGCAACAGCTGCAAAGTGCTCAAGGCAAAATGGCTGCATTACCTGAAGTGGATCAAAAAAAGGTCGCTGAAATTAAACTGGCTATCTCAGAAGGTCGTTATAAAGTCGACCCAGAAAAATTAGCTGCGAATATCGCTAGTTTTGAAGCTGAACTGAGCGGCCTATCGTTCGATAAAGAGTAGCCTAGTCCGTTACTCTTTATTGTATTTTAACCTTTGTTATCGGTGCACTTTTGCATCATAGGAAAGTGTTGACTACGTAAACCAAAGAGTAATATATGACCGATATAACTGTGCTACTTGATGCTCAACATCAAACTCTCACTCTGCTTAAACAGCTCATTACTGAAGAAAAAGACGCATTACTCAAGCAAGATGCTGACAAACTGTTAGCGCTCGCTAAAGATAAATTGCAGCGCATGAGCTTACTCAAGGCAACGGATGAAAAGTTAGCTGCCCACCCAGAGGCGGAAAAGCTGACCTCTGTACCTGAACTTGCCCAAAAAGTTGAATCGGCCAAAGCTATCCTTGCCGAGTGCAAACACATCAACACGCAAAACTCTAGCTTAATAGAGCATAATATTGCCACGATAAATCGTTTAGCCCAGGCGCTACAAGTGAGCCGTAATGCCACTAGCCTCACCTATAACGATAAAGGCAAAACCTCGACAATTTCGAGCTTAGGTAATGATTTTACTGCCTAGGACTAGGACGCTTCGCTGCTAGAGACGCTTCGCTGCTAGAAACTATTAAATCTGATCTAGCACCTAGCAGGACGCAGTCCGACCTAGTATCTAGCAGGACAAAGTCCGTCCTATCAGCGCAGCGACCCTAGCACCTAGTAGAGAATTTACTGCGCTAACATATCCTGCTTTAAACTGTCTTGCGCTGGATTATCACCCAACCAAATCTTTAATAACGCCTGACGAAATGCCTCTCCTGCAATGTTACCTTGAACATGGCCATTTTTAATACTGGTCACGCCCTTGCCTTTTTGAGTCACAAAAGTAAATTGATCGCCCTCAACAATTTCATCGGCAAACAATTGAGTAAATTGTTGAATATCCGTTTTAATCGAACCAATATTGTTATCGGTTGCCGCATCAAAGCCTTCTTCAATCGCATTGCGCATTTTATCTGAGGTGATCATCCCAGAGGTAATGGTTAATTGAATCACCGCAATCGGTTGCTCAAGCACGCTATCTAATTGGTTTACTGTTGCAGGCAAATATAAATTGCCGACATATAAGTCCATAAAAAACTTACTGCGCACGCCTGCACCATTCAGCACTAAGGTTTGATCTGCAAACATCGCTTGATCCGCAACATTCACATCAGCAACCATTTTTGCCTGTACTGCAGTTGGTGCTAACGTTGGCAATAACACCGAAAAAGCCAAACCGATTAACGCATAAAGTTTCATGTCATCTCTTTTAAATAATCTGTTATTCATAAAAGTGGTTATCATCTGTTTTAGTAGAGTCTATTAATCTCGAGTAGACACATAAGCTCTACATACAAATGATTTCAACACCAGGTTGTCATTCATAGAATATGTAGCTCTAACCTCTAACACCTAATTTATATTGACCATTTTGCTCAAACATCAATGCTTGTTTGTGTTTTTGCGCCATTAAAATTGGACCATCATCAAAAAATAAAAAGCATTTCCAGTTACGAACAAACACATCCCAACGGGTTTCTAACACTTGATATTTTTCATAACAGAAATAAATCACAGTATCATCTGGCCATTTAATGTGTTCTAAAATAGCTTCAGGCAATGCATTATCATGAGAATCCCACGCCGACTGCCAATGCTCAGTCGCACTCCAAGCATCCTGCTTTGCTGGCCAATCACCTTTTTCGAATAGTTCCGCACGGCTGCTTTTATTGCTTATCCACTTATTCCATACTTCCATGGCACTTTTATCAGCCAATGGCTTGATCAACGCCTTGTCATCGTCTGACACCGGCAAATCTTTATGGTTAAAAATCCACTTACGCTTATAAAGTTCAAACGGAATATATGAGTGTGACAAACAACTGCTCCTGGCAACATAAAATGAGGCGCAATTATAGCGTTAAAACAAGGTAAACTGCGATAGAGTACAGCAGAAAATAAAGACAAAGATTTAAATGGTCATTACCCAGTAAACGAGGCGGGCGGCAATCACAAAAATCAAGATAAACAAAGTAGAAAAGCATTAAAGTATATATGCATTGCATTTCAGATCATGTTATTGAAAATGCAGGTAAAAGCAGCTTTGGGCATCACAACACGCAGAGCTTCGCGACACTAAAAAAGGCCTACACGTTCAAAAAGAGCGCGATTTAGAACGAACCATCGAAAGCAGGAACGTTATGCGTAGTGGCAACATTCAAACCATTAGTTAGACCTGATAACAATATCATGGTTTTAGGGCGTAGATCTTGCTGAGCTAATGACCAATCTGGAAGTAAAAATTCTTTTCATCGAGGATTTATTTTTAAAAACGCTTTTTGCAGAGACGAACATCCCACTGGTCGTCAAGTGGCCAACGAGTAATGCCTCGTTTGGCTGATTTACAGGCATAACGTGATACGATTGAGGGGGAACAGACAAGCTATTAACTATCTTACGATGGCGAGTTTTCAGCCATATTTTAATCTTGAAACCTCTTTAAGTTTACGCATAGAAATAGGTGGCGTGCCATGGTTATTCTTAATCATCAAAAAAGAAATGAATCAGGGTGATAAAACACCTACTGGCTGGGCGAAAAGTATAAAAATAGAACTATACCATTTTGGCCGAACAGTAATCTGTATCGATGGTATTGAGTGTTCGCAAAACATCAGGGGCTGATCATACTCGATCGCTTTTCATACATCCTTTTAAAAACAAAGAGATAAAAATAGCTTGATTGATCTCGCCAGTGTGATCAAATAGCGCTCTTTTTCTTTGTCTTTATACTTAATATGCTTAAACATCTCGATAAGATTACTGATTGCCGTTCCCATATAAATCAAGAACATGA
>NZ_JBOZPS010000016.1:0-118801 GCF_050849305.1 Shewanella sp. MF05960 | reverse complement strand
ACAAGAAGACAATTTCGAATAACTCAATACCTGTGAATGTCCACACAGATTTCTTGTTTAGATTGTTAAAGAGCGTACTAATACCAAAAGAATCAATCTTTCGCTTAGTGGCCGTTGACGCTAGGTCCTTGGCTTGGGCTGCGTATTCTACGCTTTCCCGTCTCGGCGTCAAGTGTTTTTTCAAACTTTCTTTTCGCCTTAAAGGTTTCAATTTGAATCCTTCAAACTGACTCGTCATTGGCGTGAGCCGCTTGCCGTGTCAGTGGTTGCGCATTATAGGGAGCTTAAAATATTGTGCAAGCGTAAAAAGCAGAAATATGGCAAAAACATGACCGAGAGGTGTTTTTTCAATCGAAAAGAACAAAAAAGGGACTATTCGTCCCTTTTTTGGCTATTTTGCTCGGTTCTAGCCACCGAAGAATCGTGTTTCCTGTTTGATTTCTATTGGACTACCGTCTATTTCTGCATTGATCTTAATGTCTATCTTGGTAATGGTTCTTTTTAGCTCAATAGGATCAACTGCAATACTAATCGGTAGGGTTAACACTTCACCCGCTTCAATCGCAACGTGTTGTGGGCCAATCCATTGAGCATTTGCTAGACCTTCTACACTTAACTCATATTCTTGTGGTTGTTCTGTCTTGTTAAGGATTTTAATGGTGAAGGTATTCTCAGTATTCCCTTGGCTGTTTTCACGGAATAATGAATTACGATCACGAATCACATCCATACGTACCGGTGCAATGGTCGCACTAGCATAAATAAAGACGAGAATCATGACGGTGAGTACCACGCCATAACCGACCAGTTTAGGTCTTAATACTTTCTCTTCTATATTGTCGAGTTTGTTTTCGGTGGTATAACTAATTAAGCCTTTGTCGTAGCCCATGCGCTCCATTGTGTTGTCGCACGCATCGATACACGCACCACAGTTAATACATTCGTATTGCAAACCATTACGAATATCAATACCTGTTGGACATACTTGCACACACAAGTCACAGTCGATACAGTCACCTAAGCCCATCTCTTTAGGATCTTGCTTGCGTGTTCTTGGACCTCGAGTTTCACCGCGCTTGGTGTCGTAACCTACTATATAGGTATTTTTATCAAACATTGCGGCTTGGAAGCGAGCATATGGACACATGTGAATACACATGATTTCACGCATCCAACCGGCATTACCATATGTAGCGAAGGTAAAGAAGATTATCCAGAAATAGATGCCGCCACTGGCATTAAGGGTAATAAAGTCGATGTAGAGTTCTCGACTCGGAACAAAGTAGGATACGAATGTGGTGGCGGTGAGTAATGAAATTAATAACCACGATGTGTGCTTAGCGGCTTTGCGCCATAATTTATTAACACTCCATGGCATTTGATCGAGTTTGATGCGCTTATTTCGTGCGCCTTCGAACTTCTCTTCAAACCAGATGAAGATAAATGTCCATACGGTTTGTGGACAGGTATAACCGCACCAGACTCGACCTAGGTAGGTTGTGACAAAAAACAGCCCAAATGCGGCGATAGTAAAGAGTGCTGCGAGCAAGGTAAGATCTTGTGGCCAAATCGTTAAGCCAAACACGTGAAACTTTTGCTCGGCTAGATTAAACCATACCGCTTGGCGATCTCCCCAAGGTAACCAAGGTAGTAATAGAAAGAATAACATTGCTATCCATCCCATCTGACGACGTAATGTCGTCCACATGCCATCAATAGCGCGTACGTAAATACGGTTGCGCGGATTGAAACGGTCTGCTTTACTGGCATCAGGTTGGTGGATTTTAATACGTTGTTGTTTAGAGAAATCCTTGGGGTTAGATTCTTTCGTCATTTTACAGCCTTACTGCTTTAATATTGAACGATAACTAGCTTATTATATAGGTAATAACACATTATTGGATAAAAAGATGAGAGGCTGGATAGGTTTAGCAATAATCGCGGGCGTTATTTATTATTTCGCGACAGAAACAGACAAACTTGATAAGCCAATTAATGACATCAAGAGTATGTTCACTAAGGCTGACAATAAGCTAGATTCGATGACAGGCACAAAAATCATCCGCGTCGACAAGCATATTCCACAAGTTAAAGCAGAAATTTACGAGCGATTATCGACGATAGAAATTCGCGAGCTAGATGGTATATTTGTGAGCAATGAAAGTATTGCTGAGTTTAAAAATCAATACTGCAATAGCAGTGCCCGTCACCCGGTTTTTAGCAAAGAGAATCTACAATTTATTTGCGATAAAATCTGAGTGAGTTAACGCTTTTACGGTAACAAATTGACCTAAGTATCAAATAAGCCTAGCCTTTGTGTAATATTTACAATAGGGGCTAGGTTTTTTATGACACAATCACAACCTGAATCAGTATCAGACATCTTTGACCCAGCCTTATGGGATGTTGTCGAAGGATTCAACTTTGAAGACATCACTTATCATCGAGCAAAATCCCAGGGGACTGTGCGTATCGCAATCGACCGTCCAGATTGCCTTAACTCATTTCGTCCTAAAACCGTAGACGAACTCTTTTTGGCTTTAGACCATGCCAGACAATGGTCTGATGTGGGTTGCGTACTCTTAACCGGTAATGGTCCTTCGGCAAAAGGGCAGTATTCATTTTGTGCGGGCGGAGATCAACGCATACGCGGAAAAGATGGCTATAAATACGAAGGCGCTGAAGAAGGTCAACCAGATGTTGCGCGTATGGGCCGCTTACATATATTAGAAGTGCAACGGATGATCCGCTTTATGCCTAAAGTGGTCATTGCGGTTGTGCCTGGTTGGGCTGTTGGCGGCGGCCACAGTTTGCATGTAGTGTGTGATTTAACGTTAGCGTCTAAAGAACATGCTGTATTTAAGCAAACCGATCCTGATGTAGGCAGTTTTGACTCTGGATACGGCAGTGCTTACTTAGCCAAGATGATTGGTCAAAAACGCGCTCGTGAAATTTTCTTCCTTGGCTTTAATTACACCGCCGAAGAAGCCTTCAATATGGGCATGGTTAACCGAGCGATACCACATGCTGAATTGGAAACAGAAGCATTAGCTTGGGCCAAAGAGATTAACTCAAAATCGCCGACAGCAATGCGCATGCTTAAATATGGCTTTAACATGACGGACGATGGTTTAGTGGGCCAGCAACTGTTTGCAGGTGAGGCAACTCGTTTGGCTTATGCGAGCGAAGAGGCTCAGGAAGGTCGGGATGCATTTTTAGAAAAACGAGATCAGGATTTTTCGCGTTTTCCTTGGCACTACTAAGGCAGAGCTTATCTGCTAAGCGGGAAAATAGAACACTGCAACCTCATCGATAATAAAGGCCCTTTTAAAGGGCTTTTATTTATTTCAGGTTAAAAGGCTTAACCCTAATCGAAACTACCACTTAAAACAATCGAATCAACCCTCTTTACATGATAATGAGAACTGTTATCATTAAATTAAATCAAACGGGGGTCTTCATCATGAAAAAAACAATCAGCTTTGCCATTTTACACTTCAGCGTTGCATTTACGATTACTTACTTATTAACAGGAAGTATTATTATTGGCGGTACGATAGCCCTACTTGAACCAGCGGTAAACACTGTGGTGTTTTATTTCCATGACAAAGTATGGAAGAACATTGAGTCCAAGCAAGCCAATGCGATAGAGATATCTACTGAGCAGGCTCAGCTTGCGAGCTAGTAACACCATGGCAGCTCGAATAACCATGATGTTACCAAAGTAAAACTATACGAGTTTAACGATTGCGACGTCATAAGCCGCAAGGTTTGCACTGCCTAGCACATATTGACCTTGTAACTCACTCGGTACGGTTTGTGAGTAGCCTGCATAGTTAAATAAATAAGCATAATTACCACGTTGCACAAGACGCATGTCTTTTGGTAGTGCAATGGTTACTAGCCCTAATTCAGCCGCCAACACAGTAAAATACTCGAGTAAAAACGCATCACATGTCAGTGTTGCCACATAACTGGTATTTTGATGACGCGCGACCGCTGGGTTACCGTCATGATAAGTCGCGACAACACTAACACCCTCAGCAAGCTCTAGCTCTTCACGCCAACACTGACTTTCAAATTTAGCCCCGTTAAAATGCAATACTTCACTGCAATCTGGACGAATGGTTTCGGTTGATAGCACTTTTACAGGCACTAATGCTTGCAACACGCCAGGCGCTAGCGTCGGTACTAATGACAACTCATCGGTTTTACTGCCTGAGCGCGGACCTATCACCAGGTGTACGTTAGCTTGCTGACATTTATCAACAAATGCTTGTGGCACGATGGGTAAACATGGTGCAACGACGAGAGCATACTGAGTTAAGTCGTGGTCTACAGATACAAAATCAACGGCTAACCCTAATTGGCGTAACGCTGAGTAATAAGCGAATTCAACCCGTTGATGATTATAACTGTCACCCTGGCGTTCAATTTCGGTCACCCACTGACTATTTGCGCCCGTTACTATCGCTACTTTAGCTTGTACAGGATCGCTAATGGTAAATTCAACTTTGGCCAATTCATCACGCATTTGTTCCACTTCTGACCAGGCTGCAGCTTTTGAATTGTCGTTACGCTTAATACCTGCATGCATCTGCTCTTGAGCAAAAGGCACTTGGCGCCAGCGGAAATAACATACGCAGTCTGCGCCATGAGCAAAGGCTTGCCACGACCATAGCCTGACCATGCCTTTTTCAGGGCGCGGATTATGGTGCGCCCAGTTTACTGGACCAGGTTGCTGCTCCATCACCCAAAAGTTTTTATTGCTGACGCCACGGCTTTGGTCAAACGAATAGCTTGAAAAGTCAGGGTGACCGGTACGCATATAAGGTTTAAATTGTTCCGCTGGCATATGCTTAAAGAACATGTCGGAACGGCCTAGCGGATAATTATCATAACTCACAAAATCAAGATTTTTGGCTAACGCAAAGTTATCTGCCTGCGTGTCTACCAGCGGAATAAAGTTGTGGGTGACAAAACGGTTAGGGGCATGGGCACGAATGATTTCAATCATCGCATCATGAAACTTAACCACTTGGTCAGAACTAAAACGACGATACGCCAATTGATGTGCAGGGTTGGTTTCGGTCACGGCTAAGATAGGTAATTCGATTTGCTCAAAGTCTTGGTATTCCATCGACCAAAACACATTACCCCATGCCGTGTTGAGCTTTTCAACATCATGCTGGTAATAGTCTTTACACCACTGTTGAAACGCTAACTTAGCGACTAACGAACCGCTATGTGTTGTGTCATGACACGCTATTTCATTGTCGGTTTGCCAACCACATACGCTTGGGTGCTTACCGTAACGCTCAGCAATCACCGTTGAAATACGCATGGCTTCACGGAAATAATTTTGGCTAGAAAAATCATAATGACGACGCGAACCAAAACCACGAGTGGTGCCGGTATTAATGTCGACAGGTAAAATATCTGGGTATTTATCGATTAACCATTTAGGAGGCGTTGCCGTTGGGGTGCACATGATCACCTGTAGCCCTTCATTGGCAAGCGTTTCAATCGCCCGGTCTAACCACTCAAACGAATATTCTCCGTCGCGTGCTTCAATTCTAGACCATGCAAACTCGCCAATTCGCACATACTGCAATCCGAGCTGACGCATTTCTTTCGCGTCTTGTTGCCACATAGATTCAGGCCAATGCTCTGGGTAATAGCAAACTCCTAACATGTTAATCTCCAATAAATTGTGCGTAAACCTCAGGTGAACACTAGGGCCTGCTGATCTTTGCTGGTTGAATGTTGTTCGAGTTAAAAACGTTTTAATCGAGACGAATGGATTGATGCCTAGTCATCTAAGCAAAATTCATTCAACAAAGAGTAAAACGTTTTTAGCCGAACCCTTCGGGCAGCGTTTGTTGGCCATTTTTACTGCGTTATCGACTTTTTATGTAGAATAACTACACATCGAAGTCTCTGCCGCGCAGTTGTAAATGTGAGTAATGGCCAACAATTCGCTGCAAAAACAACCTTGAAAGATCAACAGGCCCTAAAATCACAGTTATTTTGTTCTAATGTCATAGCCCGAACAATGGTTATTTGACGAAATTTTAATGACAGATAATATACTAACTTAGTATTTATATGATATATAGTATTTTAAATAACGGGTTCTTTGTTGCCGCGAATATCAGTGGCTCAATCCATGATTACGCTTTAATTATGTAGCACAGAACCGTTAAACGAGACTCTCAATCAAGGAATGTTTACTCATGTCGGATCACCCACAATTCGTTTTGCTAAATGGCCAGCACACCAGCTTGGTTGTTGATTGCAGCAATAAAACCCCAGCAATCTTATATTTTGGCAAAAAGCTATCGTCAAAAACCACCTACGACATGATGAAACAACTTAGCACAAGGCAAGAAGCTAAGTGTTCTGTTGTGGTTGAGGCACCGATTTCGTTGTCGCCTTTAATGGGTGAAGGCTTTACTGGCGCACCAGGCATTGAAGTGTTTGATAATAATATTGCTTGGTCTATTGGCGGCACACTAACCTCAGTTACTCAACCCTCTGCCAACGAAGCGATTTTTGAGTGTATCGACAGTTTGCGTAATCTCAGCGTAAAGCATCATTTAACTCTAGACCCCCACTCTGACGTACTCAGTGCCACCACCCAACTAACCAACTTAGGCAATGACTCTGTTAACGTGAACTGGTGTGCAGCGCCAACTATTCCGATGCCATTGCACATTGATCAAATTATGTCTTTTGAAGGCCGTTGGTCAAATGAGTTTCAACGGAAATCGTTCGACATGTTCTTAGGCAGCTTTGTGCGTGAAAACCGTAAAGGTAAAACATCGCACGACAACTTCCCTGGCATGGTAATGCACAACAAACTGACCCACGAACAAGGTGGTGAGTGTTATGGCTTCCACTTAGGTTGGAGCGGTAACCACAAAATGCGCGCAGAACTACTGGCTGAAGGTCGCAGTTATGCGCAATTAGGCGAGTTATTAATGCCAGGAGAACTCGCCCTAGCACCCAATGAGTCTTACACCAGCCCGACACTGTATACCGCCTACTCAAACCAGGGTTTTAGTGGGTTGTCGCATCATTTTCACCAGTTTGTACGACAATCATTAATCACCAACAAAGTGCGCCAAAAACCACGCCCAGTGCATTACAACACCTGGGAAGGGATTTATTTTGACCATGATGTCGCGGTTTTACAGTCACTCGCCACTCAAGCGGCAGACATTGGTGCAGAGCGCTTTGTACTTGATGACGGTTGGTTTAAAGGGCGTCGTGGTGACTTTGCAGGTTTAGGTGATTGGACTGTTGACCGTGAAATCTACCCAGACGGTTTGCAGCCATTAATTGATCATGTCAATAACGTCGGCATGGAGTTTGGTTTATGGTTTGAACCAGAAATGGTTAACCCAGACAGTGACTTGTATCGTAACCATCCAGAATGGGCACTGCAAACTGCAGGTAACGAGCAACTTAAATTTAGAAAACAGTTGGTGCTAGACATGACCAACCCAGCGGTAACAGATTATTTATTTAATGCGATTAACGACATTTTGGTTGAGTACCCGCAAATCGTCTACATAAAATGGGACATGAACCGCGACTTAAACCACGCGGGTAACCTAGCTGGCAAGCCTGCAGTACACCAACAAACACTGGCGGCTTATGCGTTAATAGAACGCTTGAAGCAAGCACATACTCATGTTGAAATTGAAAGCTGTTCGTCTGGTGGTGCGCGTGTTGATTACGGTGTTTTACGTTATACCGACCGTGTTTGGACGTCAGACTCAAACGACGCATTAGACCGACTTACCATTCAACGTGGTTGCTCATTCTTTTTCCCAGCAGAAGTGATGGGCGCTCACGTAGGTCCACGCGATTGTCATATTACAGGCCGCAATATTAGTATTGCCATGCGCGCCGCGGTGGCGTTCTTTGGTCACATGGGGATAGAAATGGACCCACGTGAATTAACCGATGACGAACGCCAGCAGTTACAACAGATTATTCAACTACACAAACAGCATCGTCAGTTGATCCACAGCGGCAAGCTAGTACGCTTAAATTCCGATGGCGACTCAATTAATTTTGGTATTGTTAACGATAACCAGTCACAAGGCTTATTTGCTTATAACAGCGTAAAAGAAACCCAACGTACGAATCCGCCTAAGTATCACTTTGCCGGATTAGATGCAGACAAAGATTACACTTTGTCATTAGTGTGGCCGGCTGGGTTCTCGTTCTATTCGCAATCAATATTAAGCGTAATAGAAAACCAAACCTTTAGCGGTGAAGCATTGATGACCTTTGGTATGCAATTGCCTATCACCTTCCCGCAGACTTCATTGATTTTTGAGTTAAACCAAGTCAAATAAAAGGTTTTACCCATTCAACTTATCCCCATAAGCAAAAGAGCATCTAGATTAGATGCTCTTTTTATTATAGACAGATGCTCTTTTTATTATCGGCTTATCAACTTACGATTATAACTTCGACTCAATCAACTCAAGCGCTTCTTCTAAAATCATCGACACCGCTGCACGTGTTTGTTGTGGATTGCGTGCTTTTATCGCTTCAAAAATCTCAGCGTGTTTTTGTACATCTGCGCCCGGTACACCTTTAATTTTATTGGTGTAGCGAATACTGACTCTAAGCGCAGTGCTGATAAACTCAGTCAACTGCACAAAAAACCGATTCCCACTGGCAATCAAAATACTGGTATGAAAAGCAATGTCGGCTTCTAACGGATCATCTAATCCTTGCTCTGCTTCTACCATGCGCTCTAGGGCTTTTTCGATTGAGGCTATTTGCTCGTCAGACGCATTCATGGCGGCAAGTGCCGCAGCTTGAGGCTCTAACGCAACACGTACTTGGGTAAATTCTTTTAATAACGCTAATGACGGCTTGCTGCTCAAAATCCACTTTAATACGTCGGTATCAAACATGTTCCAATGACTTTCTGGCAGCACTCGAATACCTTGCTTAGGCCGCGATGATATCAACCCTTTAGCAGACAACATCTTAACCGCTTCACGAGTAGAACTGCGGCTTACATTATATTCAATACATAAATCAGCTTCTGACGGCAAACCTTCACCAACAGGGTAAACCCCTTTAACAATGGCGATACCTAAATCATGGGTGAGTTGGTGGGTTAAATTTTGACGCGGTGAAGTGCTCATGCCTTTTACTGTCCAATACTTAGTACATAAATCTGTTATATCATATTTAAATGCAATAACGATATAACTTTGTTTTACTCGTTGTTAATGTTAAAAATAACTAAAAATAAATAGTATTTATCGGATTAAGTTGTTAATCCAAAGTACCGCTAGTTAACCATAATCAAAAATAATAGGTTTGGAGCGTTATCTGTGAGTCAGTCCACTCAGTACCAAGACTTAACAAACAAAGTCATCTTTATTACCGGCGGAGCCAGTGGTATTGGTGCGGCAATGGTTGAAGCCTTTGCCCGCCAACATGCCAAAGTCGCCTTTATCGATATAGACCAGCAAGCGGCTGATACCCTCAAGCAAAAACTGGCACAATATGACCTCACCTCTATTTGGTTTCGAGCCGTCGATGCCACCGATTCAGAGTCACTTCAATTAGCCATTAGGGACGTTGCTAAACACTTTGGTCGCTTTGATGTGTTAATTAATAATGTTGCCAATGACGCACGCCAAGATGTTGAAACGATTTCGGCACACGACTGGCACAAATGCATGCAAATCAACCTAGACCCAGCCTTTTTTGCCTCCCAAGCAGCGTACACCCAAATGAAACTCCAGCATTCGGGCAGCATTATTAACTTCAGCTCAATTACGGCATTATTAGGTTCACAACAAATGACCGGCTATGTGACGGCAAAAGCGGGCTTAATTGGGATGACACGCTCATTGTCTCGTGAATTTGGTGAGGCTGGGATCCGCGTCAATGCCATTTTACCGGGATGGGTGGCCACAGAAAAACAACTCGCGAGTTGGCTTACTGAGCAAGAAGAACAAAAATGGACCGATGCTATGGCATTAAAACGTCGTATCACCCCAGAGGACGTCGCTAAGTTAGCACTATTTTTAGCATCCGATAACAGTGAACTCATCACCGGACAGTGTATTAATATTGACGGTGGGAGAGCCTAGTTTGTTTACTGAACATCAACACTTTATTGCCGTGGATTGGGGAACAAGCCATTTACGCGCTTACCTGTGTTTGGCCGAAGCCAATAAACCGCTTACCGTACTTGAGCAAGGCAACAATGTCGGCGTAAAGAAAATCATTACCGATTTTCAAACAACGTTAATGGACAGTATCGCGCCTTGGGCAGCACACTTTGGTAAATTACCCATCTTGATGATAGGTCAAATAGGTTCCAGTATCGGCTGGAAAGAAACCCAATACCTAGCCTGTCCGATTTCGCCGACAGAAGTCATTAGCGCAGGCACCCGCTTTAATTGCCAGGGCCACCAAGTGACTATTTATCCAGGTTTGCGCTGTCAATTACACAACCATTTACATGATTCTATGCGCGGCGAAGAGTTCCATTTGCTTGGTTGGTTAGCCATGGCACCACAGCACTTACAAGGTCGACATTTAGTGTGCTTACCGGGTACTCATACTAAATGGGTATTAATTGAAGATGGTAAAGTGGTGTTATTTAAAACGGCACTAACGGGTGAGTTATATGACTTATTGTCTTCTAATAGTGTCCTTATTCAAGAAAGAGTCTCTGATTTAGAGTTTGATTTTGACGCCTTTATTCAAGGGGCAGACTTTAGCTTATCTTCTGCGACCGACAATTTTGCTCATGGATTATTCAGTGTCCGCAGCAAACAATTGTTTGAGGGATACACCACCAAACAAGCCCACGCGTATTTGTCTGGTTTGCTTATTGGTGGTGATGTGCGCGCCGCAAAATATGCCACCGAGTGGCAATTAACCCAATTAAGCTCGGTGGCCATTATTGGCCCAGCCCATCTTAACCAATGCTTTGCTAAGACACTTAATTTTTGCAATATCAACACTACATTATGGGATGTCACCGAAGCCACACTCGCGGGCTTCAATGTGGTGTACCAGCAAGCGATAAAAGCCAGTAATGATTAGTATTTCATCTTGTATTGGCGAGCTTATTCAGGTTATTCCCTCACAAAATCAATTGGGGGAAAATGCCTTATGGCACCCGCAGCATCGGGCAATTTATTGGATAGATATTATGGCGGGCGACATCCATAAATACACTATCGATGACCAAACTCACCAACAATATCATTTACCTTACCGTATCGGCAGTTTTGCATTTTTAGCAGACCAGGATGCACATCAAGTGATTGTGGCATTTGAGCAAGGTTTCGCGCTGTATCATCTTGAAACACACGCAATGACCTGGCTTAGCCAACCCGAAGTCACGCTGCTTGGTAATCGTTTTAATGATGGTCGCACCGATCGTTGCGGCCATTTTTGGGCTGGTACCATGGTTGAAACACGCCACACGCAAGAGCAGCAAGGTAGCCTTTATCGAGTTGATAGCCAAGGGCAACACCATAAAACCTTTAGCGATATAATGATATCGAACGGCTTATGTTGGAGCCCTGATGGCAGTATCATGTATCACGCTGACTCTGAGCGCCATTGTATTTATCAGTACAATTATTGCCAGCAAAGCCATGCATTAAGCCAAAAGCAACTCTTTGCCACAACAAAAAATCATGTATTCCCTGATGGTTCTACCGTGGATACCGACGGTTTTATGTGGAATGCGCAATGGGGCGATCACAGCGTAGTGCGCTATAACCCTGATGGTGAAATAGTTGAAAAACTGGTTGTTCCTGCGGTGCAGCCATCAAGTGTGGCAATAGGTGGGCCTAACTTAGATTGGCTGATTGTCACCACATCTCGTATCGAATTATCACCACAACAATTATTAGACTACCCGTTGTCTGGCAATGTGTTTATTTACCAATTAAATAATATCACAGGTATTGTCGACACCCCTTATGGCCTGCTAAAAGCCTAAACTAAAACGCCAATATCAACAGAGATATTGGCGCTTAATATGATTTAACTTAACCTTAGTTCAGGCTAATACGGCTTACCTAGCCCGCCTGTTGCGAAGTCTCAACCACGTTAGCCTGAGCTGCCTGCATATAGTTGCTCAGTTGCTGTTGTTGCTCTGCAGAAAAATGTAATCCGAGTTTCGTTCGACGCCACAGCACATCATGGCTAGTGCAAGCCCATTCGTTTGCCATCACATAATCAACTTCAGCTTGATAAAGCCCATAGCCAAAATCGATGCCTAATACTTCAGCCGAACTTGCATCGTTTAGAATATATTGGGTTCTCGAGCCGTATGTCCGTAATAAACGACCGAGGCTCTTAGGTGTTAGCCACTGATATTGCTGCTGATAAATACGGGTTAACTCGGCTAAATGACTAAAATCACCGCCGGGTAATACTTGCTGCGCAGTCCAAGCCTTGCCCATGTTAGGGTGAAACGGCTTAAGTCGATTCACTGCCGCTTCGGCTAGTTTACGATATGTGGTAATTTTACCGCCAAATACCGACAACAATGCCGCTTTGCCTTTAGGGGCATCAACAATAAAGGTGTAATCACGCGTAACAGATTGAGCCGATTCTGACTCATCATCCATCAAGGGCCTCACCCCAGAAAAGGTATGCACAATGTCTTGTTCACTGATCGTAGTTTTAAAATAATGATTAGTAATATTAACCAGATAATCAATTTCTTGCTGATCAATCTTCACATCTTTGGGATCACCAACAAAATCAACATCCGTGGTGCCAATCAATGAAAAATCATCTTCAAATGGGATCACAAACACAATTCGCTGATCTTCATTTTGTAAAATATAAGCGTGTGGTTGCTGGTGGATTTTAGGCACCACAATATGGCTACCTTTTACTAAACGAATTTTTTGCGGTGAAGGTTGCTTGATGACATGACTAAATAAGCTCGACACCCAAGGGCCTGAAGCATTAACCACGGTTTTAGCCAGTACGTCTCGTACCGATTGATCCGCTTGGTTTTGTAAGGTTAAACGCCATAGCTCATCTTGGCGCTCTGCATTAATACATCGCGTTTGGGTACAAATTTGCGCACCTAACTCTTTAGCCGCTAGCGCATTTAACACCACTAAACGAGAGTCATCTACCCAGGCATCTGAATATTCAAAACCTTGAACAAAGCTTGGTTTTAAAGGACTGTTAGCACTAAACGCAATTTTTCTTGAACCGCTTAACGTAGCGCGCGAGGCCAAATTATCATATAAAAATAATCCAAGGCGGATCATCCATGCTGGGCGTAAATGCGCTTGATGCGGGAGTCTGAACGTTAATGGGGTAATTAAATGCGGCGCTTTTTTCAATAGCACTTCTCGCTCAGCCAAGGCTTCTTTAACTAAGCGAAACTCATAATGTTCTAAATAACGTAATCCGCCATGAATTAACTTACTGCTATTAGACGAAGTCGCCGAGGCTAAATCGTTTTGTTCACAGAGCAATACACTCAGTCCACGCCCTACCGCATCGGCCGCTATTCCAACACCGTTAATGCCGCCGCCAATCACGACAACATCGACTATTTCTATATCGGCTTCCATTTACTTACCCATCCGCTAAAATAAATATGATAAATAATATATATTAGCCACATCATAGAGTGACTCAAGGCTCATTGACAAGCAGAATTAGAAAGATCTTGTCGAAATTGATTACATCTTGTTAAATAAAATACTTAATAGTAGTATTTATCATATAAATTGAATTTGTATAATTTATCGTCGCATGAATGTTGCCCGACAAAACGGTAAAGCAACAGCATCAACATAGATAAAAGGATTGCCATGAGCCAGTTTGAATTTACCCACAGACGAAAAAACCCGTTAACGGGTAATTGGGTGCTAGTGTCGCCGCACAGAAATAACCGCCCATGGTTAGGTGCGACTGAGAAAAATGCCCCTTCAAACCTACCTGAACACGATGAGACATGCCCATTGTGCCCAGGTAATCAACGCGCTAATGATGTCCATAATCCTCAATATGACAAAACATTTGTGTTCACCAATGACTTTGGTGCACTCACTCCACAGGTCGCGGAGCAAGCAGCACAACTTGAAACAAACACATTATTTGAAATAGAAGCTGCCACGGGCGAATGTCGGGTGATTTGTTTTTCACCTAAACACAATAAAACCCTACCCGAGCTGCCTGTTAATGAGATTAAAGACGTTGTCGACACCTGGAAGCAGCACTATATAGAATTGTCTGCTCAGTATGCTTGTGTGCATATTTTTGAAAATAAAGGCGCTGTAATGGGCTGCTCACAACCGCACCCACATGGACAGGTTTGGGCGCACAACCATTTATCGACAGAAATCCAATTAGAACAAGCCAGCCAACATCAATATCAACAAACACACGGCAGCAATTTACTCGCCGATTATGTTAAGCGTGAAATTGCCGATGGTGAACGCGTGGTATACCAAAATGACCACTGGCTAGTTGTTGTACCATTTTGGGCGGCATGGCCATTTGAAACCTTATTAGTGAGTAAAGATGACGTACGTCATTTTGGCCAATTAACTGAAGCGCAATCAACCGCTCTCGCTGACGCCATAAAAGTGCTCACTACTCGTTATGACAACGTGTTTAATTGTAGTTTCCCATACTCAATGGGTTGGCACTGTGCCCCAAGTGACTTAGACGATGATAGCCACTGGCGCATGCATGCACACTTTTATCCACCGTTATTGCGCTCTGCTACGGTAAAAAAACACATGGTCGGCTATGAGATGCTAGCCGAAAGCCAACGCGACTTAAGCCCTGAAACCGCTGCGAAAATATTAAAAAATGCCAGCGACGTACACTACACCGAAGGAAATCAACATGACTAACAACGCGCTGCAGGCATTGTTTACCCAGCAATATGGATCAGATGCGCAAGGTGTGGTCAGCGCACCGGGTCGTGTTAATTTGATTGGTGAATTTACCGATTACAACCAGGGGTATGTTTTACCTTGCGCCTTAACATTTCGCACTCAAGTGCTTTTTCGTTTACGCGACGACAATAACGTTAATGTTATCTCGACCATGTATCCTAATGAGCAAGAAGGCTTTGAGGTTAATCAAACGATTACTCAAGGTAGCTCGCAATGGGGTAACTACATTCGTGCAGTCGCTTTTGTGCTAAACCGGGCGGGCTACCAGCTCAAAGGGGTTGATTTACTGATTGAAAGCAACGTCCCTCAAGGCAGTGGTTTATCATCGTCTGCAGCCCTTGAAGTGGCGATTGCAGGTATGTTCAATCACGTCTGTGGTTTGAATCTTAGCGAAGAGCAAATTGCGTTATTTGGCCAAGAAGCCGAAAACGACTTTATGGATTGCCAATGCGGCATTATGGATCAGCTTATTTCAGCAAAAGGTCAACAAGACCAAGCCTTATTGATTGACTGCCAAAACCTACACACTCAAGCGGTAACCATTCCTACCGACTTATCGATTGTAATTGTTAATTCAAACTATCCACGTAAATTAGTCGACAGTGAATACAACCAACGCCGCATAGACTGTGAACAAGCCGCAAGCAAAATGGGCTTAACCACATTACGCGACGCTAATTTAACATTACTAGCACAAACAAAACCACAAATGAGCGCAGACGAATTTGCCCGCGCCCATCATGTTATTACTGAAAACGACCGCGTGATAGCTGCCACCAAAGCACTAGCCAACAACGACATTGAACAGCTGCGAATATTGATGACCGCATCGCACCAGTCACTCAAGCATGACTTTGAAGTGACCGTGCCAGCAACCGACGGTCTAGTGCAAATTTGCCAACAAGCTCTGGGCGATCGTGGTGCAGTTCGCATGACAGGAGGTGGTTTTGGCGGTGCGATTGTTTGTTTATGTCGTCATGAAGATGTGGCGGTCATTCAGCAAGCGGTTGAACAGCATTACTTTGCCCAGTTTAACCTGCAAGCCGACATCTATGTGTGTACCGCAGGCAACGGACTGACAGTACAGCCATTCTAAATCGACCATCATTAATCAAACAGTCATCTATGCGGGCATGAACTAGCGCCCGCTATGCATCAGCCTAATGATGCTTATGGACATGAATAACAGAAAAGGACAGCATTGATATGTTCAAAAAAACACTCATTTGTGCAGCACTTATATGCCTAGGTACGACCTCAGTAGTGACCGCAAAAACACTTAGCACTGACGTAAAACCTGCACCGCAACCAGAACAGCTTTACCCAACACTGTTGCCCAAAGAAGCTTTACCAGAATTAGCTCAAGTTGGCCAATATCCAGTTGGCGTAAAAACCGTTCAGCTGGTGAATAAACAGCAATATAACCCACGCAGCCAAACCCTTGAAGACCGTAAGCTAACCGTAGAAGTTTGGTACCCAACCAATAAAACTCCTACAACCACACCCAAAGCAGTTTACCGTGACGAAACGCGCTTAGGCTTACCCTTTGCATTACAAGGCAATGCCACTCGCGAAGCCGAAGTGGTTAACTTAACAGGCCAGCCATTCCCATTAGTGGTGTTATCGCACGGCTATACCGGTTATCGCACCATTATGTTTTATTTGGCAGAGCATTTAGCCTCACACGGTTATGTGGTGGCAGCACTTGATCATACCGACTCGACCAATGCCGACGTCGACATGGTTAATGCACCGTTTAGCGGTTTTTTTAGTACGCTACTGAATCGCTCTCGCGATCAGCAATTTACTCTTGATTATTTTACTAGCACAGACAATTTTGTTAGCAGCATAATCGACACTCAACGTGCTGGATTAATTGGTTATTCAATGGGCGGCTATGGTGCGGTAAATACCGTTGGCGGCTGTTACCAATTTAATCAACAAACCGCGGCCACGTTTACCGGCAGTAAAGATGTGAATGTGATTAATGGTGCGATTGCATTGCTCAATACCTGTGCTGGTGGTCAATCTGCACCAGCAAAAGTCGACCCTAAATGGAAAGCCATGATAGCCATGGCACCTTGGGGCGGTAACTATCAACTGTTTAATCCTGAGTCACTTGCCAAAATCACTACACCAACGTTATATGTTTCTGGCGATCTTGATGATATTTCAGGATACAAAGGCATCCAATCGCTATACCAACAAACTGGTGGCGACAGCACTTATATGCTTACCTATCACAACGCACGCCACAACATAGCACCTCATCCTGCACCACAAGTTGCTTACCAAAATGAAATAGACCTTGGCCATTACTTTGAGCCAGCATGGAGCAACACTCAACTCAACACCATCAATAAACACTTCGCATTAGCCATGATGGATTGTCATGTTAAAAATCAACAAGATAAATGTGCATTCTTACAACTCAATGGCCAATCAAACGAACAAGATGCCCAAGGCAACCCAACACCCGCATGGAAAGGATTTGCCCATCGCTACGCGACAGGCATGTCATGGGATATGAAAACGCCTAAGTCTTAGTCATTTTACGATTACCATTCTGAAAATAAACTGTCGATATTTGACAGTTTATTTTTAAGGAATCACCGTTCTGAATTAACAAGCCATCAACATATATTGAACTGAGCCACATTGAACTCGCTCAAAATAGAGCACCTCAAGCATTTGAAAGATAAGTAAAAATAACCAAATAAAATAAAGTGACCTGCAATACTGATGCAATTAACGCTCAACAATGAGTAAAAAAAGTCAAAAAATGCTAAGCGATCAGTATCACATTGTTAAGAAAAGGTTGATATTTAACCTCAATTACTATATTTATAAGATAAATAAGCTTTAATTAAAAAGTTAAGATTTATAAAAAAGCAATAACATCAACTGGGGGAAGAAAAATGTCTACAAAAGGAATCGCTACTTTTGGCAAGAGAACGACGTTAGCACTTGCTATTGCTGGGGCAATAGGCAGTGTTCACGGAGTAACAGCAGCAGAAGCTGACACTCAAGCCAATGAGCAAATTGAAGTCATTGCTGTAAAAGGGATCCGCAGCAGTTTAAAAAACTCTATGGCCGACAAGAAATCCGCATCAGTGGTTTCAGATGGTATTTCGGCAGAAGATCTGGGTAAATTTCCAGACTTAAACGTTGCTGAGTCATTACAACGTATTACAGGTGTCTCTATTGACCGTAGCGGCGGCGAAGGTCAAGCCGTTACCGTTCGTGGTTTTGGCCCACAATTTAACACGGTACTGGTTAACGGCCGCCAAATGGCAACCGACAGTGCGGGTCGTGAGTTTAACTTCGACATTTTAGCGGCTGAGCAAATTACCGGCGCCAACGTATACAAAACCACTAATGCTAGCATGCAAGAAGGCGGCATTGGCGGAACTATCGACCTAACAACTGCACGTCCATTTGATTACAGCGGCTTGCAAATTGTAGGGTCAGTAAAAGGCATGTACGAAAGCCTTTCAGAAGACGTATCGCCTGCGTTTTCAGGCTTAATCAGTAACACCTTTAATGACGAAACCATGGGTGTGTTATTGGCTGTAAGCCACCAAGAACGCAGTGTTCAAGTTAACCAAATCAATACAGCTGGCTGGCGCGGTGGTCAAACGATTTCTAACGCACGTGATGGCGTATTATTCACTAATGCCTATATCCCACGTAACTGGGACCAAATCGTTGATGAGCAAGACCGTACTCGTACCAACGCCAGTTTAGTTTTTCAATATGCACCCTCTGACGATGTCAGCATTACTTTAGACGGCTTTATCTCTAAGTTTGAAGTCGACTCACAAGTGACCGATTTAGCATCATGGTTTGAACCCGATCGTGTCGGCAGTGCCACGATTGACCCTTCTACTGGGACGCTATTAACCTTTAGCCAGGATGTTGGCTTACATCAAGGCAGTGGCGATCCAGCTACCGACTTTGTATCGCACACACGTAACTCTCGTGATGTCACTAATAGCGGTGTTGGCTTAAATGTTAAATGGGATGTCACTGAGCAGTTAGTCGCTAAATTTGACGTATCAAACTCAAATGCAGAAAACGATCGCGCTGGCCGTGACCGCTTTAACGTTGTGGGGATGACCAACAGCTATTCATTTGACGGTACTGGCGACGTGCCAACGGTATTACACGATGGATTTACAAATGGCAGCTTGCCAGATGCTAATCTAGCGAGTTTACATTACAACGAAAAAGGTAATCAATTCACTGATGAAGATGAAATCACTGAATTCAAAGCTGATTTTGAGTACACCCCCGATTCGTTAGTTTTCACTAAAGCTAAATTTGGTGTTTATCGTCAAGAACGTGAAAAGTCGAGCTATCAAATCTTTGGTAGTCAATGTCAGTTCTGTGGCTACGGCACCGAGGCTCCAATCGACGCGATTGACTTTAGGCCTTACACAGCCAATAACTATTTCTCTGGTTTAATCGACACTTTCTACACCTATGACGGTGATGCGATGGTGGATTACTTAGCTGCTGAAGGCTATCCCATTACGCCAACATTACAAAACAACCGTTATACCATTAATGAAGATGTCACCAGCCTATACATGAACTTCACGTTTATGTATGACGTTGGCGATATGCCATTAACCGTTGATTTTGGTGCGCGTTACTCAAACACAGATGTGGATGTGAGTGCAGTACAAAGTTATATTTCTGACGTAGTTCCTACCAGCGATGCAACCTTATTTACTAACGTGTATGGCCCAGCTAATGACATCACTCAAGGTACGTCTTACTCTAACTTATTACCAAGCTTAAACATTAAGTTAGATCTGCAAGATGATATGGTTTTACGCTTTGCAGTGTATGACTCATTAACTCGCCCAACCATGTCTCAGCTTTCTCCTGCGACAAACTTTAATGAGCCACGCCGTCAAAACTTAACCGCAAGTGGTGGTAACCCTGCACTAGAGCCGTTCCGTTCTGAAAACTGGGACGTGTCTTACGAGTGGTATTACGACGATGCAAGCTTATTTAGCTTTGCATTCTTCAGCAAAGAAGTTGACGATTTTATCGTGAGCTTAACTGGTGATGAAACGTACCAAATGACCGACCGTAGTGGTCCTGATTTCAACTGTAGCACCACTAACTCAGACCTATGTACTAGCGACGTTGTGGCAACCACAGAAGAGCTAAATGGTCAGTCTGAAGTGTATACAGTGACACGCCCACGCAATGGTGAATCAGCACGTATTACCGGTTACGAAATTGCGTTAACTCACGTATTCGACAACGGTTTTGGTGTAACAGCTAACGCGACCGTAGTAGATAGCAACGTTAAAGTGGATGCTAACTCTACCCAAAGCTTCGCACTTGAAGGTTTAGGTGACTCACAAAACTTAATCGTGTTCTACGAGCAAGATAACTGGCAAGCACGTGTTGCATTTAACAACCGTGAAGGCTTTTTACGTCAGCTAGATAACGGTTTTAACGGTGAGCCAATTAAAACTGAAACCTTCGGACAGTGGGATATTAGCGCGAGCTACGATATCAACGAAAATGTATCTGTTTTTGTTGAAGGCATTAACATCACTGAAGAAGAGCTAGTGCAAACAGGTCGTTTCGCCAACCAGGTTTACTCGGTTGAAGACAACGGTTCACGCTACGCAGTAGGGTTAAGAGGCAAGTTCTAAGTTATAAGCCTTAAAAAGACAGGTGCAAGCGCACCTGTCTTTTTGTTTATAACAAGACCGACAAACTTCACCTTGTGATAGTGTTTAAGCACTCAATTGCAAACAGGATGTTAACCCAATGGCAAAAGCAGTAAAAAAAATAATCATTGTGGGCGGCGGAACAGCGGGCTGGTTAACGGCAGCAATCATTGCATCGCATCATAAAAACCAAACAGGCCAGACACAGACAATAGACATAAGCTTAATCGAATCGTCAGATATTCCGACTGTGGGGGTAGGAGAAGGTACCTGGCCAACCATGAAAAATACCCTACAACAGATAGGGTTGAACGAAAGTGACGTTTTTAGAAAGTGTCATGCGACGTTTAAACAAGGCGGCAAATTTGTCAGCTGGGTGCATGGCAATGGCGACTTTTATTATCATCCTTTTACCGTACCATTGGGCTACGGCCGCCTCGATTTGGCGCCATATATTGATAATATTAAAGATTACGCCGAACAAACCAATTTTCAACATGCTATTTGCGAGTCAGGCCTTGCACCGCGCAGCATGGCAGAGGGTGACTATCAAGGCACATGCAACTATGCCTACCACCTCGACGCTGGCGCCTTTGCCGACATGCTCAAACAACACTGTAAAACCCATCTCAACGTTAATCACATTATTGGTACGGTCGACCATGCTAGCGTCGACAGCCAGGGCAATATCAGCAATGTAACACTTATCGATCAAGCTCCTATCGAAGGTGATTTATTTATCGACTGCACCGGGTTTGCATCGTTATTGCTCGGAAAAACCTTAAACGTTCCTTTTATTAAGCTCGACCATGTACTGTTTAATGACCGCGCAATCGCCATGCAAGTGCCTTACGACAATGCCGACAGTCCCATTGCGTCACACACTATCGCCACCGCACAAGATTCTGGTTGGATTTGGGATATCGGCTTAACGCACCGCCGCGGCGTAGGTCATGTTTACTCAAGCCGCTTTATGAGCGACGAACAAGCAGAAGCCAATTTACGTCGTTATATTGGTCCTAAAGCAGACGGATTACCCGTAAAGCATATTCGTTACCAAAGCGGCCACCGTGAACGTTTTTGGCAAAATAACTGTGTCGCTGTAGGTATGGCGGCAGGATTTGTAGAACCACTTGAAGCGACCGCCATTATGCTGATAGAAATATCAGCCCGCTACATTGCTGAGAATTTACCCGTTAACGACAACGTCATGGCATTAACGGCCAAGCGCTTTAATCAACAAATGGATTATCGCTGGGGTCGTATCGTCGACTTTTTAAAACTGCATTACATGTTAACCAAACGTCCAGAACCTTATTGGCAGGCGCACTGTAATCCAGACTCTATCCCGCAAAGCCTACAAGACGACCTGAGCATGTGGGCATTTAGAGGCCCCACCAGCAAAGACTTTAATGGTCCAAATGAACTATTCCCTGCGGCCAGTTATCAGTATGTTCTTTATGGTATGGAGTTTACGCCAGACTATTCGCAACACGCCCACTTGTACCAACAACACGCGCAAGCGTCGCAAATATTAAATCGCAATGTTCAGCTCACGCAGCAGATGCTCAATACTCTGCCGCCTCATCGTGACTTTATTGAACAATGGTTAACTCACTCTCAACAGTAGAATAATAATATGAAAACACTGACAGAATTAACCCCACAACAACATCAAGACTTACGCATAACAGACGACTGTGCCATTCAATTTGCCCAGCAGCAAAACATTATGAACCTGCGAGTCACCGAAGTGAGTCAAGCAGCGTGTTGTATGCCGATTTTTTATGTGCGTAATAGTCAAAACGGCCAATGGGTATTAACCGGCTTTACCAGTTTTGAGCAAGGGAGCAACTTGTTTATTGAACAAGGTCAATGGACGGCATTACACACGCCAGCAAACATGCAAACCTTTCCATTTTTCTTAATGAAGTCGCCAGAAAACCCACAGCAATACACCATTGGTGTTGATCAAACGCACTCCGCGTTTTCAACCACCAGCGGCAAGAGTATTTTTGAAGCCAACGGCAAAGCATCGCTGCATTTGTCCAGAGTTAAAACGTTACTTGAAGCCGATATCAAAAACGATATTCGCACCCAAGAATTTAACCAATACATCAGCCAACTTGGCTTATTACGTCCGATAAATATTTTAGTGCAACACCAAGATGGCAGCACACCCAGTTTATCTGGCTTGTACACCATCGACGAAGACAAACTGCAATCACTCGACAAAGATGCCTTATTTGAACTGCATCACAAGGGGTATTTGGCGCCGTTACAAGCCATGTTGATGTCGTTATTTCAGCTTAACAGCCTGATAAAACGCCACAATAAGGTTGCAACATTATCGCCAATTAAAAATATAAAACTAGAAGTTAGTAAAAAAACGGCAGCATAACAATACCCAACACACGATTGGGAAAGGAAAAACAATGTCTGAAAACATGATCCAATTATCGGTATTTGCCTTTGTCACGGCAATTATTGGTTTATTAACTTACATGAAATGTCGCGGTGCCAACCGCCAACAGAGCACACAAAACAAAGAATACTTCTTAGCTGGGGGAGGCCTAAGTTGGGTATTTGTTGCGGGCTCAATTACGTTAACCAATTTGAGTACCGATCAGCTTGTGGGGATGAACGGTAACCAAATGGCATTACTGGCTTGGTGGGAGTTTTCTGCGGTTATCGGGTTAATCATTTTAGCTAAATTGTTTTTGCCTGTTTATTATAAATACAACTGTACAACAACAACCGAACTGCTAGAAAAACGATATAACAATAAACATATACGTGCCGTTATTGGCGCTATTTTCTTTTTAGGTAACGCATTTATCTACATGCCTGCGGTGATTTATTCTGGGGCGCTGTTTATGCAAACCATGTTTAATGTCGACATTCCGTTAATGTATATTGCTGTTGCTTTTGCCACATTGGGTGCGGTTTATGCCTTCTTTGGTGGCTTACGTGCAGTTGCGGTATCAGACACTTATTCAGGCGTATTGCTTTTAGGTATGGCCATTTTTGTGGTGTTTTTAGCCTTAAATGCCATTAACTATGATTTCTCTGACATTCCAGCTGAACGGTTAACCTTTATTGGTGACAATGATTCACCCTTGCCTTGGCATACTCTGCTTACCGGTATGATCTTTATTCAAATGTTTTACTGGGGCACCAACCAAACGATCACCCAGCGTGCAATGGCGGCTCCCACCCTTAAAGAGGCACAAAAAGGGGTCTTTGCCGCTGCCGGTATTCGTATTTTAATTGTCCCTGCGATTGTGGTTATCCCAGGTATTGTGTCGTACAAATTGTATGGCGATATCGGCGATGCAGCCTACGGGCGCATTGTTGGCGACTTAATGCCGACATGGTTAACTGGTGTATTTGCTGCCGCTATGGCCGCTGCGGTTTTGTCGACCTACAACAGCTTGCTAAACTCAGCAACTGCGCTGTATGTATGTGATATTCATGAAGCCTATATTAAGAAAGACCCTAACGTTGTGCGCTTGAGTGGTTGGGTAACCTTGTTACTGAGTATCCTGACATTAACGCTGGTACCAATTTATCAACAAGCTGAAAGTATTATTAACTTACTACAACAGCTAAACGGTTTACTCAGCATGCCTATTTTATCGATATTCATTGTCGGCTTGGTATTCAAAAATATTGATGCTCGTGCAGGTATTGGCGCAGTTATCTTTGGCGTGTTGCTGTATGCCTCATTAACGTTTGAGTTTTCACCATTCTATTCAAGCTGGCACTACATTCATTTAATGCCAGTAACGTTAGCAGCTTGCGTATCTTTCGCATTGCTCGCTAACCGATTCGTGTTTGGTAAAAAAATCCAATTTGCCTCACGTGATGATATCGAAGTGGCTTAAACCTCGCAGATGTCATCAATAAAAATGAGCACCCATTGTGGTGCTCATTTTTTTAGCTTAAAGAAGTCATCAATCATGCCGATAAATGATATTAAGCCTTAATGAGCTAATATAATAAAACTGAACAAAAAGTGACGTTTATCCGGTCTTAATTTTTAGACAATAATACTAAGGTACTTACTATGCTTAATGCTTTTAACACTATCAAAGCGCGTATTCTATTAGGTTACGCTGCGACGGTGCTTATGACCTTAGTCGCCGCGGGATTACTCAGTAGCAGTAACCAAACGGTTAAACAAGAGGTTGCTGGGTTTGTAGATGGTACTTTACCCGCATTAAAAAGCATTACGAAAGTTCAAAGCCATGCCAAAGAGTTAGTATTAATCGGCTATTCGCTTTACGGAACCACAATAAGTGTCAGTGAGTTTAGTGAACAAAAAAACTTACTGACACAAAACCTAAATCAACAATACCAGCTGCTCAATTCCGTAACATCAGCACAACTCATGCCGCAAATTGACGCCCTTTATGCAGCGTTATCATCATTAGAAAACATCATGAGCAAGCAATCTGTTGATTGGGACACCGCGCGCGAACAACTGAGTAAACTCAATAATAGTGCCAACGACTTAAAAGACCGCCTTGATACACTTGCACAAGATATCTCTGGCCAAGCCAATCAAAATGCGATGAACATCCAAAAAGAATTGGGTAACAATACATTGCTGATATATGTGCTGGTGGGCCTTATGGTATTGGTGGCTGTAGGTGCATATTTAGCGGCGCAAAAACAAATTGCCAGTCCAATCCAACAGCTGTCAAACGACCTGACTCGTATTGCTCAAAACCGTAATCTAAAAGCTCAGCTCTCTGATGAATGCATTGTTGAAATCAGTAATGTGGCCACCAGCGTCAATGGATTAATCAAGGTATTCCGCTTAGGCATGAATGATGTACATGATGCTATCGCCAGTATCAGCCAAACAGTGGCACAGCTGAGTAACACCACCGGAAAGTCATCCGCTTCAGTTGATGAGCTGCAATACACTATTGTCAGTTTAGTGGATGTGATGTCGCAGCTTGAACAACAAATGGAACAGAGTGTTGAGCATTCACAAAGTGCTGCAGACTCGGCTCAACAAGGTGCACAAAGCATGGTTGAAGGGCAAAAAGAAGTGAAGCAAACGGCAGATAGCATTAGCGTACTCGCGCAAGATATTGAAACAACTGCGAGCATGTTACTGACACTACAAAACTCCGGCAAACAAGTGGCTACAGTGGTAAAAACCATTGCTGATATTGCCTCACAAACGAATTTATTATCATTGAATGCTGCCATTGAAGCCGCGAGAGCGGGCGAAACAGGCAGAGGGTTTGCAGTAGTGGCAGATGAAGTGCGCACCTTAGCGTTGCGCACACATAACTCAACGGTGGAAATCAATTCAATGCTGGCCAATATCGTCGAATCGATTCAATCTGCGGTTGACAACATGGCGTCAAATCAACAAAAAGCACAACAATCTGTATCATTAGCAAACCAATTAGTGTTAACTCTTGAACAAAGCCGCCAGCTCATTCTCTCTCTAGCTACGGTTAGCCAAGAATCAGCCATGCTAGCACAAGCATCCCAACAACAAGCACACACAGTTAAGCTTAAGGTGCAGGACTTCACACTGTTAGGGGAGTCGGTATCGACTGGAAATCAGCAAATTAGTGAAGCGGGTAATAAGTTAAGTAATTTAGCCGATAAGCTAACCAACACTGTCGATCAGTTTGAACGTTAAATCGTAGAATAAAATAGTTTATCTTGGCGGTTTTTGTTTTAACCAAATCCAAAAACCGCTCAACGACACCATCAATAACGCAAGGGCAAACAAGTCCCATAGCCATATCGTTAAATGGCCAAACAAGCGCCCACTGTGTAAATCAAGCATAACTCGTTGCCAGCTTAAGTTGGCGCTGCGGGCTCGATTAATAATGGTCTTGTCTATCTCATCTTTGGCACTGACCCAGTGACTAAACCCATTCGGTAACGACGCCAATTGCCAGTCAATAAGTTGCTCATCGGCTTGGTAAATACCATTAGCAGTATTAAGCCATACTCGATTATCAACAAGCGCTAACCCAAGCAAATCCGCAGGCAGCCCAGTGCTGTTACTTTGGGTTTCTTGTAACTGGCCTTGTTTATCAAATAAATATAACTGCTGCGCATCTATTGCTACGATCATATTACTGGCATACGTGGCACTTATTAGGGTATCAGCCGCCTCTAAGATCATCTGTTGATTTTGCCACAGCAAGTTGTCGGTAATGTATAAAGCAGAAGAAGTCTGGCCAAATTGAGCAACATGCTTAGGCGCAGCAATGCCGTAATAATCTAATAACCATGCTTGAGTCACACCGGTTTTATCTAAACCTAAGTCGTCACTGTGGTTAATGGCCACACCCGTTAAGGTTAACAGTAGAATAAACAACGCGCTCGCCAAGCCTAAGCGACGATGCCAAGGGCGAAGTACGCGTAAAAATTGAATTCGTAGACTGTTTCTAGAGGGTTTTGTCACGCTAACCTGCTTAAAAATGGCTTATTTATTGATATGGGCATCAAGCAACAATGCGATGCGCGAGAGTTTTGTCAATGCTCTCACCGACAAGGTAGCCCCAGTAATACCGTCAATGTGTTTGTCGAGCTGATGTTGCTCAGTTAATTTTGCCGCTTTAAATTGGTCGGTAAAAAAATCATGGCGTACTTCATCACCACGGCTTTCTCGGTACACCAATACTTTAGTTTGAGCAATTTGCTGATTTTTTACGTGAATACCCACCGTAATCGGCGACTCTTTCCCAATCTCATCCATAATCCACACGGTTTCATTATTATGTAACCAATAACGCACGCGCATTTTAGTAAATCGATGGGCTAAAATTGCCTCTACAGCTTGTTTTAAATCATCATCGAGCCATAACACTTTGGCATCACCGCTATTGCCGTTAAATGCCTGGCTTATAAATGCATCATTTGACTGGTATTGGGTGGCAGCCTGCGCGCTATGCGTTGGCATATACCCTACAAACAACAGTATAAAAAACACTAACACCGAACGAAACATTGGCACATACCATCCATAAGCAATCATAAAAAATACGGGTGCCGACAATATACACTGTTGGCACCCATTTTTATCGATAATCGGTTTTACCGAAAATAACGTTAAGACTTGTCAGTGCTTAGAACTGATAACCAACGCCTAGGTTAAAGCCGTCTGAATCAGCTGCACCGCTGATTTTTTCAAAGTCAGCTTTAAACACTACGTTTTCGTGTAACCAGTAGTTCACACCCACGTTAGTTTGCTTTTTCTTGGTGTCCGCGCTGTCACCGGCATTGTTGTCCCACTCGTTGTAACGAGCAAATACACCAAACTGGTCATTAATACGGTAAGCAGGCTCAATATAGAAACCATTTTGCTTATCACGACCTAACGCTTCAGCCTCTTGACCGTCGATGTCCCACTGAGCAAATAATGCTTTAACGGTAAAGTTTTCGATGCTGTAAATAGCATGTGCTGTTACTAAGGTTGCAGAGGCAGTATCAACACCCGCTTCACCTTGCGTTAAATCTGATTGATATTGTACTGTGGCAGCAAGCTCTAAACCTGGTACAGCAGTGTACTTAACACGGCCGGTATAGGCTAAATCTTCACCTTTGGCTTCAGATACTTTTTGACGACCATTACGGATCTTGTAACCCGAGCTTTGGTCTAAATACAAACCAGAAGTCACTGCTGTATCAAATGCTAAACCAGGAGCCGCTTTAACGTTAAGCGTTAAACCACCTTCCCACCACGTCGCTGGGATAATGTCTTTTTCTACCGGGTTACGTTCAACACCGTAAAACGTGTTCGGTTCATGAGTTTCGTTAATAATACCCACTGGCATTAAAAATAGACCCGCTTTACCGGTAAGCATTTCATTGAAGTCATGCTCGATATAAGCTTGCTCTAACTCCACTTCGCCTTTTTTACCGTCACCAGCGATGGAGTGCTCAACTTCTAGTTCAGAGAAAAAACGAGTTGAGCTGTTAAATTCATGGCCAACAAATAACACAAAACGGTGGAAATCGAATTCTTTTTTATCGTTACCCGTTTTGTTGTCAGTAATGTTGTTGTAATGCAATTCGCCATAACCACCAATGGTGGTTGCTGACTTGCTAGACGCTGTTGCTTCAACAACATCGGCAGTGGTTTCTACACGCTGTTCAGTTTGTTCTAGACGCTTCTCAAGATCTTTTAACACTTTTTGTTGCTGTTCAATGATTTGGCGTAATTCAGTTGTTTCGTCAGACGCAGTAGCATAGTGGCTAGCAAACAGGCTTAATAAAGTAGCCGCAATTAACGTTTTTTTCATTTGGTTATCCTGATGGGTCAAAGTGAACACTATAAACTTGTGTAAAGCTATGTAAATTTACGCGGATTATACATAACGCGCACACTAATGCAAACCATTATCATTAAGGTTATTAACCAGCTGAGCACTAGATCACAACACTTACCAAATAATTGCAACAAACCGGAATAGACGAATTAGTTGCAAAAAAACGGCTTACCCGTTGAAAGTAAGCCGTTTTTATATCTATTCTATCAGTGTAGTAAATCGAACGCCCTCACCTGTTATTTACCAATATGCCTTTTATGATGAGTATTTATTTTTGCCGTTCAGATTGTTAACACTAACTTGCCAACATACTGTTTTTGTAAAAAGACTTCTTGTGCAGCATTAATGTCTTGTAAGGGAAAAGTCTTCGCAATAATAGGGCTCACTTTGCCTTGTTCTATACAATTAACCAGATTTTGAAAGACTTGTGGCTCAAGTACAGTACAACCAAAAAAGCTTAAATCTTTTAAGTATAATGTTCTGATATCCAGCTCAACTAATGCACCACCAATTGCGCCAGATACAGCATAACGGCCACCCGGTTTTAACACCGACAAAAACTGCGGCCATTGTTCTCCGGCCACAAGATCAATCACCACATTAACGCTGTTATCACCTAAAACATCAACCAAATCTGCGTCTCTGGCAATAACCTGATCGACACCTAAATCGAGCAATTGCTGGTTTTTACTTGGGCTCGTTATCGCAATAACATAAGCGCCGCGAGCCTTAGCTAACTGCACAGCTGCCGAACCAACACCGCCAGAGGCACCTGAAATAAGCACACGATCGTTAGCGGTTACATTTGCTCGGGTTAACATGTTTTCTGCAGTTGAATAAGAGCAAGGAAATGAAGCGAGTTCTGCGTCGGTCAACTTGCTGTTAATAGCATAAGCATGCTTGGCATCAACAACAGTATATTCAGCAAACCCTCCGTCACATTCAGAACCAAAATACCAAGGCAAGTCCAGTGACATCCCTTTTACCTGTCTGATGCAAGGTTCAATTAGCACACGCTCACCAATGCGTTGTTGATTAACATTCTTGCCGACTGCAACAATCACACCGCAGACATCCGCTCCTTGAATACGTGGAAAGGTTAACGGATTACCAGACCAACTCGCATCAGCGCTATCGCCTTCGGCTTTGGAATACCACGCGATACGCGTATTAATGTCGGTATTATTCATCCCAGCTGCTAACACTTGGATCAAAACCTCATCTGCGTGGGGGGTTGGAACCGCAATATCGTCACGGTATTGCAGCATTTCAGGACCACCATGCCCGAGTAATTGCACGCCCTTCATAACACTTGGAATGGTATTCACTATGAGTTTATCTCCATAAGTTGTTTAACAGTTTGGTGAGCCGACACAATTGCCTCCTCCCCCAATAAAGGCCATGCACTAGAAATGCCTTCATGGAGTAAAAATAACTGCGTGGCTAAGTCGGCTCGCAGGCTTTGTTGAGCTAAAAACTGGCGAACATCTTGTTTATGTTGTTTAACGGCTAGGGTTATTTCAGCATTATCAGGAAAAGCCGCAATGGCGTTCATCGACATACACCCATGTGGCGCATATTGCTGCATCCACTGTTTGAGTTGGGCAAAAATATGATTAATAGCATCAATTCCAGCAGCCGGTGAGTCTTGTTGTAAAAAATCCAAATAACGTTGATGACGGTAAGCAAGCGCACCAATGATCATCGCCTCTTTCGACGGATAATGTTTATATAAGGTACGTAAACTCACCTCACTGGCTGTTTTTAATTGCGCCACACTGGGTTCAGCAAAGCCATACAGGCTAAATGCTTGTTCCAATCGAGCTGCAATTTGTTGCTTTAACATCTTCCCCTCTTGGTAGAGCGTTTATTCTACATACAGAGTAGAATACTCACTCTACCCTGTCAAGTGTCGATGCTTAAACACTCATTTAGTGCAGCCCTCTGTATGCTTAATAACCACACCACGATTTATAATTGCCGCTACAGCAAACAATTCCCTTCGTGGGGAGCTTATTTGTCAGGTTTTTAAACCCAAAACACGCTATGATCTGCACTCATCGCAATACGCTAATGTCATCAATATAAAATGCCTAATCACAATGGCAACGATGACTCGCATCGCGAAATTTTATTCACTTTTTATCGACATTAGGCAATACCATGGCTATCAGAATTAAACTTAAACCCGGCCGCGAACGTTCATTAGACCGTCGCCATCCTTGGGTGTTTTCCAACGGCATTCACAACGTCAATGGCGGCAAACCTCAAGCCGGAGACACGGTTGACGTAGTCGCACACGACGGCCGCTGGTTAGGTCGTGGCGCTTGGTCACCCGAGTCACAAATTCAAGTCAGGGTATGGACCTTCGATAAACAAGAAGAAATTGATAGCGACTTTTTTGCAAGACGCATTAAACGCGCACAAGCGGGACGTGATGATCTGATTCTTGAGCAAGGGCTTACGGGATACCGTTTAATTGCAGCCGAGTCAGACGGGTTACCCGGTATCACCATTGACCGTTACGCCAATGTGCTTGTATGCCAACTACTCAGTACCGGCGCTGAAAAATGGCGCGACACCATTGTTGAGCAACTAGTGCTGCAATATCCAGATTGCGCAGTGTATGAACGTTCGGATGTTGATTCTCGTAAAAAAGAAGGCTTAGCACCTGTAATGGGGTTACTGCACGGTGAATTGCCACCAATGCCAGTCATCATTGAAGAAAACGGCATTAAAATCGCAGTCGATGTGGTTAAAGGTCATAAGACCGGTTTTTATTTAGATCAACGTGACAACCGCGCTATGGCGGCTCGTTTCGTTAAAGGTAAATCTGTACTCAACTGTTTTTGCTACACAGGCACTTTTGGTTTGTACGCAGCTAAAGCGGGCGCGGCCAGTATTGAAAACGTCGATGTATCGGGTTTAGCACTGCAAACGGCGCGCGACAACATGGCAATTAATAACCTAAATGATGACCACGTTAACTACAACGAAGCTGATGTATTCAAGCTATTGCGCCAATACCGTGATGAAGGAAAAACCTTTGATGTCATCGTACTTGACCCGCCTAAGTTTGCTGATAATAAATCACAGTTAGATGGCGCATGTCGTGGTTATAAAGACATCAATATGATTGCCATGCAGTTAATGAACCCTGGTGGCATCTTGCTCACCTTCTCTTGTTCAGGCTTAATGCAGTCAGACTTATTCCAAAAAGTGGTGGCCGACGCGGCGTTAGATGCCAAGCGTGAAGTGCAGTTCATTGAACGCATGCACCAAGCAAGCGACCACCCTATTAGCAGCGCATTTCCAGAAGGTTATTACCTCAAAGGGCTTGTCGCTCGTGTTTGGTAATCGTTAAGTAGACCTAATCAAAAAGGGAACAGTATCTGTTCCCTTTTTTGTTTAATGTAACTCAAGCTACTTAACGACTGACTTTTAATGAGGCATAACACAGAACGAATAATTTTCGATAAAAGCTCACTAATACCTATCAACACTAATCAATAAATAACCATTTACCAGACACAATATTGATATAAACCCCAACAACAATAACCGCCAACATTGATGCAATAAAAGGGGCTGTACTCGCTACCATAAAAGCCATACCAAGCGCAGCACCGAAGCATAATGTCACAGCAGCCAGTTTTTCTCGCTCAAGATTATTTTTTAACTTCAAGTAATTCTTCATCTGCTGAGCCGATTTATTTGAGCAGGCTAATCAGCTTTAAATTTACAATAAACACTCACACAAGAAGCCACTTAATGGGTTAGTTAGATGCAAAAAAGCGACTACTCAATGAGTCAGTCGCTTGTTATCAAGCTTTAGCAGTTAAATACTCACCATTTTGTGGTGCTAAACTAAAAGAGTAAATTATTCATAGTATGTTGTTGTTTGTAATAATATCTCACTAAAATCAAAGATTTGATCTATAGTCTCTATCGGATGCCGAGTTTCATTTTTATCGACATCGAACAACCCAAGATATTTTTGTTTGGCATTAAAGTGCAAACGGCATAAAGGTTTGCGATTATTGTCATCTAATAACACACCAAAATAACTTTGGGTATCTCTTGCAATAATCCTAGTAGCATCAACCTTTTGCCTTAAAATAGCTTTAACAATATTAAAACCTTCAACTTCATCATTGGTAGTAATAATTTTAGGCTTATCATCATCTTGTGCATGTTGAACGTCTTCATCAACTTTAGACGTTTGTTCACCACCTATTGCTGATTTCAACCTGTCATTAATACTATCACTTAAAAATTGTCTTAAGGCTTTTTTAGTAATTTCAGTAAATTGCTGTTTAACTTTAGGTGTAAGTACGCCGTCATATGCTCTTGCAGCGAAAAATTTAATAAACTCTTCTTCTGGTTCTTTAAATTGCTCATTTAACAATTTTTTTATTTGATTTAAATATTTAAGTTCACCAGCCGCACTCACGATAGACTCAACATCAAATGAAGATTTAGTGAGTTTCTTAAGCTCTGGAACCAAATGCTCATCAATATTTAATAAATCTAAGGTTAAAAATGGTTTTTCATCCATCTTATTAGGGGCATCAAGATCGGTAAAAAATTGGTATTCTGTGCCGTTTGTTAAAATGGCCAAACGAGAGTTTGTAACCGAAAAATACCTAAAAAGTTGTCCTGCATGTTTAATGGATAGCTTTTCACCATATTTTTTGCATTCGATAAGAATTTGTACCTCGCCATCCTTAACTAATGCGTAGTCTACTTTCTCACCTTTTTTCGTGGCTATATCGGCAGTAAACTCAGGGATTACCTCGTTGGGATTAAAAACATCATAACCTAATACTGTATGTAAAAATGGCATGATCAACGCATTTTTAGTGGCTTCTTCAGTTTGCAAACTGGCTGCTATTTGAGGAATCCTTTTTGATAAAACATCTATTCGTTCAATAAAATCCATCTCATCGACCTCGTGTTAATGATTAATGTCACTCCAATTTCAAGTTAGCAGATAAAAACCAAATACCATAATAATTTTTTGAGCATTTTTCAGACAATAAAAAAGGCTTCCACAAGAAGCCTTTTTTAATTAAATCATAATCTTATTCAACAGTTACGCTTTTTGCGAGGTTACGAGGTTGGTCTACATCGGTACCTTTAATTAAGGCAACATGGTATGACAATAATTGCAGTGGAATGGTGTAAATCAGAGGTGCCATAAACTCATCACAATGTGGTACCTGGATGACTTTCATGGTGTCATCTGATTCAAACTCAGCATCGACATCGGCAAATACATACATTAACCCGCCACGAGCACGTACTTCTTCAACGTTAGATTTAAGCTTTTCGAGTAACTCATTGTTGGGTGCGACAACGATCACTGGCATATCGGCATCAATAAGCGCTAATGGGCCGTGCTTTAACTCACCTGATGCATAAGCTTCTGCGTGAATGTATGAAATTTCTTTAAGCTTTAGTGCGCCTTCCATTGCGATTGGATATTGATCACCACGGCCTAAGAATAGTGCATGTTGTTTGTCGGCAAAGTCTTCTGCTAATTCTGCAATGGCATCATTTAAGCCAAGCGCTTGTTCCACTTTAGCTGGCATTGATAACAAGCTTTGAGTAATAGCGGCTTCCATGTCGCTAGACATGCCATTATGACGACCTATAGCCGTAGTTAACATTAATAAGCCAGCAAGTTGTACGGTAAAGGCTTTAGTTGATGCGACACCAATTTCTACACCGGCTTTCATCATGTAAGCCATGTCAGATTCACGCACTAATGATGAACCAGCCGAGTTACAAATGGTTAAAGTGGCTTTATAGCCCATCTCTTTAGCAAGACGCATTGCCGCTAATGTGTCGGCAGTTTCACCAGACTGTGAAATAGTCACTAATAGACTATTTGGGAATAGGTGCGACTTGCGATAGCGAAACTCTGATGCAATTTCAACGTTACACGATACGCCAGCCCAATCTTCTAACCAATAACGCGCAGCCATACCCGCATGATAACTGGTACCACAGGCAATAATTTGTACGTGTTTAATGTCTTTTAATAATTCTGCGGCATTTTCACCAAAAGCAGAATCCAATACCTTACCACCAGCAATACGCCCCTCTAATGTATGGGCAATAGCAGTTGGCTGCTCATAAATCTCTTTGAGCATGTAGTGACGATATTCGCCTTTATCACCGGCATCATGGGTTACTTCTGACTCTTTCATTTCACGCTGAACGGCGTTGCCGTCAAGATCAAAAATGTTAACGTCACGACGGGTAATTTCCGCTACGTCACCTTCTTCTAAAAAGGCAAATGAACGGGTAACAGGTAGTAAAGCGAGTTGATCAGAGGCAACAAAGTTTTCGCCTAAACCATAACCAATCACTAACGGGCTACCACTACGAGCAACAACCATACGTTCGCTATCACGGCGGTCGATAACCACGGTACCGTAGGCACCTTCAAGTTGTTTAACTGTGGCTTGAACTGCAGCTAATAACGTACCAGCGATTTTAAGTTCGTGGTGCACAAGGTGACAAATGACTTCGGTGTCGGTGTCTGATGAAAACACATAACCTAAACCTTTAAGCATCTCGCGTAGTTTGTTGTGGTTTTCAATAATACCGTTGTGAACAACTGCAATATCGCCCTCAGATAAATGTGGGTGCGCATTACGTTCACTTGGTTCGCCATGTGTTGCCCAGCGAGTGTGAGCAATACCGGTTCCGCCAGCTAGTGGCGCGGCGTCTAACGCTGATGACAACTCTTGTACTTTGCCTAAACGACGGGTACGGCTTAATTCACCTTGATGAATAACAGCAACACCTGCTGAGTCATAACCACGGTATTCAAGGCGACGAAGGCCTTCTACTAAAATTTCTGCAACATCCCTTTGCGCAACAGCGCCTACGATTCCACACATGTTAGTTGTTTCCTTTACTGTTTAAATTTAATTTTGTTTACTGAGCATATGGCGCGAGTAAGACTCTAACGCCATGTGCTGAAATAATGTCTACTGCTTGTGGGCTAATGTTGTCGTCGGTGACTAATACATTGACCACATCCCACGGCAGTTCTAGGTTGGGGATCCGTCGACCAATTTTGGTCGACTCTAATAACACCACCACTTCACGTGACATTTCGGCCATCACTTTGCTTAAGCCGGTGAGTTCGTTAAATGTAGTCGTGCCACGATCCAGATCAATACCATCGGCACCGATAAATAGTTGATCGAAATTATATGAACGTAATACTTGCTCTGCCACTTGGCCCTGAAAAGACTCTGAATGTGGGTCCCAGGTGCCACCGGTCATCAATAATGTCGGCTCATTTTCAAGCTCATGAATCGCGTTTGCCAGTTGCAATGAATTCGTCATCACCACTAAACCACATTTATCATTAAGTTGTTGCACAATCCCTGACGTGGTGCTGCCACTGTCAATAATGATTCGGTTATGATCGCGAATAAGCTCAGCCGCTTTGGCGGCAATAGCTTGCTTATTTAACGATAACGTTTCATTGGCTATTTGCGTCATTTCCTGAGGTACCGATACCGCACCGCCATAGCGACGTAACAATAATCCGTGCGTTTCTAGCATGGCCAAATCTTTGCGGATCGTGACTTCTGAGGTAGCGAACAAACTGGCCAGCTCATCGACACTGACTTCACCTTGGTCGTTGACCAATTTAATGATCGAATGGCGACGTTGTTGAGTATTACGTTTGGTCATTTGATTAAAAATCTTTCATATAAGTTTCGAAGCGAAACATATTTTAGCAGTAAATGAAACTTTATCTAGATCTGAATCGTTAAAATTGAAATAAAAGTACAAAAAAACCTCTGTGGTAAGCAGAGGTTTTAGGGGTAAACGCCAGTATTGAGCTTGCAGTATTACTTCTTAATCTTCACAGGACGTTGCCAACCTGCAATATGGCGCTGCTTTACACGGGTGATAACTAATTCATCTTCAGCAACATCTTTAGTGATAGTAGAGCCGGCACCCAAGGTGGCGTTTTTGCCAATAGTCACTGGGGCAACTAATTGAGTGTCGCTTCCTACGAAGACGCCGTCTTCGATGGTGGTAATAAACTTATTAGCTCCATCGTAGTTACAGGTAATGGTACCAGCACCAATATTCACACCAGCACCAATAACAGCATCACCTATGTAACTCAAGTGACCTGCTTTCGAACCTTTACCTAGTACGCTCTTTTTAATTTCAACAAAGTTACCAATATGAGCATCTTCTTTAAGCTCCGCCCCTGGGCGTAAACGAGCAAAAGGTCCAGCACTGGCTGCTTGCCCAAGCTTTGCGCCTTCAACGATGGTATAAGGTTTAATTTCAGCGTTATCTGCAATGTCACAATTAATCAAAATGGCACCTGCGCCAATCGTGACGTTATTACCTAATACCACTTTACCTTGGAATATGACATTGATATCAATCATCACATCCATACCCACGGTAACATCACCACGAATATCGATACGTGCAGGGTCGCGTAAATTGGCACCTTCTAACATGAGTTTTTCAGCAGCGCGAGCTTGGTAAGCACGTTCTAACTGTGCTAATTGCACACGATTATTTGCGCCTTCAACTTCAATGGCTGACTGGGGTTGTGACGTGGTAATAGCGACACCATCAGCATGAGCCATGGCAATAATGTCTGTTAAATAATATTCGCCTTGAGCATTGTTGTTAGATAACCGATTCAACCACGCTTTTAATTGCTTGCCGGGTACCGCCATGATGCCGGTGTTAACTTCAGTAATTTTTAATTGGTCTGCATTGGCATCTTTTTGCTCAACGATACCAACAACCTTACCAAACTCTCTCACTATCCGGCCATAGCCTGTTGGATTAGTCAGATTTACAGTCAAAATAGCGAGGCCATTTTTCTCACGCGCGGCAAGCAAGCTTTCGAGTGTTGATTGTTGTATAAGCGGAACGTCACCATAAAGAATGAGTACGGTATCATCGTCGTTAATGTTTGGATTGGCTTGTGCTACCGCATGGCCAGTACCAAGCTGCTCGGCTTGCAATACCCAATTTAATGTTTGCTCACCTAATGCCGCTTGTAGCTTATCTGCACCATAGCCATACACTAATTGAATCGCTTGTGATCCTAATGAGTTAGCTGTGTCGATAACATGCTGAACCATACTTTTATGAGCAATTGGATGCAGAACTTTAGGCAAATCAGAGCGCATGCGAGTTCCTTTGCCTGCAGCTAAGATGACAACATTTAACGACATAATTAATCCCTTCAAACAACATAAATTCTAATTGGCGCTATTTTAGCTTAATCTCAATACAAATGGAAAAACTCACGATGTGGTATTTCAGTATCTAACGGCAATAAAAAAGGCGACTCATAATGAGTCGCCTTTTCAGCGTCAAATAATCAGATTATCTGGTGATATTTCGCTTGATGGTTTCAACTACTTTCAATTGAGCCAAAGACTTGGCTAATTCGATAGCAGCAGCTTCATAATTGAAGTCGGCGCCAGCATTAGCAATAGCTTGCTCTGCACGTTCCTTCGCTTGTAAAGCGGCTTTTTCATCAATATCATCGGCACGTAATGCTACATCAGCAAGTACTGAGATTGCAGTAGGTTGTACTTCCAGTAAACCACCTGAAAGGTACAACACTTCTTCACTACCATCTTGCTTGATAAAGCGCGCCATACCAGGCTTGATTGTTGTTAGTAGAGCAACGTGGTTAGGCATAATACCTAACTCACCTTCAGCGCCGTTCACTTCAAAAAAGCTCACTTCGCCGTGGTAGATGCTGTCTTCTGCACTAACAATATCAAGTTGGACTGTTTTGGCTGCCATCAAGTTCTCCTTAAAGAACTAAGCTTTACGGCCTAGTTATTTCTTTTTGTTCGCTTTTTCGATAGCTTCATCGATTGAGCCAACCATGTAGAACGCTTGCTCTGGAATGTGATCGAACTCACCTTCCAAAATACCCTTAAAGCCACGGATAGTGTCTTTTAGAGAAACGTACTTACCAGGAGAACCTGTAAACACTTCTGCTACGAAGAAAGGTTGAGATAAGAAACGCTCAATCTTACGTGCTCTGAATACCATGGTTTTGTCATCATCTGACAATTCATCCATACCCAAAATAGCAATAATGTCTTTCAGCTCTTTATAACGCTGTAATACAGTTTGTACACCGTTTGCAACATCATAATGCTCTTGGCCAACAACCTGTGGATCTAACTGACGTGAAGTCGAGTCCAACGGGTCAACGGCTGGGTAAATACCCAAAGAAGCAATTTGACGAGACAATACAACAGTCGCATCTAAGTGAGCGAAGGTTGTAGCGGGTGACGGATCGGTTAAATCGTCCGCTGGTACATATACAGCTTGAACAGAAGTAATCGAACCAGACTTAGTTGAAGTGATACGTTCTTGAAGAACACCCATCTCTTCAGCTAGTGTTGGCTGATAACCTACTGCTGACGGCATACGACCTAATAGTGCAGATACTTCAGTACCAGCAAGGGTGTAACGGTAAATGTTGTCCACGAACAACAATACGTCACGACCTTCGTCACGGAACTTTTCAGCGATACTCAGGCCCGATAACGCTACGCGTAAACGGTTTCCTGGAGGCTCGTTCATCTGACCATAAACCATGGCTACTTTGTCTAATACGCCTGAATCTTTCATTTCGTAGTAGAAGTCGTTACCCTCACGAGTACGCTCACCAACACCAGCGAAAACAGAAAGACCTGAGTGAGCTTTAGCGATGTTGTTAATCAGTTCCATCATGTTAACTGTTTTACCAACACCAGCACCACCGAACAGACCAACTTTACCACCTTTAGCGAAAGGACAAACAAGGTCGATAACCTTGATACCCGTCTCTAAAAGTTCAGTTGAGTTTGACTGTTCTTCGTATGAAGGAGCTGCACGGTGAATTTCATAACGCTCTTCTTCACCGATAGGACCCGCTTCATCAATTGGCTCACCTAGTACGTTCATAATACGGCCAAGGGTTGCAGCCCCTACCGGAACAGAAATTGGTGAACCTGAGTTTACTACCTCTAGACCACGACGCAGACCATCAGAAGAACCCATAGCGATGGTACGAACTACACCACCACCTAGCTGCTGCTGAACTTCCAGCACCAAACCATTGCAGGCGCCTTCGCCAGTGATCTTCAGAGCGTCATATACTCGAGGTACAGAATCTTGTGGAAACTCTACGTCCACAACCGCGCCAATTACTTGGACAACAGTACCTGTGCTCATGATTAATCCTCTAAACTTGATTTCGTTACCTAACCTAAACCGCTGCAGCGCCTGATACAATTTCCGACAGTTCTTGCGTAATCGCAGCCTGACGGGCCTTGTTATAGACGAGTTGCAAATCATCGATCATTTCACCAGCGTTATCTGTTGCCGCCTTCATTGCTACCATACGGGCAGCCTGTTCAGAGGCAATATTTTCAACAACGCCTTGATATACCTGAGACTCTATATAACGAGTTAATAATACATCCAAAATTTCTTTTGGATCTGGCTCGTAAATATAATCCCAAGGATAACTAGCTACTTCTTCATCTGATTTAGGTAAAGGTAGCAGCTGTTCGATCACAGGAGTCTGGGACATTGTATTAACAAATTTGTTAAACACAATATACAGACGATCCAGTTTACCTTCGTTGTAAGCTTTTAACATGACACGTACTGTGCCAATCAAATCAGCAAGTTTTGGCGCATCGCCTAAACCTGATGCATGGGCAGATATTTCACCACCAAAGCTTTTAAAAAACTGAACAGAACGGGCACCAATTGGGCAAAACTCAACATCTGCACCTTGTTCTTTCCATTTTTTAACGTCTGACACAACCTTTTTGAAAAGGTTGACGTTCAAACCACCACAAAGACCACGGTCGGTTGCTACTACTATGTAACCAACCCGCTTGGCATCTCTCACCTCTAAATAGGGGTGTTTATATTCGAGAGTACCTTGCGCTACGTGACCGATCACCTTACGCATATTTTCTGCATATGGACGGCTTGCTGCCATGCGTTCTTGCGCTTTACGCATTTTGCTGGCGGCTACCATTTCCATAGCGGAAGTGATCTTCTGAGTATTTTTAACACTCGCGATCTTGGTTTTAATCTCTTTAGCGCTGGCCATCTCTACTCTCCAATCTGGGACCTGAGGTGCCTAATGACACCCCGTGTTCATTATTACCAGGTTTGGGTTTCAATGAACTTGTCCATGCCTGCCTTTAACTCACCTTCGATATCAGCGTTATAATCGCCAGTAGCGTTGATGGTGTTCATTAGGTCAGCATGTTGACTGTTCATGTATGAAAGCAGAGCGGCTTCGAAGCGACCGACTTCATTTAAAGCAACACCTTTCAGGAAGCCTTTTTCAGCTGCGAAAATAGACACAGACTGAGCAGCAACACTCATAGGAGCATATTGTTTTTGCTTCATTAATTCGGTTACACGCTCACCATGCTCAAGCTGAGCACGAGTTGCATCATCTAAATCAGATGCAAACTGTGAGAACGCTGCAAGCTCTCGATACTGTGCTAGTGCAGTACGAATACCGCCAGACAGTTTCTTGATGATCTTAGTCTGCGCTGCACCACCAACACGAGAAACAGAAATACCTGGGTTAACTGCTGGACGTAAGCCCGAGTTAAACAAGTCAGTCTCAAGGAAGATCTGACCATCTGTAATAGAAATTACGTTGGTCGGTACGAACGCTGATACGTCACCAGCTTGGGTTTCAATAATAGGTAACGCGGTTAACGAACCGGTTTGGCCTGTTACTGCACCATTTGTGAACTTTTCTACATAGTTCACGTTTACACGTGAAGCACGCTCTAATAAACGCGAGTGTAGATAGAATACGTCACCTGGGTACGCTTCACGTCCTGGTGGACGCTTCAATAGCAATGAAATTTGACGGTAAGCAACTGCTTGCTTAGACAAATCATCATATACGATTAAAGAATCTTCACCGCGGTCACGGAAGTATTCACCCATAGAACAACCAGAATATGGTGCTAAGTATTGCAGAGCGGCAGCTTCAGAAGCTGATGCAACTACAACGATAGTGTTAGCTAGTGCGCCATGTTCTTCAAGTTTACGTACTACGTTAGCGATGGTAGAAGCTTTCTGACCAACAGCAACATAGACACACTTAATACCTGAATCTTTCTGGTTGATAATTGCATCGATAGCCATCGCTGTTTTACCAGTCTGACGGTCACCAATAATCAATTCACGTTGACCACGACCGATTGGGATCATGGCATCAACGGCTTTATAACCAGTTTGGATTGGTTGGTCTACTGACTTACGCTCAATAACACCTGGAGCAATCACTTCAACAGGAGAGAAACCGTCGTTGTCGACAGGTCCTTTACCATCAATAGGCTCACCAAGCGTGTTAAGAACACGGCCAAGTAGTCCACGACCAACAGGTACTTCAAGAATACGACCAGTTGTTCTTACTTTTGCGCCTTCTGCTAAATTAGCATAAGGGCCCATTACTACGGCACCGACAGAATCACGTTCTAAGTTCAACGCGATTGCAAAACGGCCACCAGGCAGTTCGATCATTTCACCTTGCATTACATCGGCTAGGCCGTTAATGCGAATGATTCCGTCGCTTACTGCAACAATAGTACCTTCGTTGCGAGCTTCACTAACGACGTTGAACTGCTCGATCCGCTGCTTAATCAGATCGCTGATTTCAGTGGAATTCAGTTGCATGCTTAAACTCCCAATTACGACTGCAGCTTGTCAGACAAACGCGATAACTTACCGCTTACCGAGCCATTAATGACTAGATCGCCTGATTTAATAATCACACCGCCAATGAGCGATGCGTCGATGCTGCAATTCAGCTTAACTTTGCGTGCGAGACGTTTCTCTAGAGAAACACTAATTTGCTGTTGTTGCTCAGAAGTCAACTCAAAAGCAGAAACCACATCGGCTTCAACTTCTTTCGCCCACTCATTACGGTATTCAGCAAAAAGTAGCGATACTGCTGACAGTATCCCTAAACGACCGTTTTCAGCCATTACCTTTATCAGGTTTTGACCTTGCTCATTGACTTGCTCACCGCATACGTTAATAAACAGTGTGGCAAGTTGTGTACTCGCAAGAGTACCATTAAGCAATGGCTTGATTGATTCGTTTTCACTCACCAATGAAGCGAAAGTTAACATTTCTGTCCAACTTTCTACTGCTTTATGCTCAACAGCAAAATCAAAAGCTGCCTTTGCGTAAGGGCGAGCGATGGTGCTTAATTCAGCCATAACTCAACTCCCTTAATCAAATTTCAGCAACTAGTTTATTAACTATGTCACTGTGGGCTTCTGCATCGATTACACGTTCAAGGATTTTCTCAGCACCAATAATGGCTAGAGAAGCAACTTGCTTACGCAAGTCATCTTTTACGCGATTACGTTCGTTTTCAATTTCTGCTTGACCCTGAGCGATAATTTTAGCGCGCTCAGTTTGTGCTTCAACTTTAGCTTCTTCAACGATTTGAGCTTTACGCTTGTTAGCTTGCTCAATAATTTCGTTGGCAGTTACTTTTGCTTCTTTAAGTTGCTCAGTAGCTTTAATTTGTGCTAACTCTAGATCTTTTGCTGCACGGCCGGCATCTGCCAGACCATCAGCAATTTTCTTCTGGCGTTCTTCGATGGCATTCATCAACGGAGGCCATACAAACTTCATGCAAAACCACACGAAGAGAATAAAGGCAACCGTCTGACCGAGTAAGGTAGCGTTGAAATTCACAACAGCCTCCTAGTTAGATTAAAGACAGAAGCGTTAGTTAAAGCATTGCACCCAATGGGTTAGTAAATAGCATAAATAGCGCAATACCTACACCAATCATAGTTACGGCATCTAAAAGACCCGCTACGATGAACATTTTAACTTGTAACATAGGCGCCATTTCTGGCTGACGAGCTGCACCTTCTAAAAACTTTCCACCTAAAAGGCCGAAACCGATAGCTGTTCCTAATGCACCCATACCAATAAGTAGAGCAACAGCAATAGCCGTCATTCCTAATACAGTTTCCATATCTATCTCCAATATTCTAAATCGTTGTTATTAATGATTTAGGTCAAAAAAATTTTCGGTTACCCTTAGTGATCTTCATGCGCCATGCTTAAATAAACAATGGTCAACATCATGAAAATAAATGCTTGTAAAGTAATAACTAAAATATGGAATATTAGCCAACCTAGTTGTAAACCTACACCTAGAGCAGATAACGCCACGTTAGAACCATACATCAATGCAATAAGGATAAATATCAACTCACCAGCATACAAGTTACCAAATAGTCGCAAAGCCAATGAAATCGGTTTCGCAATTAAGGTGACTGTTTCTAGTAATAAGTTGACGGGTATCATTGCCCAATGGTTAAAAGGCTGAAATGTTAGTTCTTTAACAAAACCTGAAACACCTTTGACTTTAATGCTGTAGTAAATAATCAGCACAAACACACCAAGAGCTAAGCTAAAGGTAATGTTAACGTCAGTAGTCGGAACTACTTTAAGGTATGGGATACCCATTAGACTTGCTGCATGAGGCAACCAATCAACAGGGACCATATCCATGAAATTCATCATGAAAATCCACACAAAAATAGTCAGAGCTAAAGGCGCAATAACAGGATTGCGGCCGTGAAAGGTTTCTTTTACGCTGCTATCAACAAACTCAACAATCATCTCGACAAAACATTGAAACTTGCCAGGAACGCCTGTTGTCGCTTTCTTGCCAACACTGTAAAACAGCCATAAGAACAACATCCCAAGCCCAACCGAAAAGAGCAACGAATCAATGTGCCATGTCCAAAACCCTTCACCAACGCTTAAATTGGTAAGGTGATGTTGGATATAGCCCTGCGGTGTTAACGCTTCACCAGTTGCAGCCATGATTCATCCCACTTAACTTTGCTTGAAATATAAAGGTGCTATCCAATGCACAACTAACGCTAACGAATAACAGGTAAAAAGCGGCATAAAACCGACTTTCATATTGATAAACGCCAACGAAAACAATGCAATGGTCAAGAGCATCTTTACCGCTTCCCCCCAGTAAAAGCTTTTAACCACTTTTGCTGCAGAGCTTGCCCCACTATGTGAGAAAGCTAGGGTTGCGAATACAAAATTAGGAAGTACAGCGATAGTCGCACCTGCTAACGCAGACTGACCATACTGTGCTCCCCACATTACGAAAAATAGTATTGAAATAATACCCGCGACAATCGCTTGTACCAGCACTAATTTATAGGCTGCTAACCTACCACGACGCGCTAAAACATTACCCAACTTCATATCTCCGCATTATGCTTTTCGCGGTCCTAATGTTAAATTTAATATATTAAACTAGCCTTAAGATACAAAAAGCCTGCAAAGTATACCTTTTCGCGCTTTGTTTGCAACTTTGATGATGGGAAAACAACGATTTAATGAGTGAATTAGCGCTAAATATATAAAAGTAAAAATTAGCGCTGTGTCACAAAATTACTACATGAAATGGTTTAGTCAGCTTTTTAACGGATTTTACTTAAAATACCGTCTAATTCAGCAAGATTCTGGTAGTTTATTACAATTTTCCCTTTGCCTTTAGTACCATGGTTAATGGCAACTTTGGCACCGAGCCTTTCAATTAACTCTTGTTCTAAACGGCTAACATCATGATCTTTAGCATGAGTTTCGGCGACTTTAGCCGGATTTAAGGCTTTATTAACTAATCGTTCAGTTTCTCGAACAGTCATTTCCTTTGATGCAACTAATCGAGCTAAATTAGTCTGTTCATCACCCTCAATGGCCAATAAAGCACGGGCATGGCCCATATCAATGTCACCGTATTCTAACAAACGTTTAACAGGCTCATTGAGACTGTTTAATCGCAATAAATTAGAGACACTAGCCCTAGATTTACCAACCGCATCAGCAACTTGTTGATGGGTTAATTCAAATTCTTCCAACAAACGCTGTAAAGCGATTGCTTCTTCCATCGCATTGAGATCTTCACGTTGAATATTCTCAATCAGCGCGATAGCAACCGCGGCTTCGTCGGCCACCTGTTTAACAATACACGGGACTTTATCGAGTTTTGCTAGTTGTGCAGCACGCCAACGGCGCTCACCTGCAATAATTTCATAATTACCATTTGCCACTTTACGTACAACAATAGGTTGAATAACCCCTTGTGAACGGATGGACTCCGCAAGCTCTTCTAATGCTTCTGGAGACATATCTTTACGCGGTTGGTATTTTCCTGTTTGAAGTTTATCCAGATCAAGGTGTATAAGTTCGCCCGCAGTCGTTAATGGCAAAGTCTCTTCTGGTTGTTCGCTCTTACGACTTGCAGCATTGCTGTGGCTTAATAAGGCATCCAAGCCTTTACCTAAACCGCGTTTTTTTAACGTCATTTTTATGTCCTACGCTTGTTTGGGTTGTGTTTGCTGCTCAGCACGACGAATAATTTCACCCGCAAGGGCTAAATAAGCTTTAGCTCCAGCACTCGATTTGTCGTAATACATTGCAGGCGCACCAAAACTAGGGGCTTCTGCTAGACGAATATTTCGAGGAATGACCGTTCGATAAACCTTATCACCAAAATGTTGCTTCAGTTGGTCTGATACATCATTTGATAGGCGATTACGAGGGTCATACATGGTGCGTAAAATGCCTTCTATGGTTAACGTCGGGTTCACCATAGCACCAAGCTTAGTAATGGTATCAATTAACGCAGTAAGCCCTTCTAATGCATAATATTCACATTGCATTGGTACAAGTACAGAATCAGCGGCTGACATGGCATTAACTGTTAACATATTTAATGACGGTGGGCAGTCGATAAAAATATAATCGTAATCGTCTCTAATTGGCGCTAATGCATTGCGTAAACGGATCTCGCGAGCATAAAACTCCATTAGCTTAATTTCTGCCGCAGTGACATCACCATTACCAGCGATCAAATCAAACTTACCTACGGTATTTTTGATCACGATGTCTGCAAAGGGTTTTTCTTCTACGAGGAGCTCATAGGCGGTATTGTCGACATTGTATTTATCAACGCCACTGCCCATAGTTGCATTGCCTTGAGGATCTAAATCGATCAACAACACTTTACGCTTTGTGGCGGCAAGTGATGCGGCTAAATTTACGCAAGTTGTTGTTTTTCCTACGCCACCTTTTTGGTTGGCTACGGCAATGATTTTACCCACAATGTCATCCTGTCTTTAAATTATTGATGTCCGGTTAGCTTAATTAGCGAAAGAAATGCACTTTATTGCTTAGCAATTTTTAATAAATGTCGCTGTTCATCTAACTTTGGTACATGCAATACAATGGTTTCGACCAGCGAAAAACCTGCTGGCATTTGCTGTAATTCTTGTTCGTTTAACTGACCTTTTAAGGCGTAGTAGATGCCTTTTTCAGTTGGTAAATGATGACACCAACTGAGCATATCTTGTATTGACGCGAATGCTCTGCTTAAAACACCATCAAATTTTTCATCAGGTTGATAAGCTTCAACCCGACTTTCTACTGAGGCTATATTATTAATTTTTAGTTCAAATTGAACCTGTTTCTGAAAACGGATCCGTTTACCTAAACTGTCCAATAATACAAATTGTTTGTCTGGGTTCATGATTGCTAACGGGATCCCAGGTAAACCAGGACCCGTGCCCACATCAATAAAACGCTGCCCTTCAAGATAAGGAGAAACAGTTAAACTGTCCATAATATGACGGATTAACATTTGCTCAGGATCGCGAACCGAGGTGAGGTTATAGGCTTTATTCCATTTAGCGAGCATTTCAACAAAACCGATTAATTGTTTTTGTTGTAATTCAGTGGCCGATATTTTCATTTCAGCTAAATAAGTTTGGAGTTGAGCAGATAACACAGAAAGCCTCGTAAAATGCATGAACAGACGGCGGTTATTATGAAGCCGTAAAAGCACTAAGGGAAGCCTTATGGCTTCCCTTGTGTTATTGAGTCGAAAAAATACCTGAATTTAAGCGCTTTTTCTCAATAAACCGCGTTTTTTCAAATGTACTAGCAAGATTGAGATCGCTGCCGGAGTAATACCCGATATGCGCGAGGCTTGTCCTACCGTTTCTGGTTTGTGATTATTGAGCTTTGCTATCACTTCATTTGAAAGGCCTGGCACTTCTTGGTAATCCAGATCCAGTGGCAATAATGAGCTTTCATGACGGATCGCTTTATCAATTTCATCTTGTTGACGCTGGATATAACCAGAATACTTCACTTGAATTTGCACTTGCTCAGCGGCTTGTGGATCTTCAAGACCTGGGCCAAAACCTTCTAATTGCATTAATTTACTGTAATCCATTTCAGGACGACGCAGTAAATCTTCAAAAGAGGCTTCGCGAGATATTGGTGTATTCAATTGTGGATTAAGCACATCCAGCAATGGAGAATTTGGGTGTACCCACTGTCCACGTAGACGTTGTAATTCAAGTTCGATCGCTTCTTTTTTCTTACTGAACATTTCCCAACGTTTATCATCCACTAAGCCAAGTTCACGGCCTTTTTCTGTTAAACGAAGATCAGCATTATCTTCACGAAGTAATAAGCGATATTCAGCACGACTGGTAAACATGCGGTACGGTTCTTTGGTACCTAATGTTGATAAATCGTCAACTAATACACCAAGATATGCTTCATCACGACGAGGACACCAAGTCTCTTTACCTTGTACTTGTAATGACGCATTCATACCCGCTAATAAACCTTGAGCACCCGCTTCTTCATAACCAGTAGTGCCGTTGATTTGGCCTGCAAAGAATAAACCGGCAATGGTTTTGGTTTCTAATGAGTTTTTAAGATCGCGCGGATCAAAATAATCGTACTCAATTGCGTAACCTGGACGAACAATTTCAGCATTTTCCATGCCTTTAATTGAACGAACTAAATTGAGCTGAACATCAAACGGTAAGCTGGTAGAAATACCATTCGGGTAAATTTCGTTGGTACTCAAGCCTTCTGGTTCGATAAAGATCTGATGTGATGATTTATCTGCAAAACGGTGGATCTTATCTTCAATCGATGGGCAGTAACGTGGACCAATACCTTCAATAACACCTGAATACATTGGACTTCGGTCTAAACCACCACGAATAATATCGTGAGTTTTTTCATTAGTGTGAGTAATAAAACAAGAAACCTGTTTTGGATGCTGACTCACATCGCCAATAAATGACATAACAGGCAATGGTGTATCACCTTTTTGTTCCGTCATTTGCGAAAAATCGATAGTGTTAGCATCAATACGTGGTGGTGTACCTGTTTTTAAACGGCCAACACGGATAGGTAATTCACGTAAACGATTTGCTAATGCAATTGCTGGCGGATCGCCTGCACGACCACCGCTGTAATTTTGTAAACCAATGTGGATCTTGCCACTTAAAAACGTGCCTGTCGTTAATACAACAGTTGGTGCTTCAAATGCTAATCCCATTTGTGTGACTACACCAACAACTTTATTATTTTCAACAACTAAGTCATTTACTGCTTGTTGGAAAATGCGTAAGTTAGGTTGGTTTTGTAAGATAGATTGGATTTTTTGACGATATAAAGCTCTATCTGCTTGTGCACGAGTTGCACGAACGGCAGGGCCTTTACTTGAATTTAATGTTCTAAATTGAATTCCGGCAAAATCTGTGGCTGTTGCCATTGCGCCGCCTAATGCATCGATCTCTTTAACCAAATGGCCTTTACCAATACCACCTATGGCTGGATTACAAGACATCTGACCTAATGTGTCGATGTTATGGGTTAACAATAATGTTTTTGATCCCATTCTTGCTGCTGCTAGTGCTGCCTCTGTACCGGCATGACCACCACCAACGACAATTACATCAAACCGTTCATGAAAATGCATTATGCGACCTTTGATTGCTAAGAAAGTTAAATTATATTTGAAACGTTATTCAATGAGGACATTTTAGCACTTGCTTGTCTGAACGTGAACGATCATTTTTCATAGATTGATCAAGATGGGTTTGCTTAATAGATCTTAAGATCTTTATATAGATCTTTTTATTATGTTTATTATTAGGATCGCCATTTTCTGTTAGTAACTTTTATTCTTTATTAAAATCAATAACTAACAGCTAACCGAACCTGTGATCTGATCGCGATCAAACTCAAGATAACATGGGGATAGATCGGGTAGTTATCCACAAGGGTGATCTTTAAGCGGATCGGAGTGTGAATAGTACAGAGTTATGATCGCTAAAAATAATAGCTTATCCACAAAGTTATCATTGAAAATAGTAATTTGTGGATAAGTAAGATCTAAATTGTGAGTTGATCTGAGTTTATACAATTAAAGATCGATTTTTTTACAGATTAATTTTAGATTGCCATTGTGTTAACCACGCTAGCGCAGGCTCTTCAGGCACAGGGTCTTGTTGAACATCAATTTGGATCTTATCCACAATAGGTTTAGATCCGCATTGCACAAGTAGATCAATTATTTTTTCAGGCCCTTGGCAGAAAGTGTCATAGCTTGAATCACCAATGGCACATAATGCATGCTGGATCGATGTAAGATCCGGCATATTGAGCATTAATTGCTTATAAAAAGGCACTATATTGTCGGGTAGATCGCCTGCACCATGGGTAGAACTGACAATGATCCATACTGAAAAGTCGCTTAATTGATCCCATTGTGGGTCAATTAACACCTCCGTTTGGTGGTTTAATTGGCCTAATTGCGCTGCCATTTCATCAGCGACATATTCTGCGCTGCCCAACGTTGTACCTACTAATAACGCTATTTTTGCCATTTTGACTCCGAATAATTGATAAATTTGGTCGTTTTAACGTCGGTTTTGTTCACTATGGAGTTATTTTACTCGCTCAATTAAGCTTGATGTTGGCTTATTTACACTTTTTAACGCGAAACTTAGTACAAAATAATCGTTCATATGATTGGCTTGATACTGTTATCAACATTTTTTAAGCTTATGAAGTAAAAAAACGAGCCATAAAGGCTCGTTTTGGGTGACTGGTTAGTTAGCATTAACAGAGTTAGACTAAGTTAAATTGCCGCTTAATCCTTGTTAAGCAATTGCTCACCTTAGCTAATCTGTAAATGTTTAGCATGGAAGCGCAGGTGATCTTCAATGAAGGTCGCGATAAAGTAGTAGCTATGGTCGTAACCAGGCTGCATGCGCAATTCAAGTGGGTAGCCTTTGTTTTTAGCGATATTGACGAGTGCTTGTGGCTTTAACTGCTCATCTAAAAAATTGTCATTACTGCCTTGGTCCACCAGCGCAGGCACAAATTGTTGGCTGTTTTGCATCAGCTCACAGCTATCATATTGTTGCCATTGTTGTTGGTCATCGCCCAAATAACCGCGAAACGCTTTAATTCCCCATGGGCAATCCATAGGATGACAAATCGGGCTAAATGCCGAGACGCTGTTAAATTGATTTGGATTTTTTAATGCAATAGTCAGGGCACCATGGCCGCCCATTGAATGCCCACTAATGCTACGTTGATTCGTCACGGGGAAATGCGCTTCAATTAATGCTGGCAGTTCAGATACCACGTAGTCGTACATTTTATAGTGCTGATCAAACGGTGGTTTGGTGGCATTGAGATAAAATCCGGCACCTAAACCAAAATCATAAGCACCATCTTTATCGTCGGCTACACCTTCGCCACGTGGGCTGGTATCTGGTGCGACAATAGCTATTCCAAGTTCTGCAGCAATACGTTGTGCGCCTGCTTTTTGCATAAAATTTTCGTCAGTGCAGGTGAGCCCTGACAACCAATACAATACTGGCACATTTTGCTGTTCGGCTTGTGGCGGTAAGTAAATAGCAAAACGCATTGTGCAATTGAGTGCTGCCGATTGATGACTGTATTGTTTATGCCAGCCACCAAATGCCTTGGTGCTGCTGATATTTTCAATGGTCATTATGTGTCCTTATTTGTCATCACGCAGTTAAGTCGTTTTATACTTAACTGCGTCTGTCATCATAAATGAAGCGTTACTTAGCAAAGTGGATAACACTGCGGATACTTTCGCCTTTGTGCATTAAATCAAATGCATCGTTAATCCCTTCAAGGCCCATTGTGTGGGTAATAAAGTGGTCTAACTTAAACTCGCCAGCTAAATACTGCTCAACAATACCGGGTAATTCGCTACGTCCTTTTACACCGCCAAATGCACTGCCACGCCATACACGGCCGGTCACTAATTGGAATGGACGCGTTGATATTTCTTGGCCTGCACCTGCTACACCAATAATAACTGACTCACCCCAGCCTTTATGACAACATTCTAATGCACTGCGCATCACGTTAACGTTACCAATACATTCAAATGAGAAATCAACGCCGCCATCGGTCATTTCAACAATCACGTCCTGAATTGGTTTATCAAAGTCTTTAGGGTTTATACAATCAGTTGCGCCGAGCTTTTTAGCTAATTCAAACTTAGATTCGTTTAAGTCGATACCAATAATACGACTTGCTCCCGCCATTGTTGCGCCAATAATGGCTGATAAACCAATGCCACCAAGACCAAAAATAGCCACTGTATCGCCTTTTTGAACTTTAGCTGTTTTCAATACAGCGCCCATACCGGTAGTGACACCACAACCGAGTAAACAGACTTCTTCTAATGGTGCATCTTTACTGACTTTAGCCAATGAAATTTCGGGTAATACTGTGTATTCAGAAAAGGTTGAGCAACCCATGTAGTGGAAAATAGGCTCGCCATCTTTAAAGAAGCGCGTTGTGCCGTCTGGCATTAAGCCTTTACCTTGTGTGGCACGTACTGCACTACATAGGTTAGTTTTTCCTGAAGTACAGAACTTACATACACCACATTCTGCGGTGTATAACGGAATAACATGGTCGCCCACTTTTACACTGGTGACACCTTCGCCAACCATATGAACAATCCCGCCACCTTCATGACCAAGAATTGCTGGGAATACGCCTTCAGGATCATCACCTGATAAGGTGAATGCATCGGTATGACAAACACCCGATGCCACGATACGTACCATGACTTCACCTGCTTTTGGGTACATAACATCGACTTCTTCAACCGATAACGGTTGACCTGGTCCCCAAGCAATTGCGGCTTTTGATTTAATAAATTGTGCAGACATAGATAGCTTCCTTAAACGTAAACACCATGAAATATGGATGATAAACATCACTACAGTGTAGTGTATTTATCCATTGTATTTGTTTATCATCAAATGATAATCAGCTAGTTTTGCAAATGACTTTTACGAGAATGTAATAATGATGCAGTGGGAAGGGATTTTTGAGTTTGTTGCAGTAGCAGAAACTGACAGTTTTACTGCCGCAGGTAAGCGTTTAAGTATTTCGACGGCGCAAGTGAGTCGTCAAGTGAGTCAACTTGAAAACCGCTTAAACACCAAACTGTTTTATCGCACCACGCGCAAGGTGTCGTTAACCGAAGAAGGCACGGTCTATTATCAGCATTGTCGTCAAGTGTTAGACAGTCTTGATGAGGCTGAAAGGGCTATTTCAAGTTTAAAAGATAAACCCCAAGGCTTAATAAGAATGACGGCACCGGTAACTTACGGCGAAAAGTTTGTTATGCCGATTGTTATCGATTTTATGCAGCAGTATCGTGATATTGAAGTGGTGTGCGAGTTAACCAATCGTCAGCTTGATTTAGTAGAAGGTGGTTTTGATTTAGCCATTAGGCTAGGGCGGTTAACTAACTCTTCAATGATGGCCAAGCGCTTAACTAATCGCAGCCAATATGTGTGCGCTGCGCCGAGCTATATTGCCCAATTTGGTACGCCTTATACCTTGTCGGAACTGAGCCAACATAATTGTTTAATTGGCAGCCAATCGCATTGGAACTTTATAGACCAAGGTAAATCTAAAGCCGTTAAGGTACATGGTTCGTTGAGTTGCAGCAGTGGATTAAGCTTATTATCTGCCGCAATAAGTGGTTTAGGTATTGTGCAATTACCTGGTTATTACGTGAATGATGCAATTGAATCTGGGCAACTGGTGGTGTTACTCGCGCCATATCAACAACCTAAAGAAGGCATTTGGGCTTTGTACCCACACAACCGCCATTTGTCACCTAAAGTACGATTGCTAGTGGATAAATTAGCCCAAGACTTGTAATAAACGCTGGGCTAGGGATTATCAGCGAGCCATTGTTTGGTAGTAGCGGTTTATTTGAGCTTTGGGCAGGCCAGATATTTTATTGATAATATCTAGGGTAATAAGGTGCTGCGGCAATTGCTGTTGCAGTACCTCAAGTTGATGCAACCAAAGGTGGCTGGTCATGGTGGCGTCAGCTAAGGCGCGGTGAAATACACCGTCGTTAGGTAATTGATGATAACTCACCAAGGTACCGAGTTGGTGATTAGGTGCATCTTGGCTTATCCGGCGCGATAATAATAATGAGCAGGCAAACTGGCCGTTATAGTGAAGTTTATTATGTTTGAATTCAGCATCTAAGAACTTTTTATCAAAGCTGGCGTTGTGCGCGACTAAATTGAATCCATCAATAAACTTGGCAAATAGTGCCATCACCTCTTTAGATGATGGCGCATGCTTGAGCATGTTATTGCTAATACCTGTGTACTGCTCAATAAAGCTGTTTACCCGTTTACCTGGGTTTATCAGCTCTTGAAAGGTATCCACTACTTGGCCATCAACCAGCTTTACCGCGCCAATTTCAATAGCTCTGTCACCATTGTCGGGTGATAAACCAGTGGTTTCAAAGTCGAGAACGACAACTTGATTAGCTAATGTCATGTGTTTATTCCTACAGAGCTATACACGATTTACCAATGCATTACTTACCAATACACTATTTACCAATACAGAAACTAAAAATTTAAAACTATTCAAATTGTTAGAAGAATATTGGCGCACATGTGGAGTGCAACTCATTTGTCGGGTTTTGTCATGGAAGTATCTATTCTAGGGGATTCTCAACATTTTTAAAGTGGGATATCTGGGAAAGTGGGATATCTGGGAAAGTGGGAAAAGAATATAAACTGCTATTGTTACCCATTTTGAAGTTTGTACTATCAGTACAAGCTATTGATTTTTAATAATTATTTATCAAAATAGCTTGCATTTTACTACCTCCATGCGAATCTTTATAAAGCAGGAGGTAATCATGAAAAAATACCCATCTTTATCATTAATCGCTTTATGTGTGTCCTTGTCTGGTTGCGTAACTGGACCCCGTCATTATGCTCAAGATGAATCTCGGGCTTTAAATCTAGCGCGAGCCGGGGGCATCTACGATTTGGATTTGAGAGATTCCCACGATGGTGTCCACTCTTATAGCAAGGGTATGTTGGTTCCATTGCTTGATCTCGCCAGGCTAACGACTTCATTTGATGATCCGCTTAGGCGTCTTTCTGGTACGCAGACGTTCGCGTTTAACGCTACCGATATAATGATGACACCAGACAATCCCTCGGCTAGACCAAGTCTAATGGGATGGATGCCCGCATCTGCTGCTACTTCAGAATCTCAGGCTTATGAGAAATACGTGCATCTTGTCGACCAGGCTATCCAGCATGTGGCCGATGATATGGCGTTGAATGTCACTAAACTGAGTAATGTAGAAACACCGGAAATTGATGGTCATCCCATGATTCTTTGGTCTGTTGAAAGCGCTGAGCATGGATGCGGTATTGGTCAATGTGTGGTTGCTTACAACATTACGACTCCTTATCTCTGGAAGAGCCCGCTCTATATTAAAGGTGGTGAGTCCGAAAGCTATAACATCGTCGCCAATCACTCGAAGAACTATTCTCGCTTTGTTTTCCGCCTGTCAGGCCAACAAGACTTTCCAGTTGATGAGTTTTATAGAGCCGTCAGTGCTGCATTGCCATCGTGGATGGTGATCTATTACCCACCTAACCTTGTGGTTCAGGACGGCCAATCTCTCCCATATCCAGTGCTGTATGAACAAGGAAAACAACTGTTGTTTAAGGAGCCTGCTTTATGAATAGTGAATATCAGGATCTAGACAATATTGTTCTGGCGATGGATGAACTCCAAACGGACCCCATAATTATTACCTACCTGATCAGTCATCTACTGACGAGAGATTCGGTGTTTCATCAACCTAGAGTGGGATGTGTCAAATGCAAGAGCACGGGAGAATTAGTCTATCCACATAGTTGGATTGAGCTTCCTGGCGGTTGGATTGTTGATCTCAGACTGAATCAGACTTTCAACACATTAGACAGCTATCCGCACGGTATTTTTGAGCCATCATCCTATCGTAACCTTCAGTATTTTGGCATGCCTCTTATAGTCCCTGAATTCGAATTATCTGAACTCGATGAAATGACTGATTCTATGTTTTCCAAGTTATTCAGTTTACAGGGAATGGATATTCGAGTGAGCGGAGGTCGTTATGACTGCATTTGACTGGGGAATGCTTGGGATATTCCTATTTTTTAGTTTGGTCACCTTCTGGTGTCTTTACAGCTATAGAGCCAATCAGAAATTGTCAGGCCAAGACAAACCTCAAACCGAAGAGTTGGAGGGGAAACATGAGTCAAAATCTCAAAAATGATTTAGTAAATATAGTGTTGCTTGGTGTTTTGCTGCTGGGATTGATGCTAGCTCAAGATTCTGGATGGGGATTCTTGCTCGCAGGTTTGCCATTGGTCATTTGGTGCTTTAAAGCTTTCGCATTTATCCAACGCAGATGGTGGTTAGCCGTTCCTTTTTGGTGTGCGCTCACTTATTTGTGTTGGCAAATGTCCTTGGCACTTTGGGCTGGCTATCTATTCGTTGCGTTTGTCAGAAATATGATGAAGTTAAATAAAACCTACCCAATACCAAGTCGTCATAAACGAATGAAACCAGATAGTTCCGTTTTTATGGATAGTTTTGATTACGACTATAGAAACCATATTGGGTTTGATGACTGATTTTGGCACTTAGCTGGTTCATTTTGAGTACACATCAACGGAACTAGCCATCAGACTGGCTTTACTACCAACAGAACCACCTAAACCAGACCAGAGATAAAGCACCACTTATAACAGACTGTGGAGATCAATATGTTCATTCGAGCTTACCTTCGCGCATCAACCAAAGAACAAAATGCTGAACGGGCGCGAGAATCCCTTATCCAGTTTGCTGCTCAGCATAGCCAGCGAATCGCCGCTTTTTATATTGAGAATGTTTCTGGTGCAACGTTGCACCGACCTGAGTTGATGCGTTTGATTGCCGAGTCAGGCGAGGGTGACATTGTGCTAGTTGAACAGATCGACCGCCTGGCGCGGCTCAAGCAAAGTGATTGGGATACGTTGAAACAAAAGCTGGCCAGCAAACGCCTAGCCATTGTTTCACCGGAACTTCCCACCAGTTGGCTGGCTTTGCAACAACATAGCGAAACTGACTTTACTGGTACGATTTTACAGGCGGTGAATGCCATGATGTTGGACATGCTCGCGGCCGTTGCCCGCAAAGATTATGATGACCGACGACGTCGTCAATCTCAGGGGATCGCCAAAGCTCAATTCGATGGGAAGTACAACGGGCGTCAGTCAGATCTCAAACGGCATCAGCACATAGCTAGCCTATTGAAGACTGGGCATAGCTATAGTGACATCCAAGATATGTTGGGTTGTTCGCGGCACCTAATTGCATCAATATCGAAGGTAATAAACTTCTCTCAGTAACACGTCATTCAATGAGGCATGACAAGTGTAATTGCTGTTTGGTTAGCCAGTTTTAAGCCTTTTTAGATCAATTATTTCTCATTTTTTTGACTTTATTGCTAGCCGTGAAAAAGCAAAGCCTATAGGATACAAAAATTACAATTTGTAGGTTTTGTTAGTCATATGAAATCAACCAAGATAGACCCTCAACTAATTGAAAAAGCTACGAGCATCTTTGCTGAGTTGGGCTTACCGATTGAGCATGCCATCAACGTATTCTTAGCAAAGTCTATTCAGGCCAAAGGCTTTCCGTTTTCTGTTGCCCTTGAAAATGAAGTAGAGGCACAGGAAGCCTCACACAGCTCAATACAACACCATATCAGCAACGCTGAGATCACCGAGGCTATCCATGACTTGGTTGAACACGCTTTGCCACTGAGTGAAATCGAAAACCTCACGCAACTGATCTATTGTCGTAACACCTTTGGATTGTCATTCCCTGTGCTCAAACTGGCTAAATCACCACGGCCAGAAGACATTCGCAGTGCAGCCAAAGATGCTAAAGAACGAAACCGCTACTCCACCACCAAAGTGGCCCAGCGAGACAAAAAAAACTACGTTATCTGCACCCAATGGACCGACAGACACCGCAAAGCTTTTTGTCGTTGGCAAGCCATTTTTAGCCGCGATATCTAGCTAACTCGCAAGATGAACATCAAACAATAAACCGATTTTTAACGATTAAACTTCATTTAGGCAGTATCAATGAACTTACAAGACAAAGAACAAAGCGCCAAACTCTCCAGTGCTATTTGGCGCATGGCAGATGACCTATGGGGTGATTTCAAACACACCGACTTTGCACGTATTATCCTGCCATTTTTGCTATTACGTCGTATTGAATGTGTGTTGGAACCAACCCGCATTGAGGTGCGCAAGTTTTATCTGGCCGAGAAAATATCCGGTATTGACCTTGGTTTGGTGTTGCCAGAAGTTTCAGGTTTCGCTTTTTATAACACTAGCGAATACAGCCTCGAATCCTTAGGCGCGTCAGACACCGGCGACAACCTAGAACACTACATCAGCCAGTTCAGCAAAAACGTACGTACCATCTTTGATGAGTTCAAATTTGGTCAAACCATAGAAGACTTGGAAAAAGCGAAGTTGCTCTACCGTGTGGTGAGCCATTTTGCCAACCTCGACCTGCATCCTAATTTGGTGTCAGACCGCGTTTTATCAGATGCCTATGAAGAGTTGATTCTGAAGTTCGCCAGCTCTGTCAATGAAAAGGCGGGAGAATTTATGACCCCGCGCGATGCCGTTCGCCTTGCCACCAAACTGGTGCTGGCAGCGGATGAAGATATTTTTAGTGAAAAGGGTGTGATCCGTACCATCTATGATCCAACTTGCGGTACGGGCGGCTTCCTTTCCGATGCCATTAGCCAAATTGAAGATATGGGTAGCAGCGCTAAAGTCGTGCCTTTTGGTCAAGAGCTCGACCCCGCCACTCACGCCATGGCGCTGACCAACATGATGATCCGCGGCTTTGATGCCAACAATATAAAGCAGGGCAACACCCTATCAGACGATCAGTTACGTGCCGACAAATTCCACTACGGCCTCGCCAACCCGCCATTTGGCATTAAGTGGGAAAAAGCCAAAAAAGAAGTTGAACGTGAGCACAAGCAGCTCAAATACGCAGGGCGTTTTGGCCCAGGCTTGCCAAGCATCTCTGATGGCTCCATGCTGTTTTTACTGCACTTGGTATCAAAAATGGAAACGCCTGAAAACGGTGGTGGCCGCGTGGGTATAGTGCTCTCGGGCTCGCCATTGTTTAACGGCGATGCAGGCTCAGGCCCATCAGAAATACGCCGTTGGCTGCTAGAAAAAGACTTGGTAGAAGCGATAGTTGCCCTGCCAACCGATATGTTCTTCAACACCGGCATTGGCACTTACATCTGGATTTTGTCTAACCATAAAGAGCCAAGACGCAAGAATCAGGTGCAACTGATTAACTTAGCGGATATCTGGACCCCCATGCGTAAATCGCAAGGCGATAAGCGCAAGTACCTGAGTGATGAACAGATTGACGATATTGTCCGTGCGTACGATCGCTTTGAATCCAGTGACAACTGTAAGATCTTCCAGACTACTGATTTTGCCTTCCGTAAAGTGACCATTCAGCGTCCACTGCGCGCTAAGCTAGATATCACAGCTGCGGGGATTAATGCATTTGCGCAGCAAGATACGTTTAAAAAGCTCAAACCAGAACAACAAGCGGCGTGGGTACATCACCTCACTGATAACCTTGGCCTACAGCCTTATGAGTGGGCGCGTTTGGCGGTTAAGAAGAATAACAATAAGAATGACTTTGGTAAGTGCTCAAAAGCACTGGCTACCGCCTTAACCGCGCACTTTGTAAAAGTGGATCTACAATTTGAGCCTGCACTGGATGAAAAAGGCCAAGTGATCGCCGACCCGCAACTCAAAGATGCCGAAAGTATTCCCTTTGACCGCGACGTTGAAGATTACTTTGCACAAGAGGTGCTGCCACATGTGCCAGATGCCTTTATTGATCACTCAGTGCGTGATGAAAAAGACTTTGAGGTGGGCATTGTCGGTTATGAAATCAACTTTAACCGCTATTTCTATCAGTATGTGCCGCCACGCGAGTTGGGTGTAATTGACGGTGAGCTAAAAGCATGTGAAGCGCGCATTCAGGCTCTTCTTAATGAGGTGGCGTAATGATCGCGCCTTATCCAAACTATGTTCCAAGCGATATTAAGTGGGTTGAGGCTTTGCCTGAGGATTGGAAATCAGTTCCTTTTTACACTGTTGCCTCTGAATCAAAACTGTCAAATAAGGGAATGATAGAAGATAACCTTTTGTCGTTGAGCTTTGGTCGTATTAAGCGAAAAAGTATTGATACACAAGGTGGGCTTCTACCAGCATCATTCGAGACTTATCAGATAGTTAATGAGAATGACATCATTTTTAGGCTGACGGATTTACAGAACGATAAGCGCAGTCTTCGCTCTGCCCAATGTACAGAACGAGGCATTATCACTTCAGCATACGTTGCCGTCACCCCAAGCGCGATTAGGCCAAGGTATCTTCACTATTTGATGCGAGCATATGATGAAACCAAGGTTTTTTATAATCTTGGGGCAGGCATGCGTCAATCTCTTAAATATGACGAATTAAAGCGCTTGCCTATTTTATTGCCACCTGGATTAACGCAACAAGCAATTGAAAAGTTCCTCGATCGCGAAACCCAGCGCATCGACAGTCTGCTCGAAGAAAAGCAGACCTTTATTAAGCTGCTCAAGGAAAAGCGCCAAGCGCTGATCAGCCATGTGGTCACTAAGGGGCTTGACCCCAATGTGGAGATGCAGGACTCTGGTATCGAGTGGATCGGGCAAGTGCCGAAGCATTGGGTGGTGAAAAAAATCAAATATGACGTACTCGGCATAGAACAAGGCTGGAGCCCTCAATGTGAAAGTACACCAGTACCGGACGATCACACTTGGGGAGTAGTTAAAGTTGGCTGTGTAAATCGTGGCATTTTTAATTCTGAACAGAACAAAAAACTGCCAGAAGAACTGGAACCAAGAAAAGAGTACGCTATCAAAAAAGGTGATTTACTCGTTTCAAGGGCAAATTCTAAAGAATGGGTAGGTAGCGCAGCTGTTCCTGACTGCGATTACGATAACCTGTTGCTATGCGACAAAATTTATCGAATCAAACTTGACCTAGAGAAAGCTGACCCAGAGTTTTTTGCATACTATCTAGCTTCTGACCAAGCACGAGAACAAATAGAAGTTGACGCTACTGGTACCAGTAGTTCTATGTTGAATATCGGACAAGGCACCATTTTAAACATGCCTATACCTGCACCAGAGCTTCCTGAACAACAATCTATAGTGCAAGGTTTAAAGAATAAAATCAGTCAAATCGATCGTTTGGTGCTTGAAGTTTTAGATTCAATAGACCTATTGAAAGAGCACCGCACATCGCTGATCAGCGCAGCAGTCACAGGGAAAATCGACGTCAGGGAGACGGTGTAATGGCAGCACATCATGAAGTGCATTTTGAGCAATATATTACCGAGCAATTGGTAAACAATGGCTGGAAAGAAGGCCATTCCAGCCATTATGACCAGCAACGCGCTATTTATCCGGAAGATGTCATGGATTGGGTAAAAGCTACCCAGTCTGATGCCTGGCACAAGCTGAATAAACTGCATGGTGCGAATGCCGAGCCGGTGTTGTTGGAGCGTTTGGAAAAAGCCCTCTCTTCGCATAAGGCGGGCAGTAAAACAGGTGGCACCATTAATGTGTTGCGTAAAGGCTTTGCCATTGCTGGCTGCGGCACCATTGCCATGGGCCAACGCAAACCTGAAGATGCGCGCAATGAAGAGCGTATTGCCCGTTATGAGCACAACATTTTGCGCGTGGTGCGCCAACTGAGATATTGCCCGACCCGCGAGTGGGAAATTGACTTAGTGTTCTTTATCAACGGTCTACCCGTTGCCACTGCTGAGCTGAAAACTGATTTCACCCAGTCGATAGAATCAGCTATTGCGCAGTACAAGCAAGACCGCTTGCCCGTTGACCCAAAAACCAAACGCAAAGAGCCGCTGTTAACCTTTAAACGCGGCGCCGTGGTGCACTTTGCTATGTCTGATACCGAAATTGCCATGGCGACCAAACTGGCGGGAGAAAACACCTATTTTCTGCCCTTTAACAAAGGCCATGACGGCTCTACCTCTGATTTGCCAGTGCATATCAACTTGCCGGGTGAGGATGGCGAATACCCGGTCAGCTATTTCTGGCAAGAGATCGGCCAAAAAGATAACTGGCTGCGTATCTTCTACAGCTTTGTGTATGTCGAAACCAAGGAGGTGGCGGACAGTAGCGGCAAAGTCCAGCGCAAGGAGACGCAGATTTTCCCTCGTTATCATCAGTTAGCCGCAGTCAACAAAATGATTAACGATGCGCGCGAGAACGGTGCTGGTATGCAGTATCTTTGCGAGCACAGCGCGGGCTCAGGCAAAACCTCTACCATTGCGTGGACAGCCCATGATTTGATTCGCTTGCGTAGCTCAGAGGGTAAAGCGATATTTAAGTCAGTGATCATTGTGACCGACCGCACCGTGCTTGATTCGCAGTTGCAAGATGCGGTGCAGCAGCTCGACCATCAATATGGGGTGATCAAGGCGATTGACCGCGAAAAGAGCAGCGAGTCGAAATCAAAGCAGCTTACTGAAGCGCTGTTAACTGGTACGCCGATCATTGTGGTGACGATTCAAACCTTCCCGTATGCGTTAGAAGCGATTCTGACCAATCAATCTTTGGGGCAAAGTAACTTTGCCGTGATCATTGATGAGGCGCACACCTCGCAAACTGGCTCTACCGCCAAAGGCTTACGTGCAGCGCTTACGCTAAACCTTAGCCCTCAAGAGTTAGAGCAAATGAGCATTGAGGATATCCTCACTAAGGTGCAAGAAGCGCGTGCTATGCCCAAGAACGTCTCGCATTTTGCCTTCACTGCCACACCGAAACACAGTACTAAGATGCTGTTTGGTCGCCCGAAAGACCAACGCCTGCCAGTGTCAGATGAGAACAAACCGGAATCGTTCCACCTCTACACTCAACGTCAAGCCATTGATGAGGGCTTCATTCTCGATGTGCTGGAAAATTACACTCACTACGATACGGCATACAAAATTGGCGAATATAACCTGAATGAGAAGCGTGTAGACAGCAAACAAGCCCGTCGCGCATTGGCACGCTGGATGTCACTGCACCCAACCACGGTCAGCCAAAAAGTCGAATTCATAATCAAACACTTTAGAGCCAATATTGCGCATCTGTTGGAGGGTGAAGCTAAGGCCATGGTGGTGACTTCAGGCCGACCACAGGCGGTGAAATACAAACTCGCTTTCGACAAATACATCAAAAAGCATGGTATCGAGGGTATTCAAGCCTTGGTCGCCTTCTCGGGCAAAGTACCGGGTAAAGATGTGGGTGATGAAGACAGCCAAGACCCGCTAGGGATTGATTTCGACAAAGAGTACACCGAGTACAACTTAAACCCAGATACGCACGGGGCCGAGCTGCGCCACGAGTTTGAGAAAACCGAATACCGCGTAATGTTAGTCGCCAATAAGTTCCAAACAGGCTTTAACCAACCGAAACTGGTTGCTATGTATGTGGATAAGAAAATCTCGGATGTAGAAGCGGTGCAAACCATGTCTCGCCTAAACCGCACTTACCCTGGTAAAGACACCACTTACGTGATTGATTTTGCCAATGATCCACAGACCATTCTCAACGCGTTTAAAAAGTACGACAAAGGCGCGCAGCTCAACGAAGTGCAAGATGTGAACGTCATATATGACATCAAAGATATTTTGGATGAACAGAATATCTACAACCACCAAGATTTAGAGTTATTTAAGCAAGCGCGTGGTAAGTCAATTCTCGGTCAATCACCGGACAAAAAGTCACACGCGCATAAGAAGCTACTTGCCGCTACGCAACGCCCTACCGATATATTTAACGTTAAGCTAAAAGAGCTGGTTGATGCAGCAAATCATTGGGATCAGCAATACAACAAAGCGCACTTAGCTGGTGATGAAAAAGCGGCTAACTATGCGGAATCGCAGCGCAGCGAGTTCACCAAGCTGCGCGAAGCACTGATGCGCTTTAAGTCGGATTTGGCTCGATTTGTGAAGTACTACAGCTACATGGCGCAGTTGATTGAGTTTGGTGATCCTGAACTGGAAAACTTTGCCGCGTTTGCACATTTGCTTTCACGTCGATTGAAAGGTGTGACACCAGAAAACATAGACCTAAGTGCACTGGTGTTAGAGAAGTTCAAAATCAACTACGACAAAGAACCGCTTCCAGAAGCTGTTAATCAAGTACTTGAACCTATCCGCCCCAACTACAACGACCCAACGGATCGCGAACAGGCATTTCTTGCCGATATCATTCGCCGTCTCAATGAACTGTTTGGGGATGTAGGTGACGAGCCTGGCCGTCGTAACTTTGCCAACGGCACCATTACGCGTGTCACCAAAAACCCAATTGTGGTTGAACAAGTAGAAAAGCACGACAAGTCGATAGCCCTCAAAGGTGACTTACCGCAATCAGTGAAGCAAGCTGTTGTGCAGGCTCTGCTAAAAGAAGGCGATATCGCTCGAACGCTACTCAAAGACCCACAGGTAATGGCAAGTTATGTTGAACTGATTTTTGACATGATGAAGCAAAGGGCAGCTGACTCACTGGAGAACCAACATGGCTAAAGATTTAACAGAGTCTTTGAACGACAGACAAAACATTCTTAATAACCGTTATGCCCTACAAAAAGCGGAGCAACACCTCTCATTAGGTGGTGTTCAGTTTAATGGTGAATCTGTATTTACCAAACAACAGGTTATAGAGCTGTTTGATATCAGTGATGCTACCGTAGAACGCTACTTGTCTTCACATGGGGATGAGTTAAAAGCGAATGGTTACGCGCTGTTAAGAGGTGATAAGTTAAGACAGTTCAAGGAGATAGCTACTGGTACCCTCATCAGTGAGGGTACCAAAACCAGTGTGTTAGGTATCTTCACTTTTCGTGCTATTTTGAACCTTGGCATGCTGCTTACTGACAGTGAGCGCGCCAAAGAACTGCGCTCTCGTGTACTCGATATTGTGATTGATGTACTCGCAGAACGCGCAGGTGGCCATACCAAGTTCATTAACCAGCGCGATCAAGATTACTTGATGGCGGCATTTCAAGAGGAAAACTACCGGAAACAGTTTACTGATGCTCTTGATAAATATGTTGATGGCAACAAGTGGAAGTATGGACGCTTTACTAACCTGATCTACCAAAGCATCTTTCATGAGAACGCAGCAGAGTATAAGAAAATATTAAAGCTGGCTGAAAAAGATAAGATCCGTGAAACCATGTACTCTGAAGTGCTCACGCTTATCGCTAGTTTTGAATCTGGTATTGCTCACGAGCTAGAACTCCGGAGTATCAGCCTAGGTCGTCCATTGACGCAAAAAGAAGCTGAGCTGCTGTTTGCCAGTTTTGAGCTGCATCCTCTCTTTAGGCCGCTTATAACTGATGCCAGAACAAAAATGGCCAGCCGAGATTTGTGCTTTAGGGACGCTTTACATGAAAAGCTGGAGGCTTACATTAAATCCGTACCAGAAGCAGACTTTGAACGCTTCCTTGGTGAGAAGAGCAAGTCTCTTGAAGAACAGCTCAGCGATCCTGAAACATTGGCCGTATTCAAACGTTTGAAGGACCGCTGATATGACCGACGATACTCAGCCACGATACTTTTATTTCGATGTGACGTACGCTGTGAATACTCACGATTGGATCATCGAAAATTCTGGCGGTTTAACGGGAACAAAGGATATCGGTCAACTTGAAAGCCCATTAGAGCATATTCAAAACGATTGGTATTACCCAGAAATAGAAGACAAGTTGACGCACTTAGTGTTTTCTATCAATAAAAACCATGCCTTCAATGATGGCAATAAGCGCTCATCACTGGCACTCGGGGCCTACTTTTTAGAGCTCAACGGATTTGACTACATTGTGCAGCATTTTGTTCGAGAAATGGAAAACATTGCTGTTTGGGTCGCCGATAACGTTATTGATAAAGCTCTACTGCACAAGATCATTAGCTCAATTCTCTATGATGATGAGTATTCCATCGCATTGAAACTGGAAATTTATGAGGTAGTTCAACGAGCCGAGGAAAACAAGCTGCAATAAGGTTAATTGAATGACAGATAACATCCCCCAAGCCCCTCAAGGAGAGTTTGTTCTTTTCACCAGTGCTGATGGTCAAACTCGTGTTGAGTGTCGCTTTGAATCAGGCAACTTGTGGCTTTCTCAGGCTGTAATGGCAGAGCTTTATGATAAAGATGTTCGCACAATTAACGAGCATCTAATCAATATCTACAACGAGGGTGAGCTTGTACAAAATGCAACCATCCGGAAATTCCGGATAGTTCGATTGGAAGGTACTCGGCAAGTCTCTCGCGAGATCGACCACTACAATCTCGATGCAATTCTGTCTGTTGGTTACAGGGTTCGTTCGCAACGAGGTACACAGTTCCGCCAATGGGTAACGCAAATTCTGAAAGAATACCTGTTCAAAGGCTTCGTCATGGACGACGAGCGCCTGAAAAATCCGCCCGTTGGCCATTCTGCTGTGCCAGATTACTTTGATGAAATGCTGGAACGATCCGCGCCAGTGAGCATCGCGTTTATCTGCGGGTGAAAGAAATCTTTACCATGGCTGCTGATTACGAGCCATCCAACCAAGAGACCAACCGCTTCTTCCAAATCATCCAGGACAAGCTGCATTATGCCTGTACTCATATGACCGCCGCTGAGCTTATTGCCAGCCGTGTGGATGCCAGTAAGCCGGATATGGGCTTAACCAGCTATAAAGGCGATGAAGTGCGCAAGACAGACGTTACTGTTGCCAAGAACTATTTGCGTGAAGACGAAATCAAAGATCTCAATCGTATCGTCAATATGTGGCTCGATTTTGCAGAAGACCAAGCGCTACGCCGCAAGCAGGTGTTCTTACAAGACTGGGCCGATAAGCTTGACCAGTTCTTGAGTTTTAATGATAGAGATGTATTAAACGGTGCAGGAAAAATCTCCAAGAAAGACGCTGATGACAAAGCGAAATTGGAGTTTGACCGCTTTGCCCAGCAGCGCCGCTGTTTAAAAGAAGCCGAAGGCGCGCGGGCCAATATTGCAGCACTCAAGGCCATAATCAAAAAAGATAAATAGCCGCTATCACACAGCCCTGATCTCTAATGAGTTAAGGGCTGTATTGTAAGATCATAACTATAAAGGATTATCCATCTTAAAATCGTCAATAGCACCCGCCATTTGGTAGAGATTTGTGTCATTCCAACGGCACAGTTGTCTAACCCGCATTAGATTTGAGTTGGCTCTGCGGATTATTGAGAAAGCATCTTCAACAGCAGTAATCACCGGTTTTTCCCAATCTTGTGCTCGGGTAAAGGTGCTTTGTGGATAGCGATAATTGCCTTCGCGGGGGAGGTAATGGCTGATCACCTGGAATCCTTCAGCATTCTTTTTAGGTTTAAACTGGTTATAAACCCAAAAAATTTCGAGTTTTTTGTTTCTTAGCCTAACACGACACCCAAAATGACCTGGGTAGCCTTCAGAGTTTTTACCTCTATGTGCAACGTTGTTCTGCCAGAACAAGTCTGCAATTTTTTGTGCTATGTAGAAGTAGCGGAGCTGTTCTATTTCGGTTGATTTATGGGTGTAGTGTAGATATTGCTCTGATATGGTTAAGGAAAAAAGCATGGCGTCGTCTTGATTAACATTTGCGCTATTGGCAATAAAGGTTTCCCAGATACTAATCTGTGTTTCTAGTGCTTTTAATGATTTTGAGAAGGCTTCTATGCACTCAGATTGTGGTTGATTTCCCCCATTTAATGCTGCACCAAATGCAACAATTTGTTGTTCTAAAAATGAATAATTTTTGGTCATGACATAATCCTTTGCGTTGTGAATACAGAGTCAGTCTATTGTCCTGTGACCTAGTTCATCGCCTGTCTTCGTGCCTTTTTTGGGCGCATAGGTCTTTTGTTGTTATGTCTTGGCCAAAAAGACCTAACCAATTCCTATCCAGATAATTATCTGATGGGGGACCTGGACTGGTTTATTCCATACAAGCGTTATCGCCAATAAAAGACCTGAGCTAAACGATTCCATTTTTAATGGGGGACATGACTTTAATAGTTGTAAATCGCAAGGTCTCTAAACTTTCACATGTGAAAGTTTTCTCTGGTTATTCACTGGCGCACAAATTGATACGGTAATGTAGGGCAACTCATTAGTGGCTAGGCTTTTTGCTCTTCAGTGGCTGTTTTTAATCTATATGTTGAATAAATGTCATTAAATATCAGCGTCTTGAAATTTATTATTGAAGTTCCCAAAAAGGGCAGTTCCAGCGGTCTGCTTAGTTTGTCTTTTTCGAGATGATTACTCCTGCAAGCTAGATAATAAACAGGAGCCATCATGACGGGTAATAACCAACCTAAGCAAGAAGAACGGTTACTAACTTATGCTGAAGTGTGTGACGTTTTGCAAACCTCGCAGGCGACACTTCGTCGTTACGTGCGAGATGGACGTTTTCCTCCTCCAATAAAACCCAATCCAAATGGTCGTACTGTTCGCTTTCGGTACAGCGACATCACTGCTTGGTTGAGTGATTTGTGATGGGGGTTAGTGATGCAATATAAGTTGCAGGATGATGGGCTCTATTGCTTGTCCTCTGATCGGTGGTTGCGAATAGGTGGTTGGATTCAGGTGTTGGCTCGCACTCGTTTAACTGACAAACGACATGGGCATGGAGCGCTGCTGGAATGGCAAAATTTTGATGGGGTTAGGTTACGTGAAGTTGTGTATGCCAGAGACCTGAATAGTGATAATGCACGTCAGATCAGGGATATGCTGGTCGATACTGGGTATCCCTTAACTCCTGACCAGTCAAGTTGGAGTAGGCTTCAACATTATCTAATAGAGCTGATGGCTCTTGCTGCTCCGGCAACTGTGGTGAATCGCACTGGCTGGCATGAGCCCATATTTGCCACAAGCAGTTGGACTGTGGGTTCTGCTGACGAACCCCATTATTTTGTGGGTCAGTTATCCAGTTCCACGCTGTTAGAGGAAGCAGGGAGTTTGAGCGACTGGCAAAACCATGTTGGGAAGCTATGTTGTGGGAATCCGCTAGCTATTTTCTGTGTAGGAACAGGGTTGGCTGCACCATTGCTAGCCCCCTCTGGTATGGAAAATGGAGCCTTTCATTTTGTTGGTGCTTCATCTGCCGGTAAAACAACTTTATTGCAGATTGCGGCAAGCTTATACGGCAGCGATAGCTATAAACGTAGCTGGATCTCGACAAGCAATGGATTAGCTGCTGTCTCGTCGGAGCATAACGACATGTTGCTGACGTTGGATGAGATAGGAATGGCTCGTCCAGAAGATGTTGATACCGCCATTTATCAGATCATGAATGGCTCAGGAAAACTGCGCGCTAACGTGTCAGGAGAGTTGGCCGCGACGTCACAATGGCGAACGCTGGTGCTCAGTAGCGGGGAAGTTTGGATTGCCGAATTACTTCAGCAGATAGGAAAGCCACTTAGGGCTGGTCAGCAGATACGACTGGTGGAGATCCCAATTTTTGGTATACATGGTGAATTCGATGAATTACATGGCCGTAAGAGTGCTCAACAATTCGTTGATGAGCTTAAAATGTCTTGTCAGTGCTTCCATGGCACAGTAATTCGAGAGTGGTTATTGCTACTTACAGGGCTGCATGATGAGCTTAGCCACTACCTCAGCTATGAAATAGGTCGTCTTAGCAACGCTTGGACAAGCGATTCAATGGCCTCTCAAGTACAGCGAGTCGTTAGACGATTTGCACTGATTGGTACTGCACTATGCCTCGCTAGTCGAAATTTCATCTTGCCGTGGTCTGAGGAAGAGTCACTCGATGCGGTACATAGAGTCCTTCGTGCGTGGCTCGCTAATCGTGGGCACTCTAAGAATTCCGAAGAGTTTAGGCTGCTTAGATCATTGGAAAAAGCGATGCGCAACTGGGAACGCAATATCGGTGAAATTGATCAGGATTCAGGCAAGGGAATAATGCCAGGTTACCGCCGTTTACTGGATGGATGTGAATTGTGGCTTATCAACAAAACTCATTTCCTGCAAAAACTTGAGCTTCCCACCCACTATATGCGAGAAGTGGAAATCTTGCTGCAACGCGGTTGCTTGGTAACGAACGAGCGCTCTAGGGGAACCTATAAGACGCGGATTAATGGTGAGTTTCAACGTTTTTTTGCGCTCAAACCTGACCAAGTTAGGCGCCACCTTGAAGATTTAGAGAGGGTTGAACATGACGACTAGCTCAGTGTTCCCACTTTCCCACATTTCCCTGTTCGATTTTGAGGTAAAGGAGTATCAACATGACTGAAAAAGAGATGCTTCAGCGCATGCTGATGGATATGTCATTGCTTCAAAAACTGATTACCGATCATATCAAAAATGAGCAACGTCCTGACACAACAAAGGAAATCCTCACCGTTGAGGAATGTGCTGAGCTGACAGGGTTAAAGAAAAGCACTTTGTACCGGCTGACCCACGAACGCAAGATCCCATTCTTTAAACCCAATGGCAATCGGGTGTTCTTCAGGCGAGCAGATATCTTGGCTTGGTTGCAGAGTAATCGTGTGGCGTCTTCTGATGAGATTGATAAAGCCGCTGCTGATCATCTAGTTGCTAACCGAAAATTTTATGGTCGGAGATATTGAGTAGCTATTTAAGCTGCTGGAAGTAAAAATTAATCATTAGATGCGTTATATGTCATGTTCTCTAACTGTGACATATAACTGTTGCTATTTAAATTGACAGATTAGGTTTTAATGACTAAGTCTTAATGTGCTTACGCGCTATCAAAAACACATCATTAACTATGGACGGTAAATATGTCTGTTAAACATACTCCAACAGGTGTCGTACACAGCGGTGCTAAAGGCGGCACTACTGGCTGCGGCACTGATACGAAGAAAAATGCAGATCACTGGGTTAATTCCCACGAGAAAATCACATGTGATAAGAACGGATGTAAAAACTAACGATCTTATGTGGTTGATGAAGGGCACTGTCGAGGTGCCCTTTTCTTTGTAAAGATTTAGTCGTTTGGTAGCAATAATGCTCTTAGTCTGATGACTCATCGAAGATATCAGGAAAGGTCCGCATGGCCTCTGTGCGGCGGGTTTCCAGAATATCTGCGTAAATTTCTGTTGTTCTGAGTTCGCTGTGGCCAAGTAATCTGGAAAGGGAATAGATGTCCAGGCCACGGGCAAGTTGGTTTACTGCAAAGGTGTGTCGTCCAGCATGAAAGGTCACGTGTTTGGTTATCCCGGCACGTATGGCCCACTGCACTAGCGCGACGTTGCTGTAGCTGTCGTAACGTAAACCCTTAAAAACCCGTTCAGTCGGTTTCCCCTTGTTCTCCAAGTTGAGTAGACGCACAGCAGAATCCGGTAAGTCGAGATATTGCAGGCCATTGCCCGAGTTTTTGAGCTTTTTCTGGGAAAAGATTATTCGGTAGTGGCCTTGAGCAAACAGTTCAATTTCACTCCATATCAGTTTATGAATGTCTGACCAGCGTAGACCCGTAGTGCAGGAGAACAGAAATGCTCTCCGTAGTACATCGTAACGGCATTCTGCCTTGGTAAGGGTCTTTACCTCGTCCAGAGTGAGATAGGTGCGCTGTGTCCTTTCTGCTTTGATGGATTTGACTTGTTCAACAGGGTTATCTCTGATTATTCGGTCTCGTTGCGCTTGGTTGAGTGCTGCACGGATTTTATTGAAGTAGCTACAGGCGGTATTTCTGGAGAGGCCGGTATCTGATTTTGTTATTGCCTCATGCTGTAGGTAATGGCGGAACCCTTCCAAAAAGTATTTATCTACCTGTTCAAAAGTGAGTTCTGCGTGGCGGTGATAACGGTGGAGATGGATGCCCGCAGAAACCCAAATTGAGTAGTTGGATTTGCTGCCGGATGCTTTACTCGCCGTAATTTGGTCGAAGTAGTCAAAGAAGCTGGCATTGAGTTTGGTGCGGTCATCTAAGCCGTGTTTGGCTGATTCCATTTCCAGTAGACGCTTGGCACGAATGGCCTCAGCTTTTTGCAATGTGGTTTTATTGTGCTCGCGTTCAACTGCGTTTTTTGGCTTGTTGTAGAGGAATAGATTCAGCGGTTCGTAAGAGCGCTTTTGAGCTCTTGAACCGTCTTCCGAGGTCTTTGAGCCGTAATAGTACACAAGCCTGATGGGGCGCAGGCCATTCTTATCTGGTTCTCTTTTTTGTATATTGATTTTCATAGGTTTTTCTCATCTTGTGCTCCGTATGTGCTCCAGAATTTATCTTCGGAGCACATACGGAGCAAGAATCGACAAACCCCTTCAAATTGCTTCCAACCCAATAAAACAAAATTATATTAAAATCATAATGTTGTTTTGATTTGGTTTGATGCGTTTTACTATTTCACTTCCCTATACAGAATGAACTAAATATTTTGCCGAGTAAGTCATCTGAAGTGAATTTACCGGTAATTTCAGATAGCGCCATTTGGCACATGCGTAACTCTTCTGCCAGTAACTCTCCGGCGAGATACACTTCAAGCTGTTCTTTACCCAGTTGTAGGTGGCTGGCGGCTAAATCTAAAGCTTCTAAATGACGACGGCGGGCAATAAAACCGCCTTCTAGATTACTTTGATAACCCATTAATGACTTAAGGTGTTGCTTTAACTCTTCAACTCCCAGGCCTGTTTTAGCTGAAATACGGTAAACATCGTATCCTTGCTCTTGCGACATTTCGAGTGTTTCACCGGTTAAATCGGCTTTGTTGCGCACCACCGTTACACCCAGTCTTGAAGGTAAACGATCAATAAAGTCGGGCCAGATATTATGTGGGTCAACGGCATCTGTCGTCGTACCATCAACCATAAACAAGACTCTATCGGCACTGGCAATTTCTGCCCAAGCACGTTCAATACCTATTTGTTCAACGGTATCTGTGGTTTCACGTAATCCAGCGGTGTCGATAATGTGTAATGGCATACCATCAAGGTGAATATGCTCACGTAATACATCACGGGTAGTGCCTGCTATTTCTGTGACAATGGCGGACTCTTTACCGGCTAGTGCATTAAGTAAACTTGATTTACCGGCATTAGGGCGCCCTGCTATGACCACTTTCATGCCTTCGCGAATAATTGAACCTTGCTTAGCACTGGCTTGAACGGTAGTGAGTTTGTCGATAATGCGATACAAGGCATTGGCAATTTTTCCGTCCGACAAAAAGTCGACTTCTTCATCTGGAAAATCAATTGCTGCTTCTACATATAAGCGTAGGTTAGTCACTTGTTCTACTAATTCATGAACTTCTTTAGAAAACTCACCTTGCAGTGATTGCAGTGCACTTTTTGCCGCTTGCTCACTGGTAGCATCAATTAAATCGGCAATCGCTTCTGCTTGAGTTAAGTCGAGTTTGTCATTCATAAAGGCTTGTTCACTAAACTCACCGGGTTTAGCAATACGAATACCGTCGATTTCCATGACACGCTTAATCAACATATCGAGTACGATTTGGCCGCCGTGACCTTGTAGCTCTAATACGTCTTCACCGGTAAATGAATTTGGGCCTTTAAAAAACAGCGCAATACCTTGGTCGATAACATGGCCGTCGCTAGAGTTAAAGTCACAATATTCAGCGTAACGGGTTTTAGGCACATGACCAATAATGGCTGTCGCCACATTAGTTGCTAAGTCGCCAGATACACGAATAATACCTACACCACCACGCCCTGGTGCTGTGGCTTGCGCTACAATAGTGTCTGTTGTCACGGGAAATACCTGCTAAATCATTAAAGGAAAAGGCGGCCTATTAAGCCGCCTTTTTATTCATTTAACTACTGAGTGAGTTAACTGTAGAGTTTAGGCTTATTTTAAGCCTTTTTTCTCTAAACCTGCATAAATAATCTTTTGCTGCGTAATTGCAACTAAGTTGCCCACTAACCAGTAAAGTACTAGGCCTGCTGGGAACCATAAGAAGAATACAGTAAAGATAACTGGCATCCATTGCATCATCTTAACTTGCATTGGGTCCATGGTCGGTGCCATTGGCTGCATTTTCTGCATCAAGAACATCGATACACCCATTAGCAATGGTAATACATAGTATGGATCTTGTACTGATAAGTCAGTAATCCATAGCATGAACGGCGCGTGGCGTAATTCATAGCTTTCAAGTAATACCCAGTACAATGCGATGAAGATTGGCATCTGTAGCAAAATAGGTAAGCAACCGCCCATTGGGTTTACTTTCTCTTTTTTGTACAGTTCCATCATGGCTTGACCCATCTTTTGACGGTCATCACCAAAGCGTTCTTTCATCTCAGCTAATTTTGGCTGTAGGTTACGCATTTTAGCCATTGAGCTGTATTGCGCTTTAGTCAATGGATATAACAAACCACGTACCGTTAGGGTGATTAAAATAATTGCCATACCCCAGTTACCCACAAATGATTGATAGAACATCAATAACCAGTGAATAGGTACTGCTAACCACCACAAGAAACCATAATCAACAACTAAGTTTAAGGTATCAGAGATAGCTGAAAGCGCTTTTTGGTTTTTAGGGCCAACATAAAATTGTGAGCTAATTTCTTGAGTTGCACCTGGAGCAATATCATATACCGCGCCACGGAAACCAATGTTAGCTAAACCGCCAGCACTCACACTTGAGAAAATAGTGTTTGAGTCTGTTGCCGGTGGGATCCAAGCTGATACAAAGTAGTGTTGTAACATTGCCGCCCAGCCACCTAGTGTTACTTTACCTAGGTTTTTGTCTGCCATGTCTTCAAAGTCATACTTTTCGTAGCGAGTATCTTGAGTTGAGAATGCACCACCACGATAAGTAGGCATCATCATGCTGCCTTCAGATTCTTTGATACTCTGTTTTATTTGACCGTACATTTGTACTTGTAATGCAGTATCTGAAGTGTTGCTAATGCTGTAATCAACGCCAACATCATATTGACCACGGGTAAACGTAAAGGTTTTTACGTAAGTGACACCGTTGTCTGCAGTAAAGGTTAAAGGCACAGATAATGTGTCTTGACCGTCTGCTAATGTGTAAGAGGTATTTTGTGCGGCAAATGCGGCACGACCTTTAGCACTGCTATCAATGCCGTCGCGACCGATTAAGCCACTTTGTGCAATATAAGTGTGATCATTGGTTTGCTCAAGAATGACAAAAGGGTCATCTTTATCAATTTCAACTTTATGTGCAACTAACGCGGCATAAACGATGTCACCACCAACTGGGCTGATTTTAATATCAAGCTGGTCAGTGTTAACGGTAATTAAGTTTTTAGTCGCAGGTAAATCAACTGGCATACCAGTCGAGTCTGCTTCAGGAACGTCTGCGCCATTAATTGTCGAGGCGTTTGTTTGGGTAACAGTTTGTTGTGCTACCGGTTGTGGTGCTTTATCTGTTTGCCATTGTGTCCACATTAGATAGCTGACAAACAGCAGACCGATTAGCAATATATTGCGTTGAGATTCCATAGCCTATTTATTACACCTGTCATTTTTAGGGGGGACGGGATCACTACCGCCGGGATGTAAAGGGTGACATTTTAATATGCGTTTGATTGCAAACCAACTACCTTTCACTGTTCCGTGTGTTTTTATTGCTTCAATCGCATAATAAGAACAAGTTGGATTAAACCGACACTTCGGTCCCAGTAAAGGGCTTATAAAAAGTTGATAACCACGGATAACCGTGGTTGCTAGCCATTGTAACGGCGACTGAGTTTTCGCCATAGCTTTTCTATCAATTTGTGTAGTTCTGCATTTTCCATTTCCATCACGCCATTTCTGACTAATACCACGATATCTATGTTGGGGATGTCGTGTTGATGTAAACGAAAACTATCTCTTATCACGCGTTTAATACGATTACGTTGGTTAGCACGTTTAACAAAACGTTTGGCCACAGTTAATCCTAAACGAGGATGTTGCTCTGAATTTGGAATTGCGAGCAGAGTTATTTCAGCAGAGGATGCTTTGATTGGATTGGAGAATACAGATTTAAATTGCGCGGGAGTTAACAAACGTAACTCCCGCGTAAAGGTATAGCTAGTCACCTAGTTATCTACTTACGCAGATAAACGAGCGCGACCCTTCGCACGACGACGTGCAAGCACCTTACGGCCGCCTACAGTGGCCATACGAGCGCGGAAGCCGTGAGAACGCTTGCGCTTCAGGTTGCTAGGTTGAAAAGTACGTTTACTCATGATGGCAATCCGTCTTTGTTAGTGAATTTACCTTAGCTCCAAAATTAGAGGTAAGGGCAAAAAAGAGGCCGAATTGTAATCACTTTAATTACTATCGTCAATAACGAAAGTGGTTATATGATGAATTTCTGCCAATCTTTCTTTGAAGCTGAAAGTAAAAAAGCACCAGAAGATGTGGATAAGTCTGTGTACAGACACTATATCTTGTGGATCTTTACTCGTTTCAGTAGATCAAAGTTAGCGTATTATAGATCAATGTGGATCGGTTAATAAAGCTGGATTTGCATGATATTTGCAATTAATGGATCGATTTTGATCTTTGATGATCCCAGATATCCACACCGAATGATCCCGCTGGGGATAAATCTGTTTTTAAGGATAGCGATCATTGTGATCTCACTATAGAATACACCTCCTTTGACTAAAGATATTTGGGGATAAATAAGTGGCGGTTTCACTTTGGCAACAATGTATCGGCAGACTGCAAGACGAGTTATCAGCGCAGCAGTTCAGTATGTGGATCCGTCCGTTACAAGCTGAAATGGATGGTGATACTCTGGTTTTGTATGCGCCAAATCGTTTCGTACTGGATTGGGTACGCGATAAATACATTAATATCATTAATCAATTCTTCACCGAGCAAATGGGCAGTGATGCACCTAAGTTGCGTTTTGATATTGGTAGCCGTCCGTCTGCACGTCCTGTTGTCCGCGCTCCAGTAGCCGCTAAGCCTGTTAGCAGCCAAACCAGAGCTCAAGTTGGCACTACGTCATTTAATACCCAAGCAGAACCCATTATTAATGCCAACCACCGCAGTAATATTAACCCTACTTATCAGTTTGATAACTTCGTTGAAGGTAAATCAAACCAATTAGGCAAAGCGGCCGCATTACAAGTATCTGAAAACCCAGGTGGTGCGTATAACCCATTATTTTTATATGGCGGCACCGGTTTAGGTAAAACACATTTATTACACGCAGTCGGTAACGGGATCATTAAAAATAATCCTAATGCTAAAGTGGTGTACATGCATTCTGAGCGTTTTGTACAGGACATGGTTAAAGCCTTACAAAATAACGCCATCGAAGAATTTAAACGTTATTACCGCAGTGTCGATGCCCTGTTTATTGACGATATTCAATTCTTTGCTAACAAAGATCGTTCTCAAGAAGAGTTTTTCCATACCTTCAACGCATTATTAGAAGGTAACCACCAAATTATTTTAACGTCTGACCGTTATCCAAAAGAGATCGACGGGGTAGAAGATCGCTTAAAGTCTCGCTTTGGTTGGGGGTTAACGGTTGCCATCGAGCCACCTGAATTAGAAACCCGCGTAGCGATTTTAATGCGTAAAGCACAAGAGAGCGGTATTAACCTGCCTGATGAAGTGGCCTTCTTTATTGCTAAGCGTTTACGTTCAAACGTACGCGAGCTTGAAGGTGCGTTAAACCGCGTTATTGCTAACGCCAACTTCACCGGTCGTCCAATCACCATTGATTTTGTACGTGAAGCGTTACGCGATCTCTTGGCACTGCAAGAAAAATTAGTCACTATAGACAATATTCAGAAGACAGTTGCTGAATACTACAAAATTAAAATGGCAGATATGCTGTCTAAACGTCGTTCACGCAGTGTGGCAAGACCACGACAAGTGGCGATGGCGCTATCTAAAGAACTCACTAACCAAAGTTTGCCAGAAATTGGCGATGCATTTGGTGGTCGTGACCATACGACGGTATTGCATGCTTGTCGTAAAATTGCGCAACTGCGCGAAGAGAGTCATGACATTAAAGAAGATTACGCTAACTTGATTAGAACTCTGTCTTCTTAATTCAGGGAATGTAGAACGATGAAATTTTCAATTGATAGGGACGCCCTATTAAAGCCGCTGCAACTAGTGTGTGGCGCGGTAGAACGCAGACATAACCTGCCTATTTTAGCTAATTTATTAGTTGAAGTTAGTGAAGACTCACTTAAGCTAACTGGTACGGATTTAGAGGTTGAATTGGTAGGCCAGGCTGCCATCCATGGTGATATTAGTATTGGCCGAACCACTGTGCCAGCTAAAAAGTTACTCGACATTGTTAAGTCATTACCAGAACAAAGCGAATTAAAAGTAGAGCAACAAGATAACAAATGGTTGTTGCGCTCAGGTCGTAGCCGTTTTTCATTGGCAACACTTCCAGCTGAAGATTATCCTAACGTTGAAGCTTTCCAAGCGGATATTGAATTTAGCTTAAAGCAGGGCGTGTTAAAGTCGATTATTGACTCTACCCAGTTTTCAATGGCTAACCAAGATGTGCGTTATTACCTCAACGGTTTATTGTTTGAAACCGAAGGCAATGTATTGCGCGCTATTGCTACCGACGGCCACCGTTTAGCACTAAGTCATCGAACCTTAGAGACCACCTTACCTGAAAAACAAGTGATTGTGCCGCGTAAAGGTGTGGTTGAAATGGCGCGCTTACTTGATAGCGACGACCAAGATATTACTATTGCGATAGGTGATAATGCGATTCGTGCAATTACTCATTCAGCAGTATTCACCAGTAAATTGGTCGATGGTCGTTTTCCTGATTATCGCCGTGTGCTGCCTAAAGGTGGCAACAAAATCGTTATTGCGAGTCGAAATCAGCTAAAACAAGCATTAACCCGCGCTTCTATTTTATCTAACGAGAAGTTTCGTGGTGTGCGTATTCAGCTTGAGCCCGGTTTATTAAAGATAACAGCGAATAATCCAGAGCAAGAAGAAGCCGAAGAAATCATTGATGTCGATTATGATTCTGACAAACTAGAAATAGGCTTCAATGTCAGTTATTTGCTTGATGTGCTCAATAACTTAGCCAGTGATGATGTGCGTATAACACTCATTGACGGAAATTCGAGTGCATTAATTGAGAACCACAAAGAAGAAGATTCTATGTACGTGGTGATGCCAATGCGTCTGTAATACGTTATTGTTTACTGACGATATGAAAGGTGCTGCAAAGCACCTTCTTTGTCTCTACTGTTTTATTGGGTTATCACAATAGGTGTTCATGAGTTTATCGCGCATTACCATTGGCTCGTTTCGTAATATTACTGCAGCAACGCTTAACCCAAGCGATGGGTTAAACTTGATTTACGGTCAAAACGGCAGCGGTAAAACCAGTATTTTAGAGGCGATATACTTTTTAGGCATGGGACGCTCGTTCCGCAGCCATCTATCACAGCGGGTTATTAATAATGATGACGATAAATTAACCCTGTTCGCCAATTTAGTACAAGACGACAACGACTGTAAAATAGGGCTTAGGCGTCACCGTAGTGGTGATATTGAAGTTAAAATTAACGGCGAAAAAGTCAAACGCTTATCGACATTAGCTGAAACCCTGCCAATTCAAGTTATCACTCCCGAAAGTTTTTCTTTATTGTTTGAAGGGCCAAAAGCTCGCAGGCAATTTATTGATTGGGGAGCCTTTCATTCTGACCCGCATTTTTACCAAGCCTGGGTGAATGTTCGTAAGGTATTAAAGCAGCGCAATCAGTTGCTTAGAAATCAAGCGCCCTATAGCCAAATACAATTTTGGGATAAGGAGCTGGTGCGGTATGCTGAACAAGTTACCGACATACGAAATCGATATGTAGACTCGTTAAATGAGCTACTAAAGGGTATAATAAGAGGGTTTTTACCTCAGGTTGATATTAAGGTTTCTTTTACCCGAGGATGGGACAGTAAAACGGATTTTGCGCAATTACTTGAAAACCAATATTCGCGAGATGTAGCGGCAGGTAACACGGGTAGCGGCCCTCATAAAGCAGACTTACGTTTGCGTGTGGGAAACTTACCAGTGCAGGATGCGCTATCCCGTGGACAATTAAAATTATTAGTCTGTGCACTGCGTATTGCACAGGGAAAGTTGCTCAAACAACAACTAGATAAAAACAGTATTTATTTAGTCGACGATTTACCGTCAGAGTTGGATGCACAGCATAGGCAGCTATTGCTACAGCAGTTAACCGAAACCGGTGCGCAAATTTTTGTCACCGCAATTGATCCGCTAGCAATAGTCGATTCGTTATCTAGCCCTCCCAACAGGATGTTTCATGTGGAGCATGGGCAAGTAACGGTTATTGAATAACAACGAGAGAGAAATATGTCAGAGAATAGTTACGATTCTTCGAGTATCAAGGTATTAAAAGGCCTTGATGCAGTCCGTAAGAGACCTGGTATGTACATTGGTGATACTGATGACGGCACAGGTCTTCATCACATGGTATTCGAAGTGGTCGATAACTCTATCGATGAAGCTTTAGCCGGCCATTGTAGCGATATCACCATTACTATTCACTCAGACGGTTCTGTCTCTGTAAAAGATGACGGTCGTGGTATTCCTGTTTCTATCCATGAGGAAGAGGGAGTATCTGCAGCTGAAGTTATCATGACGGTATTACATGCCGGCGGTAAGTTTGATGATAACTCTTACAAAGTGTCTGGTGGTCTTCACGGTGTGGGGGTGTCAGTTGTTAACGCATTATCGCAAAAATTACAGTTAACTATTCGTCGTGCCGGTAAAGTCTATGAGCAGTTTTATACTCATGGTGTGCCAGATGCGCCGATTAAAGAAATTGGTGATGCAGTTAAAACCGGTACGGAACTTCGTTTCTGGCCAAGTAGTGACACATTTACCGATGTTGAATTCCATTTCGAAATTTTAGCAAAACGTGTTCGTGAATTATCTTTCTTAAACTCAGGTGTGGGTATCCGCCTAGTTGATGAACGTGATAACAAAGATGAATTCTTTAAATATGAGGGTGGTATTAGTGCCTTTGTAAATTATTTAAACCGCAATAAAACACCTATTAACAAAGACGTATTCCACTTTTCACAAGAGCGTGAAGATGGCATTACTGTCGAAGTTGCTATGCAGTGGAACGACGGTTACCAAGAAAGCATTTTCTGTTTTACTAACAACATCCCACAGCGCGATGGTGGTACTCACTTAGCTGGCTTCCGTGGTGCGTTAACACGTAACTTAAATAACTACATGGAACGTGAAGGGTTTAACAAAAAAGGTAAAACCAGTGCTACCGGTGATGATGCTCGTGAAGGCTTAACCGCGGTTATCTCTGTTAAAGTGCCAGATCCTAAGTTTAGTTCGCAAACTAAAGATAAACTGGTTTCGAGCGAAGTAAAAAGTGCTGTAGAACAAACAATGGGTGAGCAGTTAAATGACTACCTATTAGAAAACCCAGCAGATGCTAAGCTGATTGTAGGCAAAATTGTTGATGCTGCCCGTGCTCGTGAAGCTGCACGTAAAGCGCGTGAAATGACCCGTCGTAAAGGCGCATTAGATTTAGGTGGTTTGCCAGGTAAGCTAGCCGATTGCCAAGAGAAAGACCCTGGTCTTTCTGAAATATACATAGTGGAAGGTGACTCTGCTGGCGGATCAGCCAAGCAGGGGCGTAACCGTAAAAACCAAGCGATTCTTCCGCTTAAAGGTAAAATCTTAAACGTAGAAAAAGCACGTTTTGACAAGATGTTATCTTCACAAGAAGTGGCAACGCTAATTACTGCATTAGGTTGTGGTATTGGCCGTGACGAATACAACCCAGATAAAACCCGTTATCACAACATTGTTATCATGACCGATGCTGACGTCGACGGCTCGCACATTCGAACATTGCTGTTGACCTTCTTCTTCCGTCAAATGCCTGAGCTTATTGAGCGTGGTTATGTGTATATCGCACAGCCACCACTGTATAAGGTTAAAAAGGGCAAACAAGAACAATATTTAAAAGATGAGTTAGCGTTAACGGAATATTTAACTACACAAGCGTTAGACGGAACTCACGTTTACCCAAGCCAAGGTGCATTGGGCATGAGTGGTGAACCGTTAGAGCGTTTGGTTAGCCAGTATCGTGAAGTTGAGAAAATCATTAAGCGTTTAGAAAAACGTTTCCCGATGAACCTAACCGATCGCATGTTGTATCATCCAGAAGTCACGTTAGAGATGCTCAGTGACGAAGCGAAAATGACAACCTGGTGCAAAACCTTTATCGATGATTTAGTTGAGCGCGAAAGCAGTGGTATTATTTTCTCTGCTAATGTCATCCTTGATCCTGAACGGAAAGTCTACATTCCAAGTGTGACAATCCGTAAGCATGGTATCGATACCAATTTCTTATTTGGTTACGACTTCTTTACCTCTACAGATTATCAGCGTATTGCCAAGCTTGGCGCTGCACTAGACGGTATGATTGAAGAAGGTGGTTATGTACAACGTGGTGAACGTGTCAAAGAAGTTGAAAGCTTCCTAGATGCGTTAGATTGGACCATGAGCGAAGCAAAACGTGGGTTATATATTCAACGTTATAAAGGATTGGGTGAAATGAACCCTGAGCAGTTGTGGGAAACTACAATGGATCCTGAGTCTCGTCGTATGTTACGCGTTACCATTGATGATGCTGTTGCGGCTGACCAGTTATTTACGTGTTTAATGGGCGACCAAGTTGAGCCTCGTCGTGAGTTTATTGAAACTAACGCATTAAACGTGGCTAACTTAGACGTGTAGCACGTCTTATTAAAATAAATGGGTGCCTTATGGCGCCCATTTTTGTTTTTATTGCTATGATTAACTAAATCAACTGTGGTAAATATAATCATCATCAACTCATTTTTATAAGGCTCTTTATTGTGGTAACAAGTTTTTTTAAGAAGCTGTTTAATATCCGTGACCGCAATGAACAAGTAAAATTTACTGGCCGCACAGAGGTCGAGAAACGCCAGCAATCTCCAAAGCCAGACGTAAAGCCGACTATTGAAGTGAGCCCTAAACTCGCGGTTGAGTCGCAATTAGATTTATCAGCCTTGTTTTACAGCTTTTTGTTTGCCAGTGCCCAAACGAGCACAACGGGTATCGCTAATAATTTAGAACGCAATGTGATGCAAAAAATTGAGCAGGCATTAAGTTCACCACAAGCCATTGCAGATAATGTGTTGAAGCTACCGAGTAAAATACTCGAATTAGACAGAAAACTGGCCGATGATAATATTGATATCCAAGAGTTAATTCAGTTAATTGAGCAAGACCCACTGTTGTGTATTGAAGTGCTTAAACTGTGTAATTCACCAGTGTTTAAACGGGCTGAACATGACGTCACCAGTATTCAACAAGCGCTAGTTCAAGTGGGCAGACAACAACTGAGACAGTTTATTACCAGTTGTTTAGCGCGTGAAATGATTGATATTAAGCCAATATATTTCAGACGTTTTGGTGCGGAAATTTGGCGCCATTCAATGCAGGTGGCATTTTTAGCCAGTGAATTAGCTACCCCTGAACAACGCGAACGCGCCTTTTTAGTTGCGTTACTCCATGATGTGGGAAAAATTGCGATTTTTAAAATGTTGGTCGATGCATTTTACCAGGCTGAACCCGGTGAACAGCCTAGTTCAATGCTGTTTAAACAGGTGATGACTAGCAAATCGTTAACACTCAGTGCATTGTTAGCGCGTTATTGGCAGTTACCACAACACTTTGAAGCACCGTTAACGTTGTTGGCGAATACCAATATTAAACCCGATGATGAAATGACGTTACTCATCTGGAAAGCAAATATCATTAGTGAGTGTTCTATGCTGCAGCAAGTCGATAAATTACCGCAATCAGCATTGGCAGTATTATTAGCGCAAGTGGAAATGAGCGAACAAGAATTTGCGGCGCTACATCAAAAACTGATTGAGTTTTAAATCTGATTTTAAATTTGTGTTTTGAGCATTGAAAGTTATCAATGTGGTGAGGGTTACGTTTTACTCTTAATATTAAAAATGAATAAAAAAAAGCGCCTTTCGGCGCTTTTTTATTGCTGCAATATCACATTATTGTAAAAGTGAAATATCCGCTACATGTAAGAACTGCTCACGAAGATTGGTTAACAACGCTAAACGGTTATTTTTTAATGCTTCATCGTCAGCCATAACCATCACATCTTCAAAGAACTGATCCACGCTTTCACGTAAATCGGCTAGTAATGTTAATGCTTGCTGGTAATCAGCATTGGCAAACAGTGGTGCTAACTGCGGTTGTAACTGCGCGAGTTTATCGGCTAATGCTTTTTCAGCTGTTTCTGCTAATAGCGCTTGGTTGATGTTTGCAGGCAGTTCACCTTCAACTTTGGCCAAGATATTAGAAACACGCTTATTGGCAGCAGCAAGCGCTGTTGAGGCCTCTAAACCACGGAAGTGGGATACGGCTTTAACGCGACTGTCAAAATCAGCTGGACGCGTAGGGCGACGAGCTAATACTGCTAAAATCACATCAACTTGAATGCCTTTATCTTGGTACCAACTACGGAAGCGTGCCATTAAAAATTCAAGTACGTCTTCAGCTGTATTGGCATTGCTAACGTTATCAGCATGTAACGCTTGGGCTTTAGCAATTAGGTCTACTAAGTCTAGCGGCAAATTGTTTTCAACAATAATGCGTAAAATACCGATAGCAGCACGGCGAAGTGCAAATGGATCTGCAGCCCCTTTAGGTGCTTGGCCAATGCCAAAAATACCCACTAAGGTGTCTAGCTTTTCAGCTAATGCAACAGCACAAGACACGCTTGCTGTTGGTACCGTATCACCTGAGAATTTAGGTTTGTATTGTTCTTCAAGTGCAATAGCAACCGCTTCGGTTTCACCATCAAGGCGAGCATAATGCATCCCCATGGTGCCTTGGGTGTCAGTAAACTCCATCACCATGTTGGTCATTAAGTCTGTTTTAGACAATAGACCGGCACGGCTGGCATCAGCACTGTTTGTGCTAACACCTTGGGCATCAAGCTTGGTAGCAATAAACCCAGCTAGTGTTGAAATTCGCTCAACACGTGCTTTAAGAGTACCAAGCTGTTTTTGAAACACCACGGTTTCAAGGCTGGCTAAACGTGACTCTAGCGTGTGCTTTTTATCAGTGTTAAAGAAGAATTCAGCATCGGCTAGGCGAGGGCGAACCACTTTCTCATTACCTGAAATAATTTGTTGTGGATCTTTAGATTCGATATTGGTAACGAAAATAAAGTTAGGTAATAAGTTGCCGGTTTTATCAAATACTGGGAAGTATTTCTGATCGCCTTTCATTGTATATACAAGGGCTTCAGACGGCACCGCTAAAAACTTTTCTTCAAAACTAGCCGTTAACACTATTGGCCATTCAACCAATGATGCTACTTCTTCAAGTAAGTCTTCTTGTATATCGGCTACACCACCAATTTTGGCCGCTGCTGCTTCAGAGTCTGCTTTGATTAAGGTTTTACGTAGCTGATAATCAGCCAGCACTTTACCTTGCTCTTTTAGCGCAGTTAAATAGTTGTCTGCATGGTCTAGCTCAAATGTTGCTTTACCCATAAAACGGTGGCCGCGAATAACTCGGTCTGATTTAATACCCAATAATTCACCTGCGATTAATTCGCTACCCAATAATATGGTCACAGTGTGAACAGGGCGAATAAATTGTGTTTTATTGCTGCCCCAACGCATTGGTTTTGGGATTGGCAATTTATCAAGCGCACGTTGCGCCATGTCAGCAATCAGACTTTTGGTTTCAACACCCACCACTTTAGCTTGATGAACTAACCATTCGCCTTTGTCGGTGACTAAACGCTCAGCTTGATCAACAGTAATACCGTTGCCACGCGCCCAGCCTTGTGCTGCCTTGGTTGGGTTGCCATCAGCATCAAATGCTGAGCTGACTGCTGGGCCACGTTTTTCAACGACTTTATCTGCTTGAGCAAGGGCAAGGCCTACAACGTTGATGGCCAAACGACGAGGCGCTGCATACCAAAGCGCAGAGTCAAAGGGGATATCTGCTTTGGTGAGTTCATCGGTAAAGTTCGCTAAAAAAGATTCTGCTAGAGTGCGTAATGACTTTGGCGGTAACTCTTCTGTTCCCACTTCAATAAGTAAGTTTTCAAATTTCATTGGTGACCTCTACTTACACATTGGGAAGCCAAGCGCTTCGCGTGCTTGATAATAAGATTCTGCAACACCTTTAGCCATGGTGCGAACGCGTAAGATGTAACGCTGGCGTTCAGTAACTGAAATGGCATGGCGAGCATCAAGTAAGTTAAAAGCGTGAGAGGCTTTCATTACTTGCTCGTAAGCAGGCAGTGGTAGAGGTTTTTCTAGCGATAATAAGTGCAGGCACATTTTTTCGCATTGATCGAATAGGGTAAACATAAAGTCGACATCGGCATGTTCGAAGTTATATGTTGATTGTTCAACTTCGTTTTGATGAAAAATGTCTCCGTAGGTTACACGACCACGTGGTCCGTCGGTCCAAACAAGATCGTACACACTGTCGACTTCTTGAATGTACATGGCTAAACGCTCAAGGCCATAAGTGATCTCACCCGTTACAGGGCTACATTCAATACCGCCCACTTGCTGGAAATACGTAAACTGAGTCACTTCCATGCCGTTAAGCCACACTTCCCAGCCTAAACCCCAAGCGCCCAGTGTTGGTGATTCCCAGTTGTCTTCAACAAAACGAATATCATGCACTTGAGTATCAATACCCAGGGCTTCTAGTGAGCCGAGGTAAAGCTCTTGAATATTGTCTGGTGATGGCTTTAATACCACTTGAAATTGGTAATAATGTTGCAAGCGGTTTGGGTTTTCACCATAGCGTCCATCAGTAGGACGGCGAGACGGTTGCACATATGCGCTACTCATTGGCTCTGGGCCTAATGAGCGTAAGAACGTCTGCGGGTGGAAAGTACCAGCACCAACTTCCATATCGAGTGGTTGGACAATTGCGCAACCTTGCTGCGCCCAATATTCCTGCAGGGTTAGGATGAACCCTTGAAATGTCTTTACGTCGTGTTTCGTCGTCATGTCTACTACTGTCAGGCTATTAATAGAAAATGTTAATGATTATACCTTGTAGAGCAAGGCAGATGTAGGTTATTTTTTAACGTATTCATAAATACATTAATGGAACCATACCATGCAAGTTAACCGATGTGGCTGGGTAAGTGAAGACCCTTTATATCAACATTATCACGATACGGTTTGGGGCCGACCTGAATATGATGCGAAACACCTTTTTGAAAAACTTTGTTTAGATGGTCAGCAAGCTGGTTTGTCTTGGATTACTATTTTAAAAAAGCAACAAAACTACCAGCAACTCTTTGCTGGTTTTGAGCCAAGACTGATTGTTGAGTTTGACCAAGAAAAAGTTGAGGCACTAATGCTAGAGCCCGGTATTGTGCGTAATCGATTAAAAATAAATTCGATCATTAAAAACGCCAAAGCGTATATGGCCTTTGTAGAGCAGGGTAATGATTTTTCATCTTTTTTATGGAGCTTTGTTGGTGGTGTACCTAGGGTTAACCAGTTTGAGTCATTAAGCCAAGTTCCAGCCCAAACCGCAGAATCTGAAGCGATGTCTAAAGCACTTAAAAAACTTGGCTTTAACTTTGTTGGTCCGACTATTTGTTATGCTTTTATGCAGGCCGTTGGAATGGTGAACGACCATACGACAGATTGTCATTGTTACGGTCAGTTTTAAATATTTTCGATACTGATTCCGATAATAAAAAAGGGTGTTCCACGTGGAACACCCTTTTTACTTGATTCACTTTATTAGAGTGAGATAGTTAGATTTTTTCAAAGAAAAACGCTTTACGCTTTTGCTTATCACCATTTAATTCATTCATTGTTTCTGAGTTGAACAACTTACCGTTTACCATGGTGTAGGTAACTTTATCTGTGCTACGGATATCCGTTAATGGGTCGCCATCAATTACAATGAGGTCGGCTAATTTACCTGGCTTAATTGATCCTAACTGATGATCCATGCCAAAGGTAGTTGCAGGGTTAATCGTCGCCGTTTTGAGTACATCCATATTACTCATGCCGCCTTGTGCGAACATCCACATTTCCCAATGAGCCGCTAAACCTTCGCGCTGACCATGGGCGCCAATATTAACTTTAACACCTAAATCATTCAGTTCATTGGCCACTCTGGCAACATTGAAGTGGTTATAGTGCTCGTCTGGCGCGGTGGTTCTGCGCATCGAGCGAGCGTCTAAAATTTCATGCGGGACATACATACTTAAGCGTGGGTGAGCCCAGACATCCGTTTTGTCGTACCAGTAATGTTCACCTGATATGCCACCATATGAAACGACAAGTGTTGGTGTGTAGTTAACTTTTGTTTGGCTCCAGAACTGTTTAATGTCACTGTAAATAGAGGCCACAGGTAATGAGTGTTCTAAAGTTGTGTGTCCGTCAGCGGCCATTGATAAGTTATGTTGTAATAAACTGCCGCCCTCCGGAACCACCATCATTTCAAGTTCACGCGCCGCGGCAATAATTTGCTGACGCTGATCTCGACGAGGTTGGTTATAGCTTTTGACACTGAACGCACCCACTTTTTTAAGACGCTCCAGGTGAAACTTTGCATCATCTAATGAATCTACGTGGGAGGTGTAACCTGGTAGGTTTGCGCCGTATAAAATGGTACCCGTAGAAAATATACGTGGGCCAACAATTTTACCGGCTTTTTGTTGCTCAGATGCAGCAAAAATTTCGGTGGTATCATTTGATGGGTCGTGAATAGAGGTAACCCCAAGTGACAAGCCTGAATATAATGCCCAGTTTTGCTGCGGAATAATTTCATCATCAGCTTGTCCACCATGCGCATGGGCATCAAATAACCCCGGCATAATAGTTTTACCGCTGATGTCGATAACTTGTGCGCCCTCTGGGATCGTTAATGTCGCATCACCAACCTGGCTAATTTTATTGTCTTTTACAATGACAACACCATTATCGATGACTTGATCATTTTCCATGGTAATCACTTTGCCACCGAAAAATACAACTGTTCCACGTGGAACATCTGCTTTATCTTTAAAGCCAATGGCAGTGACTTTCGGTTCTACTTTTTTGTCTGATTTAGTGTATTGAGTGTCGACATCGGCTTGATAAAGCTCTGGGCCCAATGTCCAATACAGTTGGTTATTTTTACCATTCCAGCTAATACTTTCACCTGCACGGGCACTTAGTTGGCTAACCGGTAAGTTAGTGGCTTTGGGTCCGATGGCAATGGTTTCACCGTGTTTAGCGAACGGGGTAACATATACTCTAAAGCGCTCTGCAAAGGCTAAGTGTTCACCATCTGGCGATAAGCGAAACTCTGTTGCGTGGTCGCTGGTGTAATGGGTACGCTTTTCAAAGCCATTCATACCGATTGAAGCAAACTCTGGAGTTTTACCAAAATCCATAAAATACACTCTGTCCGAGTCTGCACCAAATTGTGGTTGATGACCGCTCGCTGTCAGCTTGGTATTTTGTTTACCTTTGATATCCACTTTATATAAACCGGGTTCTTGCGACCAGGTGCGTGGTGTCATATAACCGCCACGAGCTTTACGATAAACAATATAGTCGCCGTTTGGTGAGAAGGTCGGCTCAACGTATTTACCCGGTTCACTGGTTAATACTTTTGATTTGCCGCCACGTGCACTCACCACACTCACCGTGCCTTGTTGTTGATCATTCCAGGTAGTAAATACAACATCTTTGCCGTCGCGCGACCACTGTGGAAATAGCTCGTTAATATCATTGTCTAAACGAGTAAGGCGTTGATGTTTACCGCCATTAATATCGCGTATCCAAATCTTACCTAATGCTTCAAATACGACTTTTTCGCCGTTAGGTGATACTTGTGCCATACGTAGCATTTTGACATCAAATTCATCTTGATCTAAGTTTTGCGTGAAACGAACCGCCGGCTGGATGTCACGTTGATCTTTAATGCTAAATGGAATGTCACTGACCTTTTTACTGTCTACGTCGAGTTTATTAATTTTGCCTTGGGCCCAAAATACTATGTGCTTGTTGTCTTTGGTCCATGACATTGTTGGGTAAACACCATGAATAGCCCAGGTTTCTTGCATATCGCGGTCAAGCTTGTCGTACAGTTTAGTTTCTTCACCTGACTTTAAATCAAGTGAGTAAAGCGTTGATTGGAATCCATCGCGTTTAATATACGCTAATGTTTTGCCATCTGGGCTTGGAGTTGGGCGGATTGCGCCACCGGTACCTTCAATCAATACTTCGATATCGCCAGTTTGAGTGTCATAACGCTTAATTTTATAAATGCCTTTTACTGAGTCTTTAGAGTAGTGAAAGGTTTTTCCTGGCGTGGCGTCCTGGCTAAAATAAATATAGCGACCATCTGGTGAGTAGGCTGGTTCACCTAAATCTTTTTGCTCGTTTGGGCGTTCGGTTAATTTAACGCCTTCACCGCCAGCAACGTGGTACATCCATACTTCACCCGCGCCTAAACTGCGAGTACCAGTATAATGTTTACGAGCTACAAGGTATTGTGAGTCAGGGCTCCATGCTGGGCTGTTGAGTAATCGAAACGTTTCTTTGGTGACAGGATGTGGATTTGCGCCGTCTGCATCCATAATCCAGATATTATCTCCGCCATCTTCATCAGTGGTAAAGGCAATGTGTTTGCCATCTGGACTGTAAACAGGTTGCATTTGCCAAGCAATACCTTGAGCAAGAGGCTTAGCTTCACCACCCGAAATTGGCATTTGATAAATATCACCTAATAGGTCAAACACGATGTTTTTACCGTCTGGTGACACATTGACGTTCATCCATGTCCCTTCGGTGACATTGATGTCAATTTTTTCTAGTGGGGCATTTTCGGGTGCGTTCACTTGCCATTTAGTTGTGTCATCTTCATTGGCAAAGCTTGCTGTGCTCATGCCAAGCGAGAGAGCAATAGCGGTATAAAGTGGTGTTAGTTTATGAGTAAACATAGAGTCGATTATCCGTTTCATTTTTATTTTCGTGGAGTTAATCAAGCTAAGTATCCTAGTCAATGAGCATTGTTGCGATGCTCTTTAGGGTAAGCTTTACTGAGTTTGTAGTGTGAATGATACCTTTATCGCATAAATTCTTGATAAGGTGTACAACAAATCTGTTTCAATTAATGACAAGCGTTAACATGCATACCTGTGAGTCATTTACAGGTATGAAATGAATGAAGTGTAATTTGGAAGGCTTAAATGAAAATGAGTTAAGGCTTTTAGTGGTTTAAGCAACAGTGACTAGGTCATCGGGTTGTATTAATCCCGCTTGAATGACTCGGCAAGTTACACCGCCACGCCAATCAGGTCTTAATGCCTGTTCTAAACCTGGGTGAGCGATTTCCATTTTTTTACACGGGTCAGTTTCACCGGTGATGAGTAATTTAAGATCGAGGCCAATCGAAATCACTTTACCGACATCAGCCATACTAAACTGATAGCCACTGATTAATAAGTTAGCTCTGCGAGTGAGCCAATCAAGATCTGCATCAATTTGTTGGCAGGCTATTTGCCATTGTTGTTTGGACATAACGGTAACTTGGCGTTTTCCTGGGCGGCCAAAAATATCATTTTCAACACCACGTTCTAAAGTCACATTGGCACAAAAGGCGGGTTTCATTATGCCGCGCTTTGCAGTTTTATATGCGATGGCTTCCAATGTGATGGTCATGTATTACAGTCCTTTTTTGAGTAGATACTGATAGGGTGTTTTACTGGTGTCACTGGCGAGTAACGTGTGGTCCATAAATTCACAAAAACTTGGAATATCTCTTGTCGTTGCTGGGTCATCAGCGATGATAAGTAAAGTCTCACCGTCAGTCATTTTACGAACTGTTTTGCGGATCATCATTACCGGTTCTGGGCAACGAAGGCCAAGGGCATCGAGTTGATGTTGTGCTTGAGCATATATATCAGTCATTAAATAAAATCTATTTTTACCAGTCTAGTTATCAGCAATTTTACTCTTGTCAGTAATGCTTGCCAAGTTTGAGTTTAGCTCACCTATCCCGAATTTTCGTTTTTTCCTTTATTTTTTAATTTTCATAGAATATGTTTCACGTGGAACATTAGCCAAAGCAGAAAAATTTGAAAATAAAAAAAACGAGCCAAATAGGCTCGTTTTCAGACAGATAAATATAACGACAGATTATTTAAACGTTATACGCGTTCAAATACTGTTGCGATACCTTGTCCTAAACCGATACACATAGTGGCAAGGCCAAGCGTTGCATCTTTTTCTTCCATTAAGTTTATCAATGTCGTTGAGATACGCGCGCCAGAACAACCTAATGGATGGCCTAATGCAATTGCGCCACCGTTAAGGTTAATCTTTTCATCGACAACATCTTGTAAGCCAAGATCTTTAACACAAGGTAAAGACTGTGCCGCAAACGCTTCGTTTAGTTCGATAAGATCTAAATCAGCAACAGACAATCCAGCACGGGCTAATGCTTTTTTGGTTGCTGGTACTGGACCATAGCCCATAATTGCAGCATCACAACCGGCAACAGCCATTGAACGAATACGTGCTCGGATAGTTAAGCCTAAAGCACGTGCTTTAGATTCTTCCATCACTAACATTGCAGAGGCACCGTCAGATAATGCAGATGATGTACCTGCAGTCACCGTGCCGTTAACTGGGTCGAATGCTGGGCGTAAACCCGCAAGTGACTCTAGTGTCGTTTCTGGACGAATGACTTCGTCGGTCATCACTTTAATTAGTGCGCCGTTGGCATCGTGGCCTTCAATGCCCCAAATTTCTTTAGCAAAGCGACCTTCGATAGTTGCAGCATGGGCACGTTGGTGAGAACGTACAGCAAACGCATCTTGTTGCTCACGAGTGATACCGTGCATTTTACCTAACATTTCAGCGGTTAAGCCCATCATGCCAGATGCTTTTGCTACGCGGTTGGCAAGGCCTGGGTGAAAATCAACACCGTGGTTCATTGGTACATGACCCATGTGCTCAACACCACCAATAATAAAGGTGTCGCCTTGGCCAGTCATAATGGCGCGAGCCGCTTGATGAAGGGCGTCCATTGACGAACCACATAAACGGTTTACCGTTACAGCGCCAGCCGTTTTAGGAATACCCGCTAACAATGATGCATTACGGGCAATGTTAAAACCTTGCTCTAATGTTTGCTGCACACAACCCCAAATGACATCTTCGATGTCGTTAGGATCTAATTGTGGATTACGCACCATTAGTGCTTTCATTAATTCTGCAGAAAGAGTTTCTGCACGTACATGTCTAAATACCCCAGCCTTAGAGCGGCCCATTGGGGTACGAATGCAGTCTACGATAACAGCTTGTTTCATGATTTAATTCCTTTCCCACTGATTAGGCTTGGTAGTAACTACCGTTGTTGGCTGCAAGTTCACGCATTGCATCGGTGACTTGATATAAGCCGCCAAGGTGTGCGTATTTATCTGCTAGGGCAACAAAGTTTGCTACGCCCATTGTGTCTAAATAACGGAATACACCGCCACGGAATGGAGGGAAACCAATGCCGTAAACTAGACCCATATCGCCTTCAGCAGGTGATGCAATAATACCTTCTTCTAAACAACGAACCGTTTCAATGATCATTGGGATCATACAGCGCGCGATGATGTCATCAGACTCAAATGCTTTTAAAGCACCAAACTCAGCACTTAATAATTCGTAGCTTGTTTGATCAATGTCTTTTTTCGGTTTACCGCGACGGTCAACTGAGTAAGCATAGAAACCTTTGGTATTCTTTTGACCAAGACGTTTGTTTTCAAACATAATGTCGATAGCATCTTTGCCATTTTTACCCATACGATCTGGGAAGCCTTCTGCCATAACCGCTTGTGCGTGGTGACCTGTATCTAGACCGACTACGTCAAGTAGGTAAGCAGGACCCATTGGCCAACCAAACTGTTTTTCCATGACTTTATCGACAGCAGCAAAGTCTGCACCTTCAGCAAGTAAACCGCTGAAGCCGGCAAAGTATGGGAACAATACGCGGTTAACGAAGAAGCCTGGACAATCATTGACTACGATTGGTGTTTTACCCATTTTGCTTGCATAGGCTACAACGGTGGCAATGGTTTCTTCAGAGCTGTGCTCACCACGGATAATTTCAACTAACGGCATTTTGTGCACTGGATTAAAGAAGTGCATACCGCAGAAACGTTCAGGTTTCTTAAGGCTTTTTGCCAACAAGTTGATTGAGATTGTTGAAGTGTTAGATGCAATAATCGCATCTTCAGAAACATAACCTTCAACTTCCGCCAATACTGTCGCTTTCACTTTTGGATGTTCAACTACCGCTTCTACAACGATATCGCTATTTTTTATAGCGGCATAATCTAGTGAAGGCGTGATGTTGTTTAATACTTTAGCCATTTTCTCAGGTGTAGAGCGACCACGAGCAACTTGAGTTGTGAGGATTTTAGCCGCTTCGTTCAAGCCTAGCTCTAATGCTGGCTGAGCGATGTCTTTCATGACAATCGGTGTGCCTTTGCTGGCGCTTTGGTAAGCAATACCGCCACCCATAATGCCAGCACCCAATACAGCTGCTTGGTTAACATCTTTAGCCAGTTTGCTGGCTTTCTTAGCTTTGCCTTTAACGAATTGGTCATTTAAGAAAATACCAATCAGTGCTTGAGCTACGTCTGTTTTAGCTAGCTTGATAAACGCTTGTGCTTCTACTTTTAATGCGCCATCACGGTCTAAACCTGCTGCTTGTTCAACAACATTCACAGCGGCCATCGGCGCTGGATAATGCTTGCCTGCAACAGAGAACACCATTCCTTTTGCCGTAGCAAAAGACATCATCGCTTCAAGTTTAGGAAGTATAAGTGGAGACTGTTTTTGAGTACGACGAGCTTGCCAATCAAGGCTACCATTTAAGGCATCGTGCAACATTTGTAGCGCTGCCGCTTCTAAATGTTCTGGCGCGACAACGGCGTCAATTGCGCCGACTTTTAATGCGTCTTCTGGGCGTTGATCTTTCGCGGTGGTAATCCACTCAAGGGCATTATCGGCACCGATAACACGAGGTAAACGCACTGTGCCGCCAAAACCAGGAATAAGGCCTAATTTGGTTTCTGGTAAACCGATGCGAGCATTGGTATCTGCAACGCGTAAGTCAGTTGCTAAAATAGTTTCGCAACCACCGCCTAATGCAAAACCGTTAACCGCAGACACGGTTGGAAACGGCAAGTCTTCTAACTTGTTAAATACTGCGTTGGCTTGTTCAACCCACGCAAGTAACGTTGCATCATCTTGCTGAAACAACGTTAAAAATTCGGTAATGTCAGCGCCAACAATGAAAGTGCTTTTTGCTGATGTCAGCAGTAGCGCTTTAATGTTGGTATTTTGTTTGATGCTGTCTAGTGCGGCATCAAGAGAGGCTAGAGTTTCTCTGTCGAACTTGTTTACCGAACCTTGTGCGTTAAAACAAAGTTTGGCAATATTATCTTCAAGTAACTCAACCTGAATGGTAGGGCTTTGGTAGATCATTGCTTGCTTCCTTATTGCTTAAAAGCGACTTCCACATCTTATTTACTGTGCAGTTATCAAGCTTGAATCACAGCAGTTTCGGCCATCTATTGACCAGCTAATTCTCAGTGTGCGACTAAATGAGAAAAATTACAACACCCAATTTAAACGGCCGTTTAATTTTTTATCATCTAGCGAGGAGTTTTTTTGTTTGTGATAGACTTATTGAGTTAAAACTTATGAAAGGGATAGTCAATGGAACAGTTAGCTCATCTATATCATGCACACATTGCTGAACTCAATCGTCGTGTTGCTGATATTTGCCAGCGTGAAAACATCTCCGGCCTAGTGATTCATTCAGGGCAACCGCATCGACAGTTTTTAGATGACTTAAATTATCCCTTCAAAGTTAATCCGCAATTTAAAGCTTGGCTACCTATTTTAGATACTCCTAATTGCTGGGTTATCGCTAACGGCCAAGATAAGCCTACTTTAGTGTTTTATCGCCCGGTCGATTTTTGGCATAAGGTTAATGACGTGCCGCAAGTGTTTTGGACTGAACACTTTGATATTCAATTATTAACCAAGCCTGATCGTATTGCAGATTACTTGCCAAAAAATATCGCTTCATGGGCTTATATTGGTGAGCATTTAGATGTTGCTGATGTACTTGGTTTTACGGCTCGTAACCCAGATGCAGTGATGAATTACTTACATTATCATCGAGCAGATAAAACTCAATATGAACTTGAATGTATGCGACAAGCTAATAAAATTGCCGTAAAAGGCCATTTAGCGGCTAAAAATGCATTTTATAATGGTGCAAGCGAGTTCGAAATTCAGCAGCGTTATTTACTGGAAATAGGCCAGGGGGAAAATGATGTTCCTTATGGCAATATTGTGGCTTTAAATCAAAATGCGGCGATTTTGCATTATACAGCGTTAGAGCATACTAAACCTGCGCAACGATTATCATTTTTGATTGATGCGGGCGCTAATTTTCATGGATACGCGGCTGATATTACCCGTACTTATTCATTTGAGAAAAATCGTTTTTATGAGCTCATCGTCGCACTTGATAAAATCCAGCTCGCTATTATTGAGCAAATGAAGCCTGGGGTTAAATATGTCGATCTTCATATTGCAACCCATGAGCATATTGCCCAATTGCTTATCGACTTTGGCTTGGCAAATGGCTCGGTTGAGCAATTAGTGTCTCAGGGTATTACCAGTGCGTTTTTCCCTCATGGGTTAGGGCATATGCTAGGGTTACAAGTACATGATATGGGCGGTTATGCTCATGATGAGCGTGGTACTCACATCGCTGCGCCAGAGGCTCATCCATTTTTACGTTGTACGCGAGTATTAGCGGCTAATCAGGTGCTGACCATCGAACCTGGGCTGTATATTATTGATACTCTTCTTGAGCAATTATCGCCTGAGGCGAAACAAGCAATTAACTGGCAAACCGTTGATGTATTTCGTCCTTTTGGTGGGATCCGGATTGAAGATAACGTGATTGTGCATCATAACCGAGTTGAAAACATGACCAGAGAGTTCGGTTTAGTTGATTGAGTCATACTTAATACCACAAGCTAACGTACTGATAGAAGAAGAGATAAAGCATAGTCGCTTTATCTCTTTGTTATTTCATTGCCCCAATCAACAGCAAATGAAGTTAGCGCTTACTGACATCAAGGGGCAGTATCCTGGTGCGAGTCATTATTGCTACGCATTTGTGGCTGGCAGCCCTGAGAACACGATTGATATGGGCGCTAGTGATGATGGTGAGCCGTCGGGTAGTGCTGGCAAACCGATGTTAGCGTGTTTACAGGGCGCGAATATTGGCGAGCTTGGTGCGATTGTTGTGCGCTATTTTGGGGGAACTAAACTCGGTGTGGGTGGCTTAGTGCGCGCTTATACATCGGGTATTAAGCAAGGATTAACGCAAATACAAACTCAGGTAAAGCACATTAGATACCCTGCAAGTTTAGTGTGTCATTATGCGCAACTCACCGATATTGAATATTTAGTTGCTCAGCATGATGGTGTCGTTATCGATAAAGTGTTTACCGATAAGGTTGAAATACAGTTTGAATTAGCAAAATCATACCATCAGGCTTTCAATCAAGCCTTAGCTACCCAGACTCAGGGCCAGCTGCAAGTAAAGTTTACAGTTTGAGCTATGACGAACTTATGCCAAACTGTCACTCAATTGTTAAATTCGACGCAGCACAACTTAAACAGAATCCTTAATGCAATATAAAACAATTATTAGAATCACCGGTTTGCTGATGGGATTATTTTCAATCACCATGCTGCCGTCAGCATTAGTGGCTATCTTGTATAAAGATGGTGGTGGTACTGCGTTTATTCAGGCCTTTTTTGTCAGTATCTTTTTAGGTTTTTTATTGTGGTATCCCAATCGCCATCAAAAAGGCGATTTACGAACTCGAGAAGGCTTCCTCATTGTTGTGCTGTTCTGGACCGTACTGGGCTCTATAGGAGCATTACCGTTTATTTTTGCCAATGAGCCCGATCTCAGTTGGACAGACAGTTTCTTTGAATCATTTTCCGCACTAACCACTACAGGGGCAACCGTGATTGTTGGCCTCGATGATTTACCAAAATCCATTTTGTTTTATCGACATCTGCTTCAGTGGATGGGCGGTATGGGTATCATTGTACTGGCAGTGGCTATTTTACCACTGTTAGGCATTGGTGGTATGCAGCTGTATAAAGCAGAAGTCCCCGGACCGGTAAAAGATACCAAAGTCACACCGCGAATCGCCGAAACCGCCAAAGCATTGTGGTATATCTATTTTATGTTAACCACAGCGTGTGCGTTAGCGTTTTACTTTGCAGGAATGGATGCCTTTGATGCTATATGCCATTCATTTTCCACCATTGCTATCGGTGGTTTTTCTACCCACGATGCCAGTTTAGGGTATTTTGATAGCCCATTAATTAACGTGATTTGTGCAGTTTTCTTATTGATTGCCGCGGTTAATTTTAGTCTGCATTTTGCTGCATTTAGTTGGCGTGGCATTAACTTTAAAATTTATTTTAAAGATGCAGAATTTAAAGTGCTTATAGCAGTGCAGCTAGTGTTAACTGCCATTTGTTTTATTACCTTATATCAGTCGGGTATTTATGATTCGGCAGAACAAACCCTCGATTATGCCTTTTTCCAGGTGGTGTCTATTTCGACAACGGCGGGTTTTGGTACTGAAAGTTTCCATTCTTGGCCATTGTTTTTGCCAATACTATTGATATTTTCTAGCTTTATAGGCGGTTGTGCAGGCTCAACCGGTGGCGGTATGAAGGTGATCAGGCTGATTTTATTGGTACTGCAAGGATCTCGTGAGCTGAAACGTTTAGTTCATCCTAAAGCAATGTATTCCATTCGAATTGGCTCTAAGGTATTACCTGACAGAGTTATTGATGCGGTGTGGGGGTTCTTTTCTGCTTATGCGCTGGTGTTTGTGGTGTGCATGATAATTTTAATGGCAATGGACATGGATGCCATTACGGCATTTAGTGCTACTGCAGCGAGCATAAATAACTTAGGCCCAGGCTTAGGTGATGTCGCATCGAGCTATGCCAATGTGTCTGATGGCGCGAAATGGGTATTGGTTGTTGCTATGCTGTTTGGCCGTTTAGAAGTATTTACTTTATTGGTGTTGTTTACACCTACATTTTGGAAAAACTAATGTTAAAAACCGTCATTTTATATTCAACTGTAGATGGACAAACTCGCGCTATTTGTCAGCGTATTGAGCAAATATTATCAGCCAATGGTGAGCAAGTGAGTGTAATTAATCTTGCTGATGCCGACGCAGATCAACTCGCCGCTGTTGATAAAGTGGTTATTGGCGCCAGTATTCGTTACGGTAAACATCGACCAGAATTATTTAAGTTTGCAGAGCAACATCAAGCCTTACTGAACAGTAAATTAAACAGCTTTTTTACTGTTAACGTTGTGGCGAGAAAGCCGCTTAAAAATAGTCCTGAAACTAATCCTTATATGCAGAAGTTTTTAACACTGTCGGCTTGGACACCCAATATGCTAGGTGTATTTGCGGGCAAGATTGATTATCCTCGCTACCGCTTTTTTGACAAGGTTATGATTCGTTTCATTATGTGGATGACCAAAGGGCCGACTGATACTAGCGGCACTTTTGAATTTACCGATTGGGATAAAGTTGACGATTATGCCAAACAAATCGCGGCACAAAAGCGTTAACAAAACGCCTAAGGGAGATTAGGCGCAATAACGGCGGTGAAGAATGGATATCACTTCGGTTACTTGCTCATCTTTAAGGGTGTAATACACCACTTGTGATCTTTTACGCGTATTGACTAAATCTTGTGTGCGAAGCACCGCTAAATGTTGTGACAATGCAGACTGACTTAACGGAACGGTCTCGTTTAGCTCTGTCACACTGTGTTCTTTCTCCAGCAATAAACACAAAATCATCAGTCGATAAGGGTTAGCAATCGCCTTGAGCCATTGCGCGGCTGTCTCTGCATTGTTAAGCATGGTTGCGACATCGATATCTTGCTGCATGTGTGTTCCTATCTGGTGAACGTGAGTCAGTTTAATCATAACTGCCTATCTAACGTCATCATACTTCCGCGCAATACAGATCTCAATTTTAACTATTAAATATATGAGCTATTTCTAATTTGTGATCATTGCAGAGGTTTAAAAAGGCCTTTTTTGCCAAACTGAGGCAAATAAAGCAGTAATGAGACATAACATGGCGCATATATTAGTACTTTACTATTCTCGTGGAGGGCACACGGCTCAAATTAGTCGTGCAATTGCTGAGCAAATTATCGCTAATGGTGATCAATGTGATGTGATGAGCATTCATGACACTAAACAACAACCAATCGATTGGTCTAAATACCAGGCTGTTGCATTAGGCGCCTGTGTTTTGTATGGCTCATACCATAAATCGGTGTTTGAGTTTGTCAGCCAACACCAGCAGGCATTGTCGAACATGCCAAATAGCTTTTTTTGTGTCAATGTGGTGGCACGCAATCCAGAAAAACGCATTCCAGAAAACAATAAATACTTACAGAAGTTTTTAACGTTATCGGCCTGGAAACCTCAAGATGTTAAGATCATTGCCGGTAAGGTGGATTATCCATCCTGGCCTTGGTACGACAGCTTAATGATTAGATTGATAATGAAAATGACCGATGGGCCAACGGATCCTACTGCCATTATTGATTATACCGATTGGCAAGATGTAAAAGCTTATGGCAATCATATTGCTAAGCTGGCTCAAGTTGAGTTTAGCTAGGGCCTAGAAGCGCCAAAACTTCGGGTGGAATAATACCGCCACGGTGAGAATTTCCAAGCGCCCTAAAAGCATGCCCACAGCTAGTGCCCATTTAGCAATATCAGGCAGGGGGGCAAAGTTACCCGCAGGGCCGATTATTGGCCCTAACCCTGGCCCCACATTAGTTACCGCGGTGATTGCGCCGGTAAAGCTGGTCATTGGGTCTAAGCCGGTTGACACTAAAATAATCGATAAGCCTAAAATCACCACAAACATCAGCATAAAAAAAGCCATAATTGAGCGAACAATATCATCATTTATTCGATGGCCATTGTACTTTTCTTTAAACACGCCATTAGGATGAAATTGTTGTTTTATTTGCTGGCGCATAATTGAAAAAGCGATTTGGAAACGAAAGATTTTTATCCCACCAGACGTTGAACCAGAACAGCTTCCGATAAACATTAAGAACAAAAACACCACGCTCGCGACCGCACCCCAAGCTTGATAATCCGTTAACCCGTAGCCTGTTGTTGTGATAACGGATATAACGTTAAAGCTTGATAACCTTAGGGCATCAATAAAATCCATATGCTGATGTCGCCACAACCAAAATGCTAATGAACAAGACACCAATAACACAAACAGTAAAAAGCCTTTTACTTGTTGGTCATTCCATAAGCGTACACTACGCTGTTGGATTGATTGCACAAACATGATTAATGGCAATCCTCCCGCTAGCATAAACACGATACCCACCCAATGAGCTTCATGCGAAAATGCCGCCATGGAGCTGTCTGACGTTGAGTAGCCACCTGTTGATAGTGTTGTCATTGCGTGGTTAATGGCTTCAAACCAGTGCATACCTGCAAGGTGATAGGCTAGGGCGCATAACAGCGTAAGCACGAAATAGACCTGAAATAAATGCTTGGCCATATGCTGGGTACGCGGCATAGTTTTGTCGCTCCAGTCAGATGATTCTGTTCTAAATAGCCGCATACCACCGACATTGAGAAACGGCAATATCGCTACCGCCATCACAATAAAGCCAATGCCGCCCAGCCATTGCAACAGAGATCGCCATATTAAAATGCTGTGGTCCATGGCGTCTAAGCCGCTGAGCACGGTAGAACCTGTGGTAGTGATACCTGACATGGTTTCAAAAAATGCATCGGTATAGTTGATGCCGTGATATAAGGTGAAAGGCAATGCTGCAAAAAGACTGACGACAAACCACGTCACACTGGTGAGCATGAACATGTCTCGAATATTGAGGTTAAATTGGCGATTACGACCATTTTGCAGACAAAGAATGGCGATAAAACCGGTAAATAAGCCCGATATCATAAAGTCGCCAATGGTCTCTTCGCCATAAAATAGCGCGAATGCCATTGGCACCAACATAAACCCTGTGAGTATTGAGAGAAAAATACCCAGAATAAAGATAAGTTGTTTTATGTTAAACATAAAAACCTAAAAGAAAAATGCACTCGGTTGGAACAGCTTTTCTACATCACCAATAAACTTTTTATTCACTAAGAATAAAATCACATGGTCGCCTTGTTCGATTACGGTTTTATCATGGCCCATCAATACTTCGTCGTTACGAACTATCGCGCCAATAGTGGTCCCTGGCGGGAGTTTTATCTCACCAATTTGCTTGCCTACCACTTTTGAAGTGCTCGAATCACCATGAGCAATAGCTTCAATGGCTTCTGCTGCGCCTCGGCGTAATGAATAAACGTTACAAATATCGCCTTGGCGAATGTGAGTCAGTAGCGCTGAAATTGTGGCTTGTTGTGGTGAAATGGCAATGTCGATATTAGCTTCCTGTACGATATCAACATAGGCTTCACGCTGAATAAGCACCATGACTTTTTTAGCGCCCATACGTTTTGCCAGTAATGCCGACATGATATTGGCTTCGTCATCGTTAGTGACGGCAATAAACACATCGGTTTGGTCAATGTGCTCTTCAAGGAGTAATTCTTGATCAGATGCATCACCACAAAACACCGTAGTTTTATCGAGTTTCTCAGACAGCTGTTCTGCACGCTCTTGGCGATGTTCAATTAACTTCACTGAGTGAGTGCGTTGCAGTTTTTGCGCGAGGCCAAAACCGATATTACCACCACCCGCAATCATGATATTGCGGTATGAATTATCCAGTTTCTGCATTTCACTCATTACCGCACGAATATGACGACTGTCAGCAACGAAAAACACTTCGTCGTCGGCTTCAATAATGGTGGTGCCACGCGGCATAATGGGTCTGCCTTGCCTAAAAATGGCAGCGACTCGGGTATCAATATTCGGCATGTGTTCACGCAATGTGGCGAGAGCATTACCAACTAACGGGCCGCCATAGTAAGCTTTTACAGCGACCAAACTTAATTTACCCTTGGCGAATTCAAGCACTTGGAGTGCACCAGGGTATTCAACTAATCTTTGTATGTAAGTGGTTACTAACTGTTCTGGCGCAATGAGCTCATCGATAATAAAGCCTCCGCGAGGTTTGGCGTCACCGGACTTTATTTCACTACTAATAAACAGTTTATCTTGTAAGTCGAGGTAGGCTTCAGAGCGAATGCGGGCAATTTTGGTTGGTGTGCCAAATAAGGTATAGGCAATTTGGCAGGCAGACATATTACACTCATCGCTGTTTGTTACAGCAATGAGCATGTCGGCATCTTCTGCACCGGCTTCTTTTAAAACACTTGGATGTGCGCCATGACCCACTACCACTCGTAAGTCGAACTTATCTTGCAGAATTCTTAATCGCGCACGGTCGCTGTCGACTAAGGTGATGTCATTATTCTCGCCGACCAAGTTTTCAGCAAGTGTGCCACCAACTTGTCCCGCCCCTAAAATAATAATTTTCATGGCTTTGGGTACATCCTTAAATTGCTTTAACTAGGCGCGCGTAATAAAAGCCATCCATATTGTCTTGGCCTGGCAATATTTGCCAGCCAATGTCATTGGGGTTTGTTTGCTGTGCTATTGGCACTAATTTGGCGTCTGGCGTGCGCGCTAAAAACTGTTCTACTTGCTGGCTATTTTCTTGCGGCAAAATAGAGCAGGTTGCATACAAAAATGTGCCGCCCGGTTTTAGCCATTGCCAACAATGATCAAAAATTTGTCGCTGCAACGTGGCTAACTCTTCAATATCATTATTTTTACGAAGCCATTTTATATCTGGGTGACGACGAATAACACCCGTTGCAGAGCATGGCGCATCCAATAAAATACGGTCAAATTGTTGCCCTTGCCACCATGAATCTATGTTGGCGGCGTCGCCGTGAATAACTTGCGCTTTTAAATGCAACCTGTCCAGATTTTGTTGTACTCGAGCGAGGCGTTTTTCATCAAAATCTACCGCGACAAGGTTAATGCTTGGTGCGAGTTCAATTAAATGACAACTTTTACCCCCCGGTGCTGCGCAAGCATCTAAAACCAGATCATTACCCGCAGGCGCTAGGAGTGTTGCTGCCCATTGAGCTGCGCCATCCTGCACCGATGCCGCGCCTTGCATAAAGTCTGGCAAGTTGGCGACATCTTTAGGGCTTTCAAGTAAAATTGAATTTGGGCTAGGGCCTGCTTGGGCACTAATTTCTTGTGCTGCTAATGCACTTAAATACTCTTCACGCGATTGCGATATACGATTGTTACGTAGCCACATGGGGGGACGCTGATGGCTTTGCTCAATAATGGATTGCCAGTTGTCTGGGTACGCTTGTTGTAAGCGTTTAATAAACCAGGCTGGGGTATTAAAACGTAGCGTATCTGAGTCGGTATTTAAGGTGGCATCTTGGCGTTGAATATTACGTAATACCCCGTTAACGACTTTGACTAAGCCATCAAAACGCAGTTGCCGACAGGCTTCTGCGGTTTCAGAAATGGCGGCATGAGCAGGGATTCGAGTGAAGTAAAGTTGATAACAACCCACAATCAATAACTGATGCAAAATGCGTTGTTTGCCTTTAAATGGTTTAGCTAAACAGTCACTGACGCATTTATCTAGTTGCGGTAATTGACGCATAACCCCATAGCAGAGTTCTGCTAACAAGGCTTTGTCTTTACCGTTTTCTAGGTGTTGCTGTTGTTCTGGAAGGGCGACCGACAGTGACATGCCCTTTTCAAGTACTTCATAAATCGCTTTAGCTGCAAGTGCACGCACATTCATGCTAGTTAGCCTCTTGGTTTAAACACACACCAGCAGTAAACCAATCACCACGAGCATTAAGAATATCTGCCACATCAAGTGGTTTTTTGTTGGGTAATTGCATGGTTTCAATGATTAATGAACCATCAGCAGTAGCTATTTCAACGCCTTGCTTAGTGGCGGCAATAACCGTGCCTGGGGCTTGCGAGCATGCTTGAGCATTGTAGGTTGCCTGCCAGACTTTAATCACGCTTTGTTGGTGTTCAAAGTAACTGACTGGCCAAGGGTTAAAGGCTCTAATTTCTTGCCATAGTTGTTTGGCACTTTTATGCCAATCAAGGCGAGCTTCTTCCTTAGACAGTTTTTCTGCATAGTTTGCTAGGCTTTCATCTTGCTTTTCAGTTTGAAGGCTACCTTCACTTAACCCAGTTAGTGCTTCAACTAAGGCGGTTGGCCCTTGTTCTGCTAGTTTTTCATAAAGACTTGCGGAGGTGTCGGTTGCTTCTATTGGTAAGTGCGTTTTTAGCAGCATGTCACCCGTGTCTAAGCCGACATCCATTTGCATAATGGTGACGCCGGTTTCATTGTCGCCAGCCCATAATGCGCGCTGAATAGGCGCAGCTCCACGCCAGCGCGGTAATATTGACCCGTGTACATTGATGCAACCTAACTTTGGTGTATCAAGCACTATCTTTGGTAAAATTAATCCGTATGCCACCACGACCATGATGTCGGCTTGCAAGCTGGCTAATTCTTGTTGCGCCGCTTCGTTACGTAATGATGCCGGTTGAAATACGGCGATATTATGCTCTTGAGCCAACACTTTAACGGGGCTTGCAGTGAGTTTTTTCCCGCGGCCAGCCGGTCGGTCTGGTTGGGAGTAAACGGCAATCACTTCATGTTGTGAATCAATCAGCGCCTGTAAATGTCTGGCGGCAAAATCCGGAGTACCGGCAAAGATAATTTTTAACGGTTTCAAATCGTTTCCTATTTAGTTGCTAAACGGGCTTCTTTCTCAAGCTTAGTTTTAATGCGCTGACGTTTAAGTGGTGACAAGTAGTCAACAAATAACTTACCTTTGAGGTGGTCCATTTCGTGTTGAATACAAATTGAAAACAGCTCGTCGGCTTCAACGGTAAATTCTTTGCCGTGACGGTCGAAGGCTTTTAGGGTTACAAACTCAGCACGATCCACTTTGGCATAAATACCAGGAACGGATAAACAACCTTCTTCATTAGCAAAGTCACCACTAATTTTCGTAATTTGTGGATTGATGAAAATAGTTGGGCGCTCAACATCATCTTGTAAGTCCATGACGATGAGTTGTTTATGGAAATCGACTTGTGTAGCCGCAAGGCCAATGCCTTTTTCTTCGTACATTGTTTCTAACATGTTATCGATTTGGGTTTGTAGTTCTGGCCCAAAATCTGTCACTGGCTCTGCAATGGTGCGTAAACGCTCATCTGGAAATCGTAAAACATTTAATATTGGCATATATAAACTCTTAACAAGTCTGTCAAATTTCAGCCAGTTAGCTATACTGGCTGTTGCGATAAGGGTAATTTTAATCCTTACCGCCTATCAATAACAGTAAAAAGCTCTAATAAAGAGCTAAACAACATGGACCGCACCATGAAACGCTTACTTTTACTTGCTTTTTTATCTTTAAATATTTTTGGAGTGAGTGCTGATGCATTAACTTTGAAGGCTGGGCATCCTGACACGTATGTCGTTAAAAAAGGCGATACGCTGTGGGATATCTCTGGATACTTTTTAAATGATCCATGGCGTTGGCCTAAATTGTGGGGCGTGAACCCACAAATTGCTAATCCACATCTAATATATCCTGGCGATAGACTGACATTGGTTTTTATTGATGGTCAACCGCGATTAGTGGTGAAACAGCACATTAAAAAAAGCCCCGAAGGCCGAATAGCATCAAAAGATGGCCCTATTCCTGCGGTCGATTTAGCGCTTATACAACCTTATTTAGTCCAAAATCGCGTGGTTGATCCTGCTTTTTTTGCCAGTTTACCTATGGTAATGAGCGGTGAGAGCCCATCTATTCACCATGTGGTGAGTGATATTATTTATGTTAATGCACAGCTTGAACTTGGGCTCAAAGTGGCAATGTACGAAAAAGGCCAAGAGTTTTTCTCGCTAGAGCGTGATGCATTATTAGGCCAAGAGATGATTTTAGCCTCAAGTGGCCGAGTGATTGAGTCTGGACCAATATCAAAAGTAGAGTTATTAAGTAGCTTACGTGAAACTAAAGGCGGCTTTAAAGTTGTGCCAGTAGAAGATGAAGCATTAATGTCAGCTTACTTTGTGCCTAAAGCCGCTGACCTTGCTGTACCCGCTGCTATTATTGCCATTAATGGCAAAATACGTGAGGCTGGTAAGTTAGATGTGGTTTACCTTGACCGTGGTAGTGAAGACGGTGTCGAAACCGGGCATGTATTTTCTATGTACCGCGACGGTGAAGATATTACGATTAATAACGATGGCTTACCTGTTCGTACTCTAGACCGCTCGTCTTACGACAAAGTGCTCGCACACTTCTCTGAAGACACGATTCATAAAATGCCCGATATCTTTCATGGTAATTTACTGGTCTTTAAAGTGTTCGATAAAACCAGTTTAGGCCTAATCATGTTTAATGAACGACCTGCTCGTGTTGGTGATAAGTTAGTTAAGCCTGAGCCGTTAACCTTAAAAGGTGAATAATTTCAGATAAACTGGTCGACTGGCTCGTTGTTTGTGCAGTATCCGGGTTAGGACCCGCCCGGATTCAACAATTACTCACTCAGATGGACGTTGAAGAACTTCGTCAACGTCTTGAGTTTGAACCTCAAGGATTGCCGCTATCGGCAAACCTGCTGGCCAAGTGCCATATCGACGTTGATAAAGTTGAACAAGCGTTAGCATGGCAGCAATCGCAGCCAAATCATTATATTTTAACTCCCTCAGATCCACTCTATCCACCATTACTACAACAAATTTCTGATGCACCATTAGTGCTATTTATTAAAGGAAACGTTGAATCTTTAGTCATGCCAAGTATTGCCATTGTGGGCAGTCGTAATGCTTCTCGTGGTGGGTTAGACATTGCCGCTGAGCTAGCTTATAACCTTGCGAGTCAAGGCTTTGTCATTACCAGTGGCATGGCTACAGGTATCGATGGTGCGGCTCACAAAGCCACTTTGGCGGCGAATGGTTCAACGATGGCGGTATTAGGTACTGGTGTTGAACGCGTTTACCCTCAACGACATCAACAGTTGTATCGCGACATTATTCATTCTGGTTGTGTGATGAGCGAGTATTGGCCGCATATTGGACCCTATGCGGGTAACTTTCCTAAACGTAATCGTATTGTGAGTGGCTTAAGTTTAGGGACTGTTGTCGTCGAAGCTAGCCGTAAAAGTGGCTCGTTAATTAGTGCTCGGTTAGCAATGGAGCAAAATCGTGAAGTGTTTGCTGTGCCAGGTTCAGTATTAGGCGGTTACAGCCAAGGCTGTCACGATTTAATCAAAAATGGTGCAAAACTTGTTGAGTCTGCTGCCGATATAATAGAAGAGTTAGGGAGTTTATCGGATTATCACCTTGAACAATTGCATCAACGGCACCATATACGGGATAATGACATTTGTGATTTGCCATTTCCTTCGCTGTTAGCTAGTGTAGGTTATGAAACGACAGCAATTGATGCTGTGGTTGAGGATAGTGGGAAGCCAATAGATCTGGTGTTAATACAAATGCTTGAACTTGAGTTACAAGGGTGGGTTGCAGCAGTGCCCGGTGGTTACGTCAGACTAAAGAGGAGTTAGCCATGTTTGATATCCTCATGTATTTATTTGAAAATTATGTTCATAGTGAAATTGAGCTATTAGTTGATGAAGATGAACTCACGAAAGAGTTAACCCGAGCGGGTTTTCATCAAGTGGATATTATAAAAGCCCTTTCTTGGCTAGAGCAGTTAGCTGATCTGCAAGAAAGCGATAAACCATACTTGTGCAATCATGCGCAACATTCATTCCGTATTTACACCAAAGCGGAAATGGCTAAGTTAGATGTAGAGAGCCGTGGCTTTTTACTGTTTTTAGAGCAGATTCAAGTGCTCAGTGTTGAAACTCGTGAGATGGTCATTGACCGTGTAATGGAATTAGACGAACCAACATTGGTGTTAGAAGATCTTAAGTGGGTGGTATTAATGGTACTATTCAACGTACCAGGAAATGAGTCTGCCTACGAGCAAATGGAAGATTTAATCTTCGAGCAGCCAGAAGGGCGCTTACACTCATAACAGAAAGGAGGCTTAGCCTCCTTTTTTAGATCTATAGAATATTATTCATTGAGAGCACCATGTCGAAAATTGATCAACAGCTGTTTACTGTCCACGAGCATGCACTGGAAAAAGAGTTTGAGCTTTGTCCTGTTTGTGGTTCTGAGCTGTCGGTTAAACACAGTAAGCATGGCAGTTTTGTCGGTTGTAATAATTACCCAACCTGCGACTACACGCGGCCGTTAGTTCAACACGAGTCGATAGAAACACAAGTGATTAGTGGTTCACAATGTCCAAAATGTGGCCATGAGTTAGCAGTGAAGTCTGGTCGTTTTGGTATTTTTATTGGTTGTACACACTATCCAGAATGCACCCACATTGAAAAACATGATCACAGCAATGAAGCTGAACAAATCGCATGCCCTCAATGCAATAAAGGTCATTTAGAATCTCGGACCAGCCGCTATGGAAAGACTTTTTTTGCTTGCAGTGCCTACCCTAAATGCAAGTTTATCGTAAACTATCCTCCTTATAATGAGTCTTGCCCAGATTGTGGCTTTGGTATTTTAGTGGAACGCAAAGGCGCTGCTGGCAGCCGTCTTGAATGTCCGCAGAAATCCTGCAAATATAAGCGAGCGCTTTAATTCGTTATCACCACCATTAAATTGATGAAAGGAAATCCAATGTTGCAATTGCAGCCATCGGCTGTCGCCACCACCATACAACAAGGTGGCGTAATAGCTTACCCAACAGAAGCTGTGTTTGGTTTAGGGTGTGATCCTGATAATGATGCCGCCATCGAAAAATTACTGGCAGTAAAACAACGACCTTGGCAAAAAGGCCTTATTTTAGTGGCAAGCTCATTTGAGCAGCTATTGCCTTACATTGATATTACTCAGCTCACCGAGTCGCAGTTGCAGTTTGCGCAATCAAAATGGCCAGGGCCATTCACATTTGTGATGCCAATCAAGGCACATGTATCAACGTTATTATGTGGTGAGTTTGATTCAATCGCAGTGCGAGTATCTGCTCACCCGGTTGTGCGTGAGCTTTGCGACACACTTAATAAACCATTAGTATCGACCAGCGCCAATTTAGCGGGAGAGTCTCCTGTGGTCGATGCACAACACATCCTCACTGATTTTAGCGATAAAATTGAGGCATTAATTGTAGGTCAGCTTGGCGAGCAACGTCAGCCATCGACCATTATTGATGCCCGCAGTGGTCAAATTCTTCGAAGTGGAAGTTAATAACATGCCCAATACCCAACATCAGGTGCCGGATGCACAACAAGTTAAATCGTTTCTGTTGGCACTTCAGCAAAATATTTGTCAGCGTTTAGAACTGCTCGACGGTAAAGCAACGTTTAAAGCCGACTCGTGGGAGCGTGAAGAAGGTGGCGGTGGTACTAGCCGTGTCATGACACAAGGGCAGGTATTTGAACAGGCAGGAGTTAACTTTTCACATGTGATGGGTGCTGCGATGCCTGCATCCGCAACTGCACATCGTCCAGAATTAGCTGGCCGTAGTTTTGAGGCTATGGGAGTGTCATTAGTTATCCACCCTAATAACCCGTTTATTCCAACTACTCATGCCAACGTGCGTTTTTTTATTGCCCGTAAAGAAGGCGCTGACCCCGTTTGGTGGTTTGGTGGTGGATTTGACTTAACACCTTACTATCCGTTTAAAGAAGATGTGGTGAGCTGGCATCAAACGGCGAAAGATATTTGTGACCCATTTGGTGAAGATGTTTATCCCAAGTACAAAAAGTGGTGTGATGAATACTTCTTTTTACCGCACCGTAATGAAACCCGTGGTGTTGGTGGCTTATTTTTTGATGATTTAAATCAACCTGGTTTTGAGCGAAGCTTTGAGTTTATGCAAGCGGTCGGTAATGGTTTTATTGAAGCTTATGCACCAATAGTTGAACGCAACAAAGCATTAGAGTATGGCGATGATGAACGTCAGTTCCAGCTATACCGTCGTGGCCGTTATGTCGAATTTAACCTAGTGTATGATCGCGGCACGTTGTTTGGCTTACAAACCGGTGGTCGCACCGAATCAATACTGATGTCGATGCCGCCATTAGTTCGCTGGGAATATGCATTTACCCCTGAAAAAGGGACTGCAGAAGCAGATCTGTACGACGTTTACTTAAAGCCACAAGACTGGTTAACTCAAGCTTAACTATGAGTTAGTAACATGAGTTAGCGATATAGCATTAGTCATTATCGGTTTCGCATATTGTCAGCTAAGGTCGAAATAGCCTGAATAATCACTTGTTGATGTTCAGGCTTTTTTATTGAATTGTGAATTGCTGCACGCATACATATTAACCATTGATCTCGCATTGACTCATCAATCGCAAAAGGCATATGCCTTGCTCGGAGTGCAGGGTGACCATGTTTCTGTTGATACAGTTGCGGTCCGCCAAGCCAACCACTTAAAAATTCATATAATTTTTGCTCTGAGTCAGCAATAGGCGAGCGATGTATGGCGAGTAAGCTTTGAGTTTCAGGCCGAGTTTGCATTTGCTGATAAAAGTCATGCGCTATCGCACGGATCACTTTATCGCCACCAATAATATCGTAGGCGTTAGATTGCATAGCATCTCTATCATCGCTTGCTTGCGGCTTAGTGAATAATTTACGTAACCAGTTCATATTGTCTGTGTTGAGGAGTGTCGGTCTATTATATCGAAAATCATATCGAAATCATTGCTATTGCAGGAACATATAGTTGTTAACGTTTTGATACCAATTATTTAACGATTACGCTGTATTTCAACAGGTAACTTGGTTAAATTGGTCGCAAAATAAGAAAGGAGACCCCAATGGCCAAACTCACGCCTTCTTTGGTTGCTGTGGCGTTATCTACCGCAATAGCCGGTTGTAGCCCAGCAGAACAACAAGACCCGCAAGTGACCATCAACGCAAATCCATACCCAAGCACTTACCATGCGTTACCGAACTCAACCACGTTACTTAAAAATGCCACAGTATTAACCGGTACCGGTGAACGTATTGATGACGCTGACGTACTGATTAAAGAGGGTAAAATCAGTGCAGTAGGGCAGCAGTTAGTTGCAGAAGGTGCAGTAGTTGTCGACGCTAAAGGCAAATGGATTACTCCAGGTATTATCGATGTGCACTCGCATTTAGGAGTGTACCCAAGCCCCAATGCCGAATCTCATAATGATGGCAATGAAATGACTAACCCTGTGACAGCCGAAGTTTGGGCTGAACACAGCGTATGGCCACAAGATCCAGGTTTTAATCGCGCTCGAGAAGGCGGTATTACCACACTGCAAATTTTACCTGGTTCAGCCAACTTGATTGGTGGACGCGGGGTGACACTCAAAAATGTTCCAGCTACGACAATGCAAGCGATGAAGTTTCCTGCCGCGCCGTATGGATTAAAAATGGCCTGTGGTGAAAATCCTAAAAATCTTTACGGTAGTCGTAATGAATTACCGATGACTCGTATGGGTAATATGGCGGGCTACCGCACAGCATTTATTCAAGCAACTGAATATAAACGAGCATGGGACAAGTACGATGCTGATTACGCCGCAGGTAAAAATCCTGTTGCCCCTGAGCGTGATTTAATGAAAGACACCCTTAAAGGTGTGCTGGAAGGTGAGATTTTAATTCATAACCATTGTTACAAAGCTGAAGAAATGGCGATGATGATCGACCTAGGGAAAGAGTTCGGTTATCACGCTGGCACATTCCATCATGCTGTTGAAGCATACAAAATTGCCGATTTATTGGCTGAAAATGGTAATTGCGCCGCGATGTGGCCAGATTGGTGGGGCTTTAAATTAGAAGCTTATGACATGGTGCTTGAAAATGTTGCCATAGTCGATGCGGTTAAAAACGCTTGTGCTGTCGTGCATTCAGACTCTGGCGTAACCATTCAGCGTCTTAATCAAGAAACGGCAAAAATCATGAATAACGCGAATGCTAACGGCTTTGACTTAAAGGCTGAGCATGTCATTGGCTGGATTACTGCTAATGCGGCAAAATCATTGGGTATTAGCGATAAGACCGGTTCACTCGAAAAGGGTAAAAATGCAGATGTGGTGGTATGGAATACCAATCCGTTTAGCGTATACGCCCAAGCTGATCAGGTGTTTATTGATGGTGCAAAAGTGTATGACCGCCAAGACCCAGCCTATCAGGCACAAAGTGACTTTATGTTAGGTCAGTAATAAGGAGCAAGACAATGACACTATTTAAAAAATCTGCACTTGCTTTAAGTTTATCGGCCTGCCTAACATTGAGTTGTGCTGTTCAAGCTGAAAGCGTAGCGATTATCCATGCCACAGTGCATACCGCCACAGAACAAGGCGTACTAACAGATGCAACCGTTGTGATTGAAGATGGCACTATTGTAGCCATTAATCCGGCGTCGCTGACTGCCGATACCGTCATAGATGCTAAAGGGGCAATATTAACGCCAGGCTTTATTGCGAGTATGAATGATTTGGGGCTGGTCGAAATTGGTGCTGTAGCATCGTCACTTGATGCATATGAAAAAGAAGCCGATGTTGTTTTTGACCCTAGTTTAGCTTACAACCCCAAAGCATCCACGGTGCCATTTGCTCGCAAAGGCGGGATAACCCGTAATGTCGTGTCATCTGGCGGTGGCGAAGGCATTTTTGCAGGACAAACATTTAGCGTAGATTTAAGTGGTGATTGGGACAGTATTCTGGCCGCAAACACCGGATTAGTTGTTGCATTAGGTGCGACAGAAGAAGGCTCGCGTGCAGCAGGAATGCAGCAATTAATCCATAAACTTGAGGATGCTAAAAAAGCGCAGTCTCAAAAGAGTAAAGCGAAAAAAATCGCTGACGATGATAGTGAAGAGCCTGGTCGTGAAGATGATATTATTAACGCGGTACTCGCAGGTGAAAAGCCATTAATTGTCGACGTTGACCGTGCCAGTGATATTTTGCATTTGATTAAGCTTAAGCAAAACCTAGGTCTTGACCTTATTTTAATAAATGCTGCAGATGCCGTCCTTGTGGCAGATCAGTTAGCGCAAGCAAATATCCCTGTGGTTATTGACAGCATGCGTAATTTACCGGAAAGTTTTGATTCGCTACATAATTCGCTTAATAATGCAGGTAAGCTTGCTAAAGCAGGCGTAAGGGTGGCCATCGCTTTGCCTGGCGACAGCCACAGTATTTATGCATTACGTTATAGTGCGGGTAATGCGGTTGCCAATGGTATGGATTACAATGATGCTATGGCTGCTGTAACGTCAAATGTTGCTGATATTTTTCATTTAGATTCTGGCCGAATTGCCGTTGGCAAGCCTGCTGATATTGTTTTATGGAGCGGCGACCCTTTCGAATTCAGTAGTAAAGTACAAAAAATGTGGATAGCAGGTGAGGAGCAAAGCACTGACAGTCGTCAAGACAAGCTTCGTGATCGCTACTTACAGAAAACGGAAATGCCTGAAGCATATAGCCGATAACCTCTCACTGTATATGTGGGACGTTGTCCTAAATAGTTAATGAAGAGACAAAGCGAATGACAGATAAGTATGCCGTATTTGGTAACCCAATAGCACAAAGTAAGTCACCATTTATACATACTGAGTTTGCCAAGCAAACTCAGCAAGATTTAAGCTATAACGCTATTCTTGCACCTATTGATCAATTTGACGCTTCATTAACGGCTTTTTTTGCTGATGGTGGCAAAGGTGCTAATGTCACCGCGCCATTTAAAGAACAAGCATTTGCCATGTGCGACGAACTCAGTGAAATGGCAAAGCTAGCAGGTGCTGTTAATACCCTATTTAACCTGCCTAATGGTAAAATTGGTGGTGACAATACCGATGGGGTTGGTCTGGTTAATGATCTTGAAATGCTATTTGGGTCATTAAAAGGTAAGCGTGTATTGCTGGTGGGCGCTGGTGGCGCAGCCAGGGGCTGTATTTTACCTATCTTGCAGCATAATGTGTCGCAGTTGGTTATTTGCAATCGCACTCACGAGAAAGCCGAACAACTACAAAAATTATTCAATGAGTACGGTAACTTCTTCGCTCAACCGATTGAAGAATTAACTTCGCCATTTGATTTAGTCATTAACTCAACATCAGCCGGCTTATCTGGGCAGCTTATTTCATTACCCGATACTATCGTTGATGACACTACCGACTGTTACGACATGACGTACAGCCAACAAACGACAGTGTTTAACCAATGGGCTCAGGATCAGCATGCGCGCAAAACCGCAGATGGTTTAGGCATGTTAGTCGGGCAAGCTGCGGCGAGTTTTAACTTATGGCGAGGTATTAACCCAGATAAAGGTCCCGTAATGCGTAAGCTTCGCGAATTATTAGCACAAAAGGTCGTCGATTAATGAATCAAAGTGTCATTTTTAGTGATCAATTATTTATCGAGGCTGATAAGGTGAGATTTGTCGCCCAGCAACAAGGGGTGAATATTAATTGTTATGCAAGTTTTAGCTCGATAAGCATGCTGTGTGAACAACAAGAGGTGAATCCATCTAATGTTGCTAACCTGTTTGAACTGTGCCGTTTCGACATAGAAGATAAAGCGGAAGCATTGATAGAGCAAGAAGCGTTTAACGACAACGGTGACATTGAAATTCAATAGAGAGTTAAACGCTTGCTCATTTGCCCAGTAGAAAGTGCTTAATCAATTGAGGTTTGTTTTTTTAAACGCTTTTGTTGGTACATGTTGCTATCAGCTTGCTTAAATGCCATTTGCCAGTCTTGTTGATATTGTGCTATGCCATAACTAAAATGGATGGATGGCGTAAGAAGAGCTAAATCTTGTTGTAATTGATTTATCTGTGCCTCTAAAGTCTCTATAGGACCTCTGCATAGCGCAACAAATTCATCTCCACCATATCGCGCAACTAAAAAGTTTGGGTGCCACATCGACTTTAGTGACTGGGCAAAGGCTAGTAATGCATCATCACCAGCTTGATGGCCATGTAAATCATTCAATGGTTTTAAATTATCCATATCTAAAATGACAATATAGCTCGCTAAGGCTGCATCGTGTTTCCATTGTAAAATAGCAGCATCGAATTTTTTGCGGTTATACAAATTCGTTAACCCGTCGAAGTTGGCCATGATTTCGATTTTTTTCGATTTTTGATACAAGGAAATGGCATTCGCAGCCTCTGAGGTAAGAATATTAACGAGATTAATATCATATTCACCAAACGCCTCCATTTTGCTACTGTCTAGGTTCATCATTCCATACAGTTCACCCTCAATTCTGATCGGGCTCGACAAAGTAGAGCAAATTTGCTTTGACGACGCATTGAGTAAAACAAATTGATCATCTTCTGTCAGGGTGCTTTTGGCATTAATGTTTTGCATATTATTAATGACAACAGCTTTATCGAAACGGCCTTTCGTTAATCGATATAAAAAGGTTTCTTCAAGGGTAAAGTTAATATTACGCAGAGTGTCAATATTCAAACCCACAACAGACTCAAACTGTAAGCGGTTAGCGACATAATCCACTAATATAATGCTACCCATTTCAGCATCGTCAATCGCATTTACTGCTTTTTGCAGTAAAGCATCTAAAAAGGCTTTTTCAGAATCGTACTGATTAGATAAATTAACTAACTCATACGTTGTATCATTAATCCGTACCACCTGATCTAAGTGTTGCCAAAGGCGCAACATGTTCTGCTTATGTACATAGTAGGTCATCGCATAACTTGTCACATAGCCAGCGCAAATCAACAATAAGTATAAATAGGCTTTATCAGCATCAATGAACACAAAAGTCAAAATGCTAATAAGTAGCAATGGAATAACCAGCAGTAATAAATGCTGCGTAATATCATTGTGCGATTTGCGTAAATTTTGCTGTCGATTTTTTGGGTACACCTAATCATCCTTGTTCAAAAATCTTCAGTACGGGATTTAAAACACCTAAACCGTATTCTGCTTTAGTAAGCTCACTTAAATATAGACGAAATGAGAGTAATTAACTTTATATAAGTAAACCCTGAAAGAAGATAAGTATTCAATCCTAGGCTAACTATCATATAAAGCAATTGAGTTTAATCAAGCACAATAGTCATAACTGTCAACTAGTAAACTATTTTTACAAGGTAAATGTGAAATGGGCACAGAAGAAATAGCCCATTTCGATGAACAAAACTAACTCTATTGCTGTAAGTCCACTAGATACTCATTTTTCAGCCGTACATAATTATCAGCAGACTGAGGTAAGAAAGCACGTTCTGCCTCTGTTAAAGGTCTCGCTTGCTTGCAGGGACTGCCTACATATAAGAAGCCGCTCTGTAATACCTTATTGGGCGGCACTAATGACCCCGCACCCACAATGACATCATCTTCTACTATTGCACCATCAAGTAATATAGCGCCCATTCCAATTAAAACCCGATGACCAATCTTACAGCCATGCAGCATTGCCTTATGGCCAATCGTTACATCGTCACCAATAATCAATGGATGACCTTCAGGGTTAGCAGCAGATTTTCGAGTAACATGTAATATGCTGCCATCTTGAACATTGCTACGTTTACCAATACGGATCTTATTCACGTCTCCACGAGCGGCAACAAGTGGCCAAACACTCGCGTCATGATCTAATTTTATATCACCCACAAGCACAGCCGACTCATCAACATAGACACTATCAGCTAAATCAGGGTGTATTCCTTGGTAAGTTCTTACGTTCGTAGACATAACAATCCTTATATATTCATGGTTTTTGACAGTATAATGCTTAAAAACTAGCTGGTCAGGCTAAATTATCCGCAAACAAGTCAAAAAAGATAAATAACCTAAAAAAAGGGGTTGCACTAAATCTCATGGTGCCTATAATGCGCATCCACTGACACGGCAGACAGCGAAAGCGGTCACCGGGTTAGGTTGAATGAAGTGGTTATTAACACTGAGTTCAAGGCGAAAAGAAAGTTTGAAAAAACACTTGACGCCAACACGGGAAAGCGTAGAATACGCAGCCCAAGCCAACGACCTAGCGTCAACGGCCACTAAGCGAAAGATTGATTCTTTTGGTATTAGTACGCTCTTTAACAATCTAAACAAGAAATCTGTGTGGACATTCACAGGTATTGAGTT